>CAZTRQ010000131.1:0-6410 GCA_964616245.1 uncultured Spirochaetaceae bacterium | reverse complement strand
TTCGATAAGGAGCGCCGGGGTTGGCTTGCCGTCGGGCCCGGTGCCCGAGCCGCCGGCGGGTTCTCGGCTTCCGATAGATGCCTCGGCGCCGGCGCTGCCGGCGTCCGCGCCGACCGCAGCGTCCACCGTCGCGACCCCGATACTCACCGTTACCTTTACCTTGGTCCGGGCTTCGGATTCGGTCTCGATGCGGCGGCGCAGCTTCTCGGCGGCGACGGCCGCTTGCTTCCGGGTTGTCTCCGGTAGAATTACCGCCATCTCCTCGCCGCCGTACCGCGCGGCGATATCGCTGGAGCGAGTGTTGGCCTCTATCAGGGCGCCGACCGCGGCAAGAACCTCATCTCCCTTCTGGTGGCCGTGGGTGTCGTTGAACTGTTTGAAGTGATCGATATCTATCATCACCAGAGACACGGCGTGAGCGTACCGGAGCGCCCGTTCGACCTCGAAGGCAATCTGGTTGTCGAAGAAGCGGCGGTTGAAGAGGCCCGTCAGGGTGTCGACGTTCGCCATGCTGTTCATCCGCTGTCGCCACCCATTTAAGAAGTGCTTGAAGCCGTGGATCCTTTCCTTTTCCGAGAGACCCTGCGCCTGGTCGAGGAGCTCCTTTACCCGGCGCTCGACCTGAAGCGTGTCGCTCAAGAGAGAGTCGAACTCCTGCATCTCCGGCGATTCGGTGGGGAAGTGACGGTATACGCAGACGAAGGGGCCGATAGAGATGTGGTCCCCGTCGGATAGTGCGCGTTCTTTGATTGTGTGGTGATTGACTCGGGTCCCGTTGGTGCTATCAAGGTCGCGGAGCGTCCAGACACCGTCCTCCACCCGGAGCCGGGCGTGCTCCCGGGACACTGTCTTTTCCGGAAGGGGGATATCGCTTTCCGGGGAGCGACCGAGAAGGTAGGTTCGGTCCTCTTCGAGGATCAGCTTGGTGTCGAGGTAGTAGAGTGCGTGGATCTCCACACCAAAGAGTATACCCCGGGTTGCGGTCTCGGCTATACTAAAAAAGTCATGCCGACTTTGCTGGTCCTTCCACACGCCGGGCACCGGGGTGCCGCAGTCTCTACCATGACGAGCCTCTACCGACTTCTCCGGCGGGTCAGCCGGACCTTTGCGCTGTCCAATAGCTGCCTTCCCCGGCGCTTCCGGGAACCGATGACGATCGCCTACCTCTTGTTCCGGGTCTCCGACTATCTCGAGGACAATACCGTGTTTACTCCCGAGGAGAAGGCGCACTACTTGCGGCTTTGGGCCCAGGTTGTCGCCGGCGAGGCCGGGAGCTCCGAGGAGGGTGCCGCAAGCGCTCGGCGTGAGCTCTCGGCGGCCCTCGGGTGGATAGACGATGACAGCGACGCCGAGCTCGAAGCCGCCCGGCGTTTCGCCGAGCTCCTCGAGAGCCTCGACCGGCTTCCCGAGCATAGCCGGGAGGCCATCCGGCATCACCTTCGGGAGAGCACCCTCGGTATGGCTCGGTGGCAAGAGTGGGGCCCAGAGGTCCGCACCGTCGGCCATCTCGACGACTACATGCATCATGTCGCTGGAATCGTCGGCCTGATGATCAACGAGGTCTTTAGCCACGTCTCTTCGCTTCTGCGGTTAAAGATGCGGGGGGCCCCGCGTCTCGCCCGGGAGTACGGCCTGGGGCTCCAGGCGGTCAACATAATCCGTGGGCTCAAGAAGGACTCCGACCGTGGTTGGTCCTACGTCCCCCGGCAACTCTGCGAAGAGTTGGGCTTGGAGCCGGGGCAGCTCTTCGACGAAGAGACCCAGACCCTTTCCCTGGAGGTCGTCTCCCGGCTAATCGATATGGCGGAGAGCCACCTCTACGACGGACTCCTCTTCGTCTTGCGGATGCCCCGGCTTCTCTACCGTGTTCGATTGGCCACTTCCTGGCCTTTGCTTTTCGCCGCCCGGACCCTCGCGATCTCCCGGCGGAACCCAAAGGTCCTTACCGGGGAGGCAAAGATTACCCGGAAAGAGGTAAAGCGCATCATCCGACACACAGCCATTATGGGCTGGTCCAACCGTTGGATGAAGAAGTACTACGAAGAGCTTCTCGGCCACTCGGCGTAAACCTGCGACGGCGAGGGCCCGTCGCAGGCGCCTAAAGAAGAGGCCGAAGCCTATGCCCCGGTAGCCAGCGCTATAATAGCGAAGGCGTCGATAATCCAGAGGGTAACCGGTACTTCGGAGAACTTGCCCTGGATCAGCTTGATCGCAGAGTAGCTCAAGAATCCCCAGATAATTCCCTGAGTAATGCTGTAGGTCAGGGGAATCAGGATAATCGACAAGAAAGCGGGAATCGAGCTTTCGAAATCGTCCCACTTTATCTTCATCAACGGCTTTACCATAAAGATTCCGATAAGCACCAGGATCGGTGCCGTGGCTACGCCGGGAATAAAGGAGAGCAGGGGGCTCAAGAAGACAAAGGGAATAAAAAGAAGGCCGGTGACGACGGCGGTAAGCCCGGTACGCCCCCCTTCCTCGACTCCTGCGGCGCTCTCGATGTAGGTGGTTCCGCTCGAGGTACCGAAGAGCCCGGAGATAGTCGTCGAAACGGCGTCGACCAAGAGCGCTTTGCCGACGTTCTGCGGCTGACCGGTCTTTTCGTCGATAAAGCCCCCGACTTCGCTGACCCCCACGAAGGTGGAGATACTATCGAACATGTCGGTAAAGAGCAGGGTAAAGATTGGCAGGATCATCCCGACCGAGAGGGCTCCGGCAATATCGAGCTGAAAGAAGACCTCCAGACTCGGAAGTGCGAAAATAGCTTCGGGTACGAAGACGAAGGGCTCGGCACCACCGGCGGCCATTACCGAGCTGACGATAAGCGCGGCGATAGAGGTAGCCACGATTCCGTAAATGAGGGCGCCGTTGACCTTCTTGATGACGAGAACGCTCGTCAGCAAGAAGCCACCGAGGAAGAGCAGCACCTGCGGCGTAATCCCACCGAAGGTAACGATGGTTGCCGGGCTCCCGACGATAAAGCCGACGCTTCCGAGGCCGATCAGCGCCAGAAAGATCCCGATTCCCGCTGCCACCCCGTAGCGCAGGGACTCGGGAATAGCCCGGACGATCGCCTCCCGAACCTTTAGCACCGAAAGGAGCAAGAAGACCAGACCGGAGATAAAGACCGCGCCGAGGGCCGTCTGCCAGGTCAATCCCATTCCCAACACCAGACCGAAGGTAAAGAAGGCGTTGATGCCCATCCCCGGCGCGAGACCGAAAGGAAGGTTCGCGTAGACGCCCATCAGAATGGAGCTGATGGCGCAGACCAACACGGTGGCGAAGAGAACACCCGCGAAGGGCATGCCGGCATTCGAGAGAATGCCCGGGTTCACGACGATGATGTAAGCCATCGTCAGAAACGTGGCGATGCCGGCCCGGACCTCGGTCTTTACCGAGGTGCCCCGCTCCGACAGCTTGAAGAGGCGTTCCATGTCAGGACTCCTTTGTGGAAGAAGATGTAACGCCTTTGTATCGGATCGGGAGGCTTTTCGCAAGCCGAATGAATAAATATTCCGAGCATGGCGACCGGCGGTGAGGCGGCTCCCTGCCAGGCTGCCCATGTTGACCACAAAACGGACGCAGGAGAGAATGGCCCCATGCAAGAAAGCAAAAGCAGCCTTCGCGTATCCGCGAAGGACCTAGAACGTTTCGTCCAGGCGGTTCTCCGGAGTAGAGGTGTGCCCGAGGGTGATGCCGGAATCGTCGCGGATTGTCTGGTATCGGCGAACCTCAGCGGCATCGACACCCACGGTGTCGTCCGTCTGGCTCACTACCTTAGGCGCCTCGACAACGGAAGCATCAAGGCGGAGCCGAAGATTACCTTCGACCAGCCGGCGTCTTCGATCCTCCGGGTAAACGGGGACAACGGTCTCGGGCATGTTGTCGCACGAAGGGCCGCGGAACGGGGCGCAGATGTCTGCAAGGTCCACGGTAGCTGTTCGGTGGCCGTCGGGAACTCGAGTCACTTCGGGCCGGCGAGCTACTTCCTCCAGGAAGCGGTCCGTCGAGGGATGGGGGGGATGGTCGTCACCCATACCGACGCAATCGTCGTTCCCCACGGGGCCGCAAAGACCTTCTTCGGTACCAACCCCATCGCCTTCGGTTTTCCGACCTCCGGGGAGCCCTTCATGCTCGATATCTCGACCTCCACCATCGCCTACGGCCGAATAGAGCTGGCCAAGGTGGAGAACAAGCCGATTCCCGCCGACTGGGCCGTGGACAAAGAGGGACGCCCGACGACAGACCCTCAGGCGGTCGTCGGAATGCATCCCTTGGCGGGGCACAAGGGGAGCGGACTCGCCTTCGTGGTCGATATCCTCTCGTCGCTCTTGTCCGGCATGCCCTATGGGCCCCACATAACCCGGATGTACCACGAGATGGAAAAGCCGAGGAACCTGGGGCACTTCATGGTGTTCTGGGACATCGATCGATTCGTCAAACTCGACGTCTTTAAACAGCGTCTTGGCGAAATGATCGACGAGCTCCACCAACTGCCTCTCTTCGAAGGGTTCTCCCGGGTCTACTACCCTGGGGAAATCGAAGGCGAGCGCCGGAGCGAACGAAGCTCTCGAGGTATTCCCATAGAGGAAGGGCTGTTTTCCGAGTTGCAACAAGTGGCGAAAGCGGCGGATGTGCCGCCACCATCACTGGAGGTATAAATGCAAGCCTACGTACTACACGGTGTCGAAGACTTAAAGCAGGAAGAGCGAACGGACCCGGTGGTCGGGGAAGACGATGTGCTTATCAGAATTCGCCGGGTCGGCATCTGCGGCTCCGACGTCCATTACTACCGCCACTACCGCATCGGGAGCTTTGTGCCCCAGGCACCCCTGGTTCTCGGCCACGAGTTCGCCGGAGACGTCGTCGCCGTCGGGAAGAACGTCGCGGCCTTTAGCGAGGGAGACCGGGTAACCGCCGAGCCCTCCATCGAGTGCCGCAAGTGCGCCTACTGCAGAAGCGGCCGGTACAACCTGTGTACCAACTTAAGGTTCTGCGGCACCGCCGCGACGGTTCCCCATATCGACGGTGGGTTCGGGGAGTACGTGTCGATGCCGGCCCGGAACTGCTACCTCATTCCGAAGAACCTCGATTACGGTGGCGGAGCCCTCGTAGAGCCCATGGCCGTCGGCGCCCACGCCGTCATGCGGGCGGGAAACATCGCCGGCAAGCGGGTGCTCATTACCGGCGGCGGCACCATCGGTCAGATGGTCCTCGCCGTCGCCTCCCTCGTCGGTGCCGGCGATATTACCGTTGCGGACCCGGACGCCTACTCCCGGGAGTTTTCGCTTGCCCACGGAGCGAGTAGCGCCGTGGATTCCACCGAAGAGGGTATCGCCGACCGGCTCTTCCGGGACGGCGGGTACGAAGTCCTCTTCGAGGCCGCAGGACATCCTGGCGCCCTCGAGTTCTGCTACCGGGTTGCGGCAAGGGGGGCCACCTTGGTCCAGGTCGGCACCCAACCCGACTCGGTCACGCTCCCGATCAACCTGGTGATGTCTAAGGAGCTCGACGTTTTCGGCTCCTTTCGCTACGCCCACGTCTACCCGATGGTTCTCGACTGGATGGCAAGCGGCCAGGTCGCCGTGGAAGACCTTATCTCGGTGGTCTACCCCTACGAAGATTTCCAAGAAGCGATGGACCGGGCGGTCGAAAAGAAGAACATCGTAAAGGTGCAGGTCGAGCAAGGGGCGTCCTGATGGGCGCCGTAACCCGGTGTCCCTGGTGCGGGGACGACCCCCTCTATCAGGCGTACCACGACACCGAGTGGGGTGTTCCGGTCCACGACGACCGGCGCCACTTCGAGTTTCTTATTCTCGAAGGTGCCCAGGCGGGACTCAGTTGGCTTACGATCCTCCGGAAGCGGGAAGGCTACCGAAGGGCCTACCGTGGTTTCGATCCGGAAGTGGTGGCCGCCTTCGGGCCGGAGGACGTCGAGCGTCTCCTGGGGGATGCCGGGATCGTCCGCAACCGCCTTAAAATAGCCTCGTCAATTACAAACGCCCGCCTCTTTCTCGCGATCCAAGAAGAGTTCGAAACCTTCGATCGCTACTTCTGGCGGTTCGTCGGAGAACAGCCGATCCAGAACGCCTGGAGGAGCATGGACGAGGTACCGGCGACCACGGCGGAGTCCGACGCGGTAGCGACGGACCTAAAAAAACGCGGCTTTAAGTTCGCCGGGTCTACCATCATGTACGCCCATATGCAAGCCTGCGGTTTGGTAAACGACCATCTCGTGGACTGCTTTCGCCACGCGCGCGTCGCGGACTTGACCGGAGTCCCGGAGTAAGGCGTGAAGCATCCCCTGGCGCACCTCGACCCCGGACAGCGAAAGCTCTCGGTTTTGCTCTTCGGCGGCATGCTCTCCCTCGGTTTCTACGACGCCGTCCGGGGCGCGCTCTTGCCGACCA
>CAZTRQ010000130.1:0-6501 GCA_964616245.1 uncultured Spirochaetaceae bacterium | reverse complement strand
TTTCTCCTGCGATTCGACGCCGACGACGCCGCGGGGCTGATGACACCGCGCTACCTGGCCATCCGTTCGACCCTTACCGTCGGCCAGGCCCTGGCGTTTATCCGCTCCGCCGGGAGGGATGTCGAAACCGTCTATTACATCTACGTCGTGGACCAACTCAGACGGCTGATGGGTGTGGTCTCCCTAAAGGATCTTTTGTTTAACGACGACGTCGAGCGGATCGACAATATCATGGTCCGGGATGCGGTAACCGTCCGGGAAGACATGGACCAGGAGGAGGTCGCGAAGGTTCTCGAGACCTACGACCTTATCGCCATCCCGGTTCTCGACGACTATAACCGGCTTCTCGGCATCATTACCTTCGACGACGTTATCGACGTTATCCGGAACGAGCAGACCGAGGATGTCTACAAGATGGGAGCCATGGAGGGAAGCCTCGACCGCTACACCGAGTCGTCGGTCTGGCAGCTGATACGTCGGCGTATCCCGTGGCTGATCATCCTTTTGATTGCGGGAACCGTTACCACGAACGTGCTGAATCACTTTCAGTCGATTATCGTCACCGCCGCCTTCCTGGTCTGGTTCGTTCCGGTCATTACCCAGACCGGGGGTAATTCCGGAACCCAGAGCTCGACCTTGATGATTCGTGGTCTTGCGACGGGAGAGATCCGCTTTAGAGATATCGGGGAGGTAATCGGCAAGGAGCTCCTCGTCGGTGCATTGATGGGGATCGTCCTCGGAGGTGTTCTCTGGCTTCGTGGCGTCTTTTTGCCGCCGGGTATCGAGGAGTTGCAAGCCCTCGCCGTAGGCGCCTCGCTCATCTTCGTGGTGCTCTTTTCCACCGTTATCGGGGCGGTAGCGCCCCTGGTCATCTACCGGCTGGGGATGGACCCGACGGTGATGGCCGGACCGCTGATGGCGACGGTTATCGATGTCGCCGGGCTGACGATCTACTTCCAGATTGCCCGACTTATTCTGCAACTCTGACCCCCCGGCCTTCAGAGCCCTATCTGTTGCAGGAGCCATACTTCTAAAAGGCTCTCCCCTCCCCGGCCCGACTCGGCCCAGGCGTGGCTACCCTTAACCCGGAGCTCCCGTCGTTCCCATTTCCACCGAAGCTCCAGATCTGCCGTCGGAATGAGTGGGCCATCCTCGGCGGCCCACTCGACTCGCCCGAGGAGCCGGCCCCGATTCCCCGTGAGCCGCCCTTCCAGGCTAAGCCGTCGCCGAGGAGGCCCAAGGTAGCGGTAGGAATAGTCCGCCCCGAGGGCAAGCTCGGCGGCACCGGACAGAGTGGTCGTTGCGCCGACGCCGAGCTCCTGCCGCCGCTCTAGCGTCGAATGCCCGCCGGCGTCACCGTCCCGGGTGACACTCCCCTCCCAGCGGCCGGCGGCTTCGACCCGGAGGCCCCCTCGGGCATCGGGCCCTCTCACGGGCACCACGCCGTGGGCCGCGTCGAAGAGCAGCAGCTCGGTCTCGAGAATCGTATCTTGCTCCCGGGCCCCGAGGGAGCTACCGTCGACGGCGGGGTGCTCCCGGCGAAAGTGATGGCCGACCTCGAGCTCTGCGGTTCCCCTACGCAAAACGAGGACGCCGCCGAGGCGGTCTCGGGATGTCGCGTAGTCCCCATCCGGCTCGGCGTAGTAGCCGCTCTGCCTGCCGGCGATCGCCGCGACCTCCAACGATTCCCCGGCGTAGGCGTACCTAAGCAACGAGTACGCCCCAGGCGGGAGTGCCTGGGAGAGGGAGCCGCCGACGAAGGCCTTGAAACCGGAATGGCCTTGGGCGACTTCGATGGTCATGGTTGTAAAGGTGACGGGCCCCCCGGGGCGGGGGCGTTTTTCTGTGTACCAGGAGTCTCCCTCGGACCCCGCGAGACCGTTGGGGTCGGTCTCCGTGGCGACGACAAAGAGCTCGCTTCGCAGTCTCGGTCGGTCGACAGGCCGCCCGTAGAGGCTGCCGGAAGCGTAGCCCGCCGTCGTCCTTATTCCGGAAAGCTGCAGCCGTTCCTGCTGAAGACGAACCGATACCGCCTCCCGGGAAGCCGGGGAGAAAGAGCCGTCGAGGCGAAGTCGCGTCGCCTCGGTCAGAGCCGACGAGGTTGCCCGGTAGCCGAGGGGGTTTCCGACGACTCGGTGGAGACCCTGCTGTTCCACAGGACCGACGACGAACAGAGGGGATGTCAGGCCGATTGTCTGGTACACCGGGCTTCCCGGGAGATCCTCCGGTGGAGCCTCCCGGACGTCGATGGCGACCAGGCGCGCCCGGGCAAGCTCAACCGAGAGGCGGTTCGAAAAGCGGTAGTCGCTCGAAGCCCCGGAAGTGGTTTTCGCTTTAAGATCGACCGCCGGGAGCGGTGCCCCCGGAAAAAGGAGGAACAGAATCAAGGCGACGGCGGCAAAGTGGTGTACCATTCATAGAGAAATACGGGCGCCGTTTCTCCGGCGCATCAAAGAGAACGGTTCTTTCGGAGCAGGTTTTCACTCGAGGGGCAGGGATTGGGGGGAGTGCTCGTTAACGAGGAGCTCTTGGCCCCGGTGCCGGATCGTAACCGGCGACTCCCCGACGACGGTGTAGGTTACGCTCTTTTTGGCAATATCGACGGCGAGAGCGGTCCCGGCGATCTGCAGGGTAAAGGCGAGGCGGTCCCAGGCCGGCGGGAGGTGTGGTTCAAAGGACAGCACACCGTCGTAGTCCCGCATACCGGCGAAACCGTAGACCAGTGCAAGCCAGGTCCCGGCCATGTTGGCGATGTGCACGCCGTGGTCCACGTTGCCGTTCACATCCTCCAAGTCCATATTGGCCGTCATCTTGAAGTAGCGATACGCGAGGTCGGTGTAGCCAACCTCCGAGGCGACGATGGACTGGATGCACGGCGAGAGGGAGGAGTCTCCGGTCGTCAGCGGATCGTAGAAATCGAAGTTCCGCTTCTTCTCCTCCCGGGAAAAATGCGAGCCCTGGAGGAGAATAGCCAGGACAACGTCGGGTTGTTTAAGAACCTGGTAGCGGTAGATCGTCAAGGGGTGATAGTGGAGCAGCAGAGGGTAGCGCTCCGCCGGGGTTGCCTCGAAATCCCAGGGCGCCTTGGTCAGGAAGGTGTCGTCCTGGGCGTAAATGCCCCTCTGGTCGTCGTAGGGAAAGAACATCGCATCGGCGGCGGAGCGCCAGGAGGCAATTTCGCCGTCTGAAAGCTCGAGCTCGCGGCGAAGGCGAGCCATCGTCCCGGGCGCCTCCTCGTCGAGGCGTTCGGCGACCGCTGCGGCGGACGCCAAATTGTCCCGGGCCATCATATTGGTGTAGGTGTTGTTGTTGACCATAGCGGTGTATTCGTCGGGGCCGGTCACTTCGTTGATGCAAAAACCGCGACCCTCGACGTAATCTCCGAGATCCAGCCAGAAGCGCGCGGTCTCGAAGTACATCTCCGCTCCGTAGAGGTGGAGAAACTCCTCGTCCTTCGTGGCTTGAACGTACTTTCGCAGGGCGAACATAATGTCGGCGTTGATGTGGTATTGCGCGGTTCCGGCGGGAAAATAGGCCGACGCCTCTTCGCCGTTGATCGTCCGCCAGGGGTAGAGGGCTCCTCGCATGTGGAGCTCCTCCGCCCGGCGCCGGGCCTGGGGCAGGGTGTGGTAGCGGTACTCCAGAAGCCTCCGGGCGATGTCCGGAGAGGTATAGGTAAAGTAGGGAATCGAGTAGATCTCGGTGTCCCAAAAGTAGTGCCCTTCGTAACCTTCCCCGGTAAGACCCTTCGCGGCGACATTCGTACGTCCGCTCCGTCCCGCCGCCTGTACCAGGTGGAAGAGGTTGAACCGAACGCCTTGCTGTACCTCCGGCTCCCCCTCGATAATGACATCGCTCCGGTTCCAGTAATCCGAGAGCCATAGCTCCTGTTTCTCGGCGATCGATTCCACGCCGAGGTCCGAGGCATGGTCGATGCTGCGCCGCGCGCTGTGGAGGAGCTTCCGGGCGTCCTGCTGTGCCGCGGTGTAGTAGGAGAGCAGCTTCGTAAGACGAATCTCCTTTCCAGTTTCGGCGGAGATCTGGTAGCGGTGCCAGACATCCCGTTGAGACTCCTCCGAAAGGGAGTGATAACGGCAATCGGTCTGGAGCCGGTTCGACATCATCGTCAGAATCGAAAAGCGGCTGTTGCGGGTGGTATGCCGGAGGCTGCCGTAGAACTCGTCTATTCGTCGCTTCCCTAAGACAAGGGCGTCTTTGGACAGCGACGCTCCGATTCGCGGGTCGTCGTATCCAACCTCCGGCTTCGAGCGGCCGATGAGGCTCGAAACGACGGTAAGCTGCGTCGGATCGGAGAGCAAGGTAACCCGCCAGTCGATAAGGGCGAGGTGCTCCTCGGCGAAGGAGACGAGGCGTAGCGTGCTCAAGGAGATGCGAGCCCCCGAGGGAGCCTCCCACTCCAGCTCCCTCCGCAGAGCTCCCCGGCGAAGATCGAGGACCCGGCGATGCGAGAGAATCCGCCCGGTCCCGAGGTCGAGGGGTTCGTCCCCGACGTAGAGCTCGATCGAGGTGCCGTCGGTAAGGTTGAGCATCCGTTGCCGTCGTCGGGCGAGACCGTAGGCCGGCTCCGCGTACTCGATGCCCTCGGTCTCGTAGAAACCGTTGATGTAAGTTCCCGCCCGGGAGACGAGGCGCCCCTCCTCGAGGCTACCGCGGATACCCAGATAGCCGTTTGCCAAGGCGAAAACTGTTTCTCGGGCCCGGAGCCGATCCGGATCGAGCTCTTCTTCGGCGATTTCCCACTCGGCGACGGGAAACTGAGGTGCGTTTACGAACTCCGACACCCTAAAGACCTTAATGCGGCCCCCCGCGGCGGTCAACACCGGCGGCGACCCTTGATCTTTGGGAGCCCACTGTGAGAGAATGGAGAAAATCTGCGACACAGTATCTCTGGAGGCGCTATGCTCATTCTTACCCTGAACTGCGGTAGTTCTTCGGTAAAGTACCAGCTCTACGACTGGGAGGCCCGGGAAGCCCGAGCCGGCGGTATCGTAGAACGGGTAACCCAAGAGGGCTCGGCTATTACCCATCGCGCCACCGGGAAGGATGAGTACCAGAAGAAGAAGGATTGCCCGGATCACAAAGTCGCAATTTCCCTTATTCTGGAAACCCTGTCCGATCCCGAGCACGGCGCCATTTCGGACATTACCGAGGTCCGAGCCGTGGGGCACCGCGTCGTCCACGGCGGCGAAAAGTTCGCCAAATCGGTCGTGGTGGACGACGAGGTTCTCAACGTCTTCCGAGAGATCCAGGGCCTCGCGCCGCTGCATAATCCGGCGAACATCATGGGGATAGAGGCCGCCCGGGAGGTACTCCCGGAAGTACCCCACTGCGCCGTAATGGATACCGCATGGCACCAGACCATGCCGAAACACGCTTTTCTCTACGCGGTACCCTACAGCTGGTACACCGACTACAACGTCCGCCGGTACGGCTTCCACGGCACCTCGTTTCTCTATACGGCGAAGCGGGCGGCTGTTCTTCTGGGAAAAGATCCCTTCGAGACCAACCTTATTATCGCCCACATCGGCAATGGCGCGAGCATAAACGCGGTCCGGGACGGCGTCTCGGTCGACACATCGATGGGTCTCACGCCCCTCGAGGGCTTGATTATGGGTACGAGAAGCGGGGACATCGATCCTGCCATTCCCTTCCACATGATGAACGCCGCCGATATGGACGCCGACGACGTCGAGCGAAGCTTAAACAAGAAGAGTGGTGTTCTCGGGATAACCGAAAAGTACGTCGACCGCCGGGATATTGAAATGGCTGCGAAGGACGGCGATTCCCAAGCGGCCCTTGCCATCGAGATGGAATCCTACCGGATAAAGAAGTACATCGGGTCCTACACCGCGGCCCTGGGCCGGGTCGACGCCTTGGTCTTTACCGCCGGCGTCGGCGAGCGGGGACCAACGATCCGGGAGAAGGCCACAGATGGCCTCGAGGTGATGGGTATTAAGCTCGACAAGAACAAGAACGCTGCCTCCCGGACGAAGAACGCCGAAACCCTCATCTCGACCGAGGACTCCTCGACCAAGATCTTCGTCATTCCAACTGACGAAGAGCTCGTTATGACCGAAGACACCTACGCCCTCCTCGAAGGAACCTACGACGTCCACACGAAGTTTACGTATTCCTTTCAGGACGCTGACTACTTCAACAAGGAACGAGAGGGCTGCGTCGACGAGGACATAGAGAAGGTTGGAGAGCTAAAAGATATTCTGGCGGGAGAGCGCAGGAGCGGAGTGCCCCGGCCGGAGGAGTGCTAGCTCCGACCGGGGGCAGGCATTCGGACTATTCGGCGGGCTTTTTCTCGGTCTCCTCCGAGGTTTCGGCGGCTTTCTCGGCCTCCGGTGTCGGGGTCTCCGGTGTCGGCTCCTCCTCCGGAGCTTCGGCGGCCTCTTCTGCGGCGGGGGCCTCGGCGGCGGGCGCGGCTTCTTCCGCCGGTGGCTCTACCGCGGTTTCGGCGGCTTTCTCGGCCTC
>CAZTRQ010000129.1:0-6688 GCA_964616245.1 uncultured Spirochaetaceae bacterium | reverse complement strand
CCGTTACGGCACGTAACCAGCCGGAACGAAGCCGGCGCCGGTTTTATGGCCGACGGATTCGGACGGGCGACCGGACGGCCCGGGGTTGCCCTGGTGATAACCGGCCCGGGGCTTACGAACATTGTTACCGCCCTCGGCGAGGCCCACCGGGACGCGGTGCCCCTCTTGGTTATCTCGAGCCAGGTGCCGCGGACCCACTTGGATCGCAACACCGGTTACCTCCACGACCTAAAGAACTCGACGATTATGCTCTCCTCGGTGACCAAGGAGAGCCGGTCGGTCTCGAGGGTCGAGATGATCTCCGAAACCATCCGGCAAGCCTACACCCTGGCACAAGCCGGACGCCCGGGGCCTGTGCACGTCGAGATACCCCTAGACCTCCTCGAAGAGCCCCTCCCGGGCGGCCTGCCGGCGGATACTCGGGAGCAACTTGCCCGAGCGGCGGAACTAGTCCGGGACGGCGGCCGGCCGCTGCTGTTGGTGGGCGGCGGGGCGGCTACGGCGGGGCCGGAGATTCTCCGCCTGGCCCGGCTCCTCGACGCCCCGGTCGTCTCGACGGCGGCGGGGAAGGGGATCGTCGACGAGCGGGACCCCCTCTGTATCGGAGGGCGGATTCACCTGCCGGCGGTTCGGGGTCTGATAGCGAACGCGAATCCGGTTGTCGTCCTTGGGAGCGAGCTTTCCCCGACGGACCTCTGGTTCGACGACCTCCCGGTTACCGGGCAGGTGGTCAACATAAACGCAGAACCCATGGACCTCTACCGGACGCTCCGCCCGACGGTCGGGATATCCGGGCGTCTCGAGGAGCTTGTTCCGGCTCTAATCGACGCCGTGTCGACGGCGGGCGGGGAGCGGGGTCCCGGGCCGACGCGTGCTACCGGTGGGGCGTCCGACGGGGCGTCCCTGGTAGAGGACGCTATTCGCCGGGGGACCGACGAGCTCCCGGGCGTTCTCGGCCAAACGCCGGAGCGGGTCGCCCGGATGCGCGAGGTGCTCTTGGCGATTCGCCGAGCCCTCCCGGACGAGGGCCTCCTCTCCATCGATATGACGACGATCGCCTACGTGGCTTTGAGCGAGTTCCCGGCCTACCGGCCGAGGAGCTTTCTGCACCCCGTCGGCTTCGGCACCCTGGGCTACGCGCTCCCGGCGGGTATCGGGGCCAAAATTGCCGACCCGGCGCGGCCGGTGGCGGTGGTTACCGGGGACGGCGGGTTTCAGTTTACGATGCAGGAGCTCGGGGTCGCCGCCCAGGAGGGCATCGCGCTTCCGGTGGTCCTCTGGGACGACGACGGCTACGGCGAGATTCGCCGAACCGAGGACGAGCGGCACCCCGGCCGGCGGATTGCCGTCGACAGCCGAAACCCGGACTTCCTGGCCCTCGCGAAGGCCTACGGCATCCCAGGGAGCAGCCCGAAGAGCCCGGCGGAGATAGAACGCCGGGTTGCCGCGGCCCTCGAGGGTTCCGGCCCCGAGATTATCCAGATTCGAGGGGGGACAGAGTAGCGTGAAGCAGCTTCCCGGCGTCCGGCAGGACGTCTACCACGTAAACGCCTACGTTCCCGGCAAGACGATAGAGGAGGTCCGCCGGGAGTACGACCTCGACGACGTTATCAAGCTCGGTTCCAACGAGAACCCCTACGGGCCCTACCCCGGCGCCCGGAAAGCGATGATCGAGGCAGTGGAGAGCATCAACATCTACCCGGAGACGACCTTCCTCCGACTCAAAACCTCGATCGCCTCGGTCTACGGCCTCGGTCCGGAGAACGTCGCTATCGGACACGGCGCCGGGGGCGTCCTCGAAACGGTGGCCAAGACCTTCTTGGGCCCGGAGGACCATGTCCTTGTACCCCGGGAAACCTACGGTCTCTACAAGGAGATCAGCCGGCTCCTCGGGGCGGAGGTTCAACGGATCGGTCTGACGCCGGAATACCGCGTCGACGTTCCGCGGATAATCGAGGCGATCCGCCCGACAACGAAGCTCGTCTGGCTCTGCAACCCGAACAACCCCACCGGAACCGTCGTCGACCCCGCCGACATCGACCGCCTCCTCGAGGCTTTGCCGTCAACAGGCTGGTTGATACTCGACGAGGCCTACGCGGAGTTTGCCGCGGAAGAGGAGCTGCCGGACCGCCGCCGTCTTATCGAATCCGGGGCCCGAATCGTCGCGGTCCGGACCTTCTCCAAGGCCTACGCCCTCGCGGGGGCCCGAATCGGCTACGCGCTCGGGTCGCCGGATCTTATCCAGGCTCTGGACACGGTAGCCGAGCCCTTTAACGCCAACCGCGTCGGCCTGGTCGGAGCCCACGCGGTGCTGACCGAGGACCGGGAGCACGTTTCCGAGGCGATCCGACGCATCCGGGAGAGCCGCGTCCGCCTCGAGGGCGCCCTGCGGGCCCGGGCCTGGCGAGTCGTGGCCGGGCGGGCCAACTTTGTCTTCGCCGTTCTCCCGGACTCCGAACCCCGGGGGGCCACGGAGGTCGCTCTCGCCCTCTTGAAGCGGGGCGTTATCCTGCGCTCCGCCGAAGGGTGGGGCTATCCCCGGGGCCTGCGCATCTCCGTCGGCACCCCGCAGGAGATCGACCGTTTGTTGAAGGAGGTAGACGCCCTCAATGGTTGAGTTTCGTGATGTCTCGAAGGTCTACCCCGACGGCACGAAGGCTGTCGACGAGCTCTCCCTGAGCATAGACCGGGGAGAGTTCTTCGTGTTGATCGGCCCCTCGGGGTGCGGAAAGACCACCTCCCTGCGGATGATAAACCGCCTCGAAGAAACCACCGGGGGGACCATCCTCCTCGGCGGAAAGGATATCCGGAGCCTGAATCCGGTGAGTCTTCGCCGGGGCATCGGCTACGTCATCCAGGAGATCGGGCTGATGCCCCACCAAACCGTATCGGAGAACATCTCGACGGTTCCCCGGCTCCTCGGGTGGGGCGCCAAGCGGACCCGGAAGCGGGTCGACGAGCTCCTCGAGCTCTCGGGGCTCGACCCGAAGGTCTACCGCCACCGCTTACCCGCCCAGCTTTCCGGAGGGCAGCAGCAGCGGATAGGGGTCTTGCGGGCCCTCGCGGGGGATCCGGATGTGGTGCTGATGGACGAGCCCTTCGGCGCCCTGGACCCGATTACCAAAGGAAAGCTCCAGTCCGAGCTCCTCGACCTTCAGCAGACCTTGCAGAAGACCATCGTATTCGTCACCCACGACATCGACGAGGCGCTGAAGCTTGCCGACCGGGTAGTGATTATGCGTCGCGGGGGAATCGAGCAGCTCGGAACCCCCGAGGAGCTGCAAAACGAACCGGCGAACGACTTCGTAAAGACTTTTATCGGGGAGGACCGCCTCGCCCAGATCTCCCCCGAGGGGTCGATCGATCTTCTCGTCGAAGAGGCGCCCCTTATCGTTCGTCCCGGCGACGATCCGGCGACGGTCCTTGAAAAGATGGAGGAGCATAGCCGGGAGACGGCGCAGATCGTCCACTCAGACGGACGCTGGGTCGGGATGGCCTACTTGGTCGACGCCCGGGATGCCGGGCGCGCCGGGAAGAAGACCATCGACGCCTTCGCCCGGACCAACCGGAAGGTCTACCTGGAGGAGGCGACCATACGGGACGTCGCCGAGCTTCTCATCGACGTGGACGCTCCCGTACCGGTGCTCGGTGCGAAAGACCGTCTGCAGGGCTTGGTTACCAACAGCGGGGTGGCCCGTCTGCTGGTAAACCGCATGACCCGGGGCGGGGGAGGGGCGTAATGGATCGTTCCTTTATCGAGCTGCTAATCGCCTTTGTCGGCCAACAGTGGCAGCGCATCCTCGGGTTGACCTGGGAGCACATCTACATCTCGGGGATTGCCCTGGGGATCACCCTGGTTATCTGCGTTCCCTTGGGAGTCTACATTACCCGGAAGGAGCGCCTTGCGCCGGTCGTCATCGGCGTCGCGAACGTCTTTCAGACGATCCCGAGCCTCGCGCTTCTTGGGTTTTTGATCTTCGTCTTCGGCATCGGGAACGACAACGCGATTGCCGCGCTCTTTATGTACGCGGTGCTCCCGGTGCTCCAGAACACCTATACCGGCATAAAGAACGTTCCACCGAAGGTTATTTCCGCGGCCCGGGGGATGGGGATGACGGAGTTTCAGATAATGCTTCGGGTCGAGCTGCCTTTGGCGGCGCCGGTCATAATCTCCGGTATCCGCGTCGCCTCGGTGTGGATTATCGGCACCGCGGCGCTCGCCGCGGCGATCGGTGGCGGCGGACTCGGGCGGTTGATCTTCTCCGGTCTGTCGTCGATTCGTAACGAGGTGATCCTCGCGGGGGCCCTGCCCGCTACCCTGTTGGCCTTGGCCGCCGACCAGGGATTGAAATGGCTACAACACTACATCGAGCCGGAAAACCGCGCTCGTCGCATAGCACTCAAAGAAGAAGGAGGTAAACGATGAAAAAAGTAATCGTTTCCACACTGTTGGTTCTGGCCACGGCCAGTCTACTTTTCGCAGGCGGCGCCTCTGAAGACGCGACCATCAACGTCGCAGCTCAGGACGTCAACGAGACCGTCATCCTCGCCAACATGGCGAAGATCATCATAGAGGAGAACACCCCCTACGAGGCGACGGTAAACACCAACTTTACCGGGTCTTCGGTTCTCCATCAGGCGATGGTCGGTGGGGAGATCGATGTCTACCCGACCTGGACCGGCACCCAGTTGACCGGCGTTCTCCGGTACGAGGGGCCGAACCTTACCGGGGAGGAGACCTTTCGCCGGGTAAAGGAAGGGTTCGAGGATTCCTTCGGGTTTACCTGGACCGAGCCTTTCGGCTTTAACAACACCTACGTTCTGGTTGTCCGCCGGGAGACCGCCGAGGAGTACGACCTCGAAGTGTCGAGCGATCTCGCTCCTTACGCCGCCGACTGGAGGCTCGCCGGGGACGACAACTACGACACCCGCCCCGACGCCTACCCGGGCTGGCGCGAGCATTACGGGATCGAGTTCGACGAGGTGCTTCCCATGTCCTACGGTTTGATCTACCGGGCCATAGACCAAGGTGAGGTGGATGTCGCAGCGGCCTACGCCACCGACTCCCGGATCGAGAAGCTCGACCTCGTCCTCCTCGAGGACGATAAGGAGTTCTTTCCGGACTACTCCGGAGCCTACGTCGTCAGCGACCGGGTTATCGAAGAGTACCCCGACGTTATCGAGGCGCTCAACGTGCTCTCGGGTATGATCCCGACCGAAGAGATGATCGCCCTGAACTCCCGGTACGACGATGGTGAAGAAGCCGACGTAATCGCCCGGGAATGGCTCGAGGCGAACGGGATAATAGACTAACCGATGCAAAAAAAGTACGGACTGTTCTACGGCGGGGCCTTCCACCCCGCCGGGGCGTCCGGCGCCACGCCGACGGATGTGGACGCCGCGGTCGCCGCCGCCGCTGAGGCCTTCGGAACCTGGCGGCACTTAGGTCCCGTCGAACGGGCCGCTGTTCTCGCCTCCGTCGCCGAGGTCGTCGACTCCCACCGGCAGGAGCTCGGGGAGATCGAAACCCGGGACACCGGCCGCCCGATCGCCGAGACGCTCTTTGATATTGACGCCTTTTCGGATCTGATGCGCTACTTTGCCGGCGTCGTCCGATCCGATGAGGAGTCGATGCTCCGCCACTCACAAACCGAGATGAGTCTGATCCGCCGGGAGCCCCTCGGGGTGGTCGGCCTGATCATCCCCTGGAACTACCCCTTTAGCACCCTCGGCTGGAAGCTCGCTCCGGCCCTCGCGGCGGGAAACGCCGTGGTGGCGAAGCCGGCGAGCCTTACCCCGATGAGCGCCCTACGGCTCTGCGAGCTTACCCAAGACATTCTGCCTCCGGGGGTCCTGAACGTCGTAACCGGGAGCGGGAGTGTCTGCGGGGAGGCGCTGATTACCCACCCGGGCATCGCAAAGCTCTCCTTTACCGGGTCGACTGTCGTCGGGCGCCGGGTCGCCGCGGCCGCCGCGGACCGGGTTATTCCGGTGACCCTCGAGCTCGGGGGCAAGTCCGCGAACATCGTCTTTCCCGACGCGGATATGTCCCGGGCGGTCGAAGCCGCCGCGATGGCCATAATGATGAGCCAGGGGCAGGTCTGCAGCGCCGGGAGCCGGCTTCTGCTCCACCGCGACATCCTTCCTGAGTTTCTCAAAACGCTCCGGAAGCTTATCGAGGGTATCAAGATCGGCGACCCCCTGGACCCGGAGACCCGGATGGGGCCGATGGCGAGTAGACAGCAGTTCGACGCGGTGATGGCCTACATCGAGACCGGGCTCGAGGAGGGGGCCAAGCTTCTGTGCGGTGGCAAGCCCTGGGAGCCGCCGGCCGGGGCCGGGAACGGGGCCGAGCCGACTGGGGCGCGGGACCGCCTCTTTATCGAGCCGACGGTCTTTACCGACACCCGGCCGGACATGCGGATCGTTCAAGAGGAGATCTTCGGGCCGGTGCTGGTGGTCCAGGAGTACGCCGACGAGGCCGAGGCGGTTGCCCTGGCAAACGATTCGGTCTACGGCCTCGCGGGCGCCGTCTGGACGAAGGACATCAACCGGGCTCTCCGGGTCGCCGCCGCCATAGAAACGGGAACCGTCTGGATAAACGACTACCACCCGGTGCCCTCCGGGTCGCCATTCGGGGGGATCAAGGAGTCGGGGTACGGCCGGGAGGTCCACAAGTCCGCCCTCG
>CAZTRQ010000128.1:0-6697 GCA_964616245.1 uncultured Spirochaetaceae bacterium | reverse complement strand
TCGTCGAGAACCAGAAACTCCGGGTCGAGCATCAGGGCCCGGGCAACCCCGAGGCGCTGCTTCTGGCCCCCGGAAAACTGGTGGGGATACCGGTTCTTGTACTTCGGACTCAGACCGGTTTCTTCGAGGATCGAGTCGATTCGAGCGTTCCAATCCTGACTCTCGCCGATGCCGTGGATTCGCAAGGGTTGCCGGAGCAGTTGGTCGACCCGCTTCCGCGGGTTAAGACTCGAGGAGGGATCCTGGAAGACCATGCCGGCCTTTCTTCGAAACGCCTTGAGCTCGTCTTTGGGAAGGATAAAGGGATCGCGGCCTTCGAAACGAACTTCTCCGGCGGTTTTCTGCTCGAGCCTCAGGACGGTCCGGCCGAGAGTCGACTTTCCGCAGCCCGACTCCCCGACGACGCCGAGTATTTCGCCGCGCTCAACCGACAAGTCGACGCCGTCCACCGCCTTGACCGCACCGCCGGAGCCGGCAAAATGGGTTTTGAGCTCCGAGGTCTTGAGTAGCTCATCCATGCGCGTTATCTCCACTATTCGATACCGCGTCGGGGAACCAGCACCAGGCGTAGTGGCCCTCGGTCCCGACGTAGGGGTCGGGAAAGGTTCCGGCACAAGGGTCCCCGGGGTGGGGACAGCGGTTTACAAAGGGACATCCGGGACCGATCGTCCGGAGATCTGGGACGGTTCCCGGGATAGCCTCGAGGCGGCGGGCGTCTCGGTATTTCCGGTTGCCGGGAAGGCTATTGAGGAGCCCCCGGGTGTAGGGATGGTGGGGAGACTCGAAGATAGCCTCGACGGTTCCCTGCTCGACGGCCCGCCCGGCGTACATCACCGTCGCTTGGTCCGCCACCTGGGCAACGACCCCCATGTCGTGGGTAATCAAGAGAATCGCGACCCCCACCTTCTTCTGGAGTTCGGAAAGCAGGTGGAGAATCTGAGCCTGTATGGTTACGTCTAAGGCGGTTGTCGGCTCGTCCGCTATTATGAGCCCCGGCTCGGGACTCGCAAGCGCAAGGGCTATCATGGCCCGTTGACGCATTCCGCCGCTCAACTGGTGGGGGTACTCGTGAGCCCGGCGCTCGGGCTCGGGGATCTTGACGAGGTCGATAAGGTCGATCGCCCGATTGAAGGCGGCTTTCTTGGACAGCTTGTGATGTACCCGGAAGACGTCGGCTATCTGGTCTCCGATGGTAAAAACGGGGTTGAGGCTGGTCATCGGCTCCTGGAATATCATGCCGATCCGGTTGCCCCGGAGCCCCCGCATCTGCCGCTGGCTCAAGGAGAGGAGGTTCCGGCCGTCGAAGAAGATTTCTCCTCGTTCGATCCGGGCTGGAGGCATTGGGAGAAGGCCCGTAACCGAATGGGCGGTAACGCTCTTCCCGCAGCCGGATTCACCCACCAGCGCTACGGTTTCTCCGGCCTCGATGTCCAAGTTGATGCCACGAACGGCGTGGATAATGCCGTTCATCGTGTGGAAGCTGACGTGGAGGTCTCTAATGCTCAAAAGTGGTGTCTGTCCTGCCACTGCTATTCCTTTAGCCTCGGGTCGAGGACGTCCCGGAGGCCGTCGCCGAAGAGGTTGAACCCCAGGACCGCAAAGAGCGTGGCGAGCCCCGGGAAGGTTACGATCCACCAGGCGCTCGTGACGAACTCCCTGCTCGAGGCGATCATCAGACCCCATTCGGGGGCCGGCGGCTGGGCACCGAGCCCGAGAAAGCTCAAGGCGGCGCTGCTCAAGATGGCCTCGCCGACACCCAATGTCGCCTGGACGATAACCGGCGCCAGGCTGTTGGGGAGGATGGTCCCGAACATCAGCTCGAAATCCCCGGTGCCCAGGCTCCGTTCGGCCAGGACGTAATCCGCCTCCTTTTCCGCCAAGACCGAACCCCGGACCAGCCGGACGTACCGCGGCATCTGGCTGATGCCGATGGCGATCATCGCGTTGGACAGGCTCGGGCCCAAAACGGCGACGATAACGATCGTCAGGAGGACGTAGGGAAAGGCGAGCATGATGTCGATAAACCGCATGACAATGCGGTCCAGCCACCCCCCGTAGTACGCCGAGACCGTGCCGACCAACACGCCGCCGATCATCGCGATCCCGACCGAGATAACGCCGATCGTCATGCTCAAGCGTGCGCCGTAGATTAGGCGGCTCAAGAGGTCCCGACCGAGCTCATCGGTACCGAGAAGGTGTCCTTCGGTAAACGGCGGGCTCTTGCGTATCTCGATATTCTGTTCGAGGGGATCCTGCGGAGCAAGCAGCGGCGCGAAAACCGCCGAAAGCACAAAGAGCGCTATGATAACGAGGCCCGCGACGGCACCGCGATTTCTCGAGAGAAGGTGCCACTTTTCCTGAAAGGGAGTAGGGTCTGTGTGTTCCGGAAGGTCTCTGGTAATCGCTTCGCTACGGGATGACATGTCTATTTGAGCCTAATGCGTGGGTTAACCACCGAGTAGAGGATATCGACGATCAGATTGATAAAGACAAAGACGGCGGAAACCACGACGACCCCCGCTTGTACCGCCGGGTAGTCCCGGGCGGATATGGCCGAATAGATCCACCGGCCGATACCCGGCCAGGCGAAAATGGTCTCGGTAAGGATTGCCCCGGCGAGAAGCAGCCCGAACTGGATTCCGATAACCGTAATAATCGGCAAAAGAGCGTTCTTGAGGGCGTACCGAAAGATAACCCGTCCCTCGGGGATCCCAGCGGCCCGGGCCGTACGAACATAATCCTGCCGCATGGTCTCGAGCATGCTGCTCCGGGTCGTCCTGGCGATAATTGCCAGGGGAATGGTCCCGAGGGCCAGCGCCGGGAGGATGATGTGGCGTAGGGCGCTCAAGAAGTAGGCCGGATTCCCCTCTTTGAACCAGAGGATAATGCCGTCGAGAAGAAAGAGGCGGGTTATCGGCTGAAAGAAGAGGCGTACCTCCATCCGGCCGCCGGTGGGAAACCACCCGAGGCCGACGGAGAATATCATAATCAACACTAATCCCAGCCAGAAGACCGGCATGCTGACCCCGGTTAGCGCTCCGATCATCGCCGAGTAATCCAACCAGGTGTTTCTCTTGACGGCGGACAACACCCCGACAAGAACGCCGAGGCCCGTGGCAAGGAACATTGCCACCAATGCCAATTCGATCGTAGCGGGGAAGAGCTCCCCGATCTCTTCCATCACCGGTCGGCCGGTCTTTATCGATCTCCCAAAGTCCAGGCGGACGGCCCGTTGCAGGTAGAGAAGGTACTGCTCGCCCATTGGGCGGTTTAGACCAAGTTCTTCCCGTAGGTTCTCCAGCTGTTCGGCGTTCGCTCGCTCTCCGAGCATAACCCGAGCCGGGTCTCCGGGACTCAAGGCGACCATAAAGAAGACGATAGTAAGCACCCCTAACAGGGTGGGTATAAGCAGCAGAAGGCGCTGCGCGACGTATCTGAACATTGTGCGGAAAGTATTTGATTACGCAGTCGGCCCGGCGTTACCGCCGGGTCGACTTACGAAATAGTAGCGTTCTACTTGATTAGTCATCAATCCAGACGCGTTGGAACACCCGCTTACCCGTGGGGTAGATCACGAAGTTCTCTACGTTGTTACGCACCGGCACCGTGACGACGGAGTGTGCCAGAGGCACCCAGGGTGCGTCGTCGTGGAAAACCACCTGCGCCTGCCGGTAGAGCTCGGTCCGTCGCTCTCTGTCGAAGGTTTCCTTCGCTTCGACGACGAGGTCGTTAAACTCTACGTTTCTCCAGAACGCGATGTTACCCGCAGGCACTTCCGCGGCCGGAATGCTCAGGAGAACGAATAGGAAGTTGTCCGGATCGCCGTTGTCCCCGGTCCACCCGAGCATCGCCATCGAGTGCTCGCCGCTGTCGGTCCGGTCGAGGTAGGTACCCCAGTCGTAGCTGACAATTTCGATGTCCACGCCGACGTCAACGAGCTGCGCCTGGACGATTTCCGCAATCCGCCGAGCGTTGGGATTGTAGGGTCTCGCGACAGGCATCGCCCAGAGGTCCGTGGAGAAGCCGTCGGGGAATCCCGCTTCCGCGAGTAGCTCCCGGGCTCGTTCGGGATCGTAGGGGTAGGGGTCGATGTCGTCGTTGTAGCTCCACATCGTCGGGGGAATCGGGTTTTTCGCGACCTGCCCGGCGTTACCGTAGACACCTTCGATAATCTCTTCCCGGTTGACGGCGTAGTTCATCGCCTGGCGCACCCGGGGATCGTCAAAGGGAGGCTTGTCGTTGTTCATTGCGATGTAGCCGACGTTGAGTCCCGGCTGCTGGATAAGCTCGATGTTCTCATCGTCATCCATCAGCTCGAGGTCCTCAGCAGACGGAAAGTCGATTACGTCGACTTCCGCGTTCTTCAGGGCCAAGTAGCGGGCGGTTGCATCGGGAATTACCCGGATAATCAAACGGTCGAGGTAGGGACCATCCCCCCAGTAGTCCTCGTTGGCGTCGAGGGTAATGCTGTCGTCCTTTACCCAGCTGACGAACTTGAAGGGACCGGTACCGACAGGGTTGCTGGGGAACTCGGCACCGTACTCTTCCACGGCCGTGGGACTTACGATGGCGGCAAAGTCCATCGCCAAGTTGGCCAGGAAGGGGGCTTCGACTTTCTTGAGGTAGAACTTCACCGTCGCATCATCGATAACCTCGATGCGGTCGACGATGCTGCTCATGTCCATGTAGCCCCAGTATTTCCAGGGCCCGAGGTCGTAGTAGGGATGATCTTCTACGAACTGCCGGTCAAAGCTGAACTTGACGGCCTCGGCGTTGAAGGGGGTCCCGTCGTGGAACTCGACGCCTTCCCGAAGGTAGAACGTGAACTCGAGTCCGTCGTCGCTGATGTCCCACCGCTCGGCAAGGGCGGGTTGAGTTTCCGTGGTTCCGGGGACAAACTCAACAAGATTGTCGAAGATCTGCGTGCTTCCATAGAAGCTCTCTCCGTCGGTCTCTCGGGCCGGGTCGAGACCTACCGAGTCTCCCGACCGGGCAAAGACCAAGACTCCGCCCTGTTGGGGCCCTTCGGCTTCGGCGGTTTCGGCTTCCGGTTCTTCGGCGGCCTCACTCGGGCCACAACCGACAAGAACCAGTGTGGCCAGGGCGGCCACGGCCAGTGTCAGAACTAACAGTCGTTTCATAGTTACTCCTTTTACCGTAATTTTTAAAAGGTAGCAGACTGTAACTCCTTACGCAATCGCATTTTTTCGGTCGCCGGCCTAGAGTGACCCGAGGGCTCTAGTCAGATAGCCGTAGGAGATAATGCCCGCCACGAGGCATACGGCGGTCAGGACCAGAACGACTACGAGCGCCGCCTTACCGAAGCTCTTCGTCTCGTCGTCCTTTCCTGCAAGGAGCCAGACGAAGGCCGCACCAACATTTACTACCGGGAGGGCGAAAAGCAGGAGCCTTCCAATGTAGGTCCGAAACGAAAGCGATCCTTCCGATCTTATGTTCTCCGTCATACCGTTCTCTCCTTACCAGGTAAGAGGATCCGCCACCCCGAGCTCATCGAGGGTAGCCCGGACCTCCGGTTGCTTTAGAAAACCCTCGAGGCGCGGCCGGAGCGAATCTGCGTCGACGCGTCTCCGCATTTCTACCGCGAGTTTCTCCCGGGAGACCTCGTCGAGGGTCATAATGTGCATTGCAAGGCTCTTCGCCTCGTCCAGAAGGTCCCAGAGCCAGGCGGTTTCCCGGACCCGGGCGGAGTCCCCGGGTTCGGTTCGAAGCAGAAGCTCCGACTCGAGGGCCCTCCGGTCCCCGGACGAGAGGGCCGCAGGGCCGGCGTCGTCGGTAGATCTGAGTGCCTGGTCCGCGGCGACCGGCTGCTCGCTTCCGTCCGGAGCAATAAGCACGACGGAGCCTTCTAACACACTCAGAAAAAGGCTCTCCTCGGAGGAGAGGTGGAGCACGAGGTCGGTGCCCCGGACTCCGCAGACGTTCTGTGCCGCCGCAAACTGATAATCGGTTCCGGCAATCCCGGCAACCCGGGCCCGGAGGCGCCCCGTTAGAATGGTAAACCGTCCCCGGGCGTCCTCCGGGGAGGAGGGGAGCTCTTTGAGGTGGACCTGCGTGTTCTGGTCGATCCGGAGCATGGTCTCGTCCCGGAGTATGCATTCGACGTAGGACGCGGCGCCGGTCCGGAGGAGAGTCCCGGATGCCAAATCGGTACCGACTTCCGGAGAGAAGGGTGCTGCATCAGGAGGCGTCGCCTCGACGTCCCGTTCCCGGTAGCTTACCAGAGCAGTCGGCTCCAAAGGCGCCGCCGGGGGAAGGGTTGCCTTTGAGATCAAGCTTTCGAGAGACCGGCCGGCCGGGCTGTCGCTTCCGAGGGCGGCCAACACCGCTTCCCGCGCCGGCTGCGCCTGCTCCTCGAGAAGGGGGGCGACCTCCGACACGAGGTGCCGCCGGACATCTTCCGATACCGTCACCTGAGCGACCAGGTAGCCTTCTCGCACTACTATGCCTTCGAGAACCAAGGCCGGAGGGACGATGGACCTGAGCGTCTCGTAGGAGAGGAAAACAGCGCCCCCGCCTTCGTCCACCGCCGGGAGGCCGAGGGCCTTGGGGCCAAAACGGCGAGAAAGAGCTTCGATAGCCGTCTGCGGTAGGGCCAGGCGTCCCACCGTCGCTCCGTTGGGGTAGACCAGGAGGCCGTCCTGCTGGGGTATAACCCGGAGGCTTACCTCGAGGCGGG
>CAZTRQ010000127.1:0-6729 GCA_964616245.1 uncultured Spirochaetaceae bacterium | reverse complement strand
GGCCGCCGGCACCTTGGCCGCCGGCTGTAGCCTCGAGCCCCGGCTCCCGCCTGTAGAGCCACACCACTATTCCGACCCCTAACAGAATCATCGCGAGGGCGTAGAACTGACTCGCGATAAAGTTTAGCGGCGTCAGGTATACGTAGGGGGGATGGGGAATGTCCGAGAGGCGCAGAGCGAACCGCCCCCGCAAGGGAACCCTGAGATAATCGATAAGAAACCGGGGAAGACCGTAGCCGATCAGGTAGATACCCAGGAGAGCGCCTTTCCGGAGCTTCAGTTTGCGAAAGACGAACCACATGACGACCCAGAGGAGGACCCCCTCGGTAAGGCCCTCGTAGATCTGCGTCGGGTGCCGGGGCATGTTGACCAGACCGCTCTCCGGGAGCTCCATCCCGATAGAGGCGGCGACTTCCCGGACGAAGGGGTCGTCCACGGGCAGGCGCCGGGCGTGGGGAAACATAACCGCCCAGGGTACGTCGGTTATCCGTCCGTAGAGCTCGCCGTTTATAAAATTACCAAGGCGACCGAAGGTGTAGCCTAAGGGGACCCCGGCGATAATCATGTCGCCCCAGTCGCGAATGTCGATGCCCTTCTTCCGGGCGTAGATAATCATGGCGACGGCGGCCCCGAGGAGGCCTCCGTAGTAGTTCATCCCCTGAAGGCCGGTAAACTGTCCGTTTGCGAAGGGCCAAAAGATACGCCAGGGCTCCCGCCAGTAGGCGTTCGTCGGGTCAAAGAGGAGAGCCGCAGAGATGCGGGCGCCGATCAACAGGGCCAGAATGGCCCAGAAGAACATGTTGGCCACTTCGTCCTTGTCGTAGTCGATCTGCCTCCGCTTTAACTGATAGGTAAAGAGGAGGTAGGTGATCCCAAAGGCCACCAGGTACATCATCCCGTACCACCGGAAGGGAAGCCCGGGGATTATTTCGGCGCTGAGCCAATCTGGAAAGGGGATATATCCAACCATTACCGCAAGAAGCTACTCCGGCCGCCCGAAAGGTGTCAACGTGCCCGATGAATGCTACATTGAAGAATACGTATGTTGAAGGCGCTACTGTACTTTATGTTTCGGGAAGCGATTCGGCCGTCTCACCTCCTGTACGCCGGCGTCGTGGGGATAGGTCTGGGGCTTGCGGTTCCGGATGCTTCGATGGGCTCCCCGTACCTCTACGTTGTCCCCTACGTCTTTCTCGTCGTGATGAGGGCGATAGTCCGGGCCCGAAGCCGGCGAAACGACCTACTGATCCAGCTACCCCAAGAGCGGCCGGACCCCGCCTTCGTCATGGACAACCGTGGAGAGATTATCGCGGCGACGGGGAACACGGAAGAGCTCCTTCGACGGCACGGCATCACAAACCTTCGGGGTTTTTTCTCGGAGACGCCCAGAGACCCGGGCCCGGGACCGGACCCGGGCCGGGCCCCGGACCCGATCGCCGAGTGCTTTACCATGCCACTCGACGGCCGGATCCACGAGTTTACCTGCTACAGCGACGTTACTCGTTGTTGGTACCAGGTCCGGGCAAAGGGCGCCGCCTTTTCCGACGAGGTTCTGGTCTGGTTCGAAGACATCACCGACCGGAAGCGTCTCGACGCCCGGCTCGCCATGATCCGGCGCTTCAGCAACGAGATAATCGACTCCCTCGCCGAGATCGTCGAGGAGCACAACGCCTTCTCCCGACTCGCCGGGATGATCCTCGACGATGGCTACCGGGGCGTTTTTATCGCCTTCCAGGGCGCCGACGACTCCCTCGAAGGTAACGTCTTCGTATCGAGGGCCGGCGAGCTTCGCCGGTCGGAACCCATTCGCATAGCCGGCGACGCCCCGGCCCCGATCCTTCTCTCCCGGGAAACCCGAAAGATCGTATCCGGAACCGTCGCCGAGTTCGATTCCCCGGCGGCCTTCCTCGACCGCTATCCGGTCGATCCGAGAGTCCAGGAGTTCTTGGGCTTCGATGTGGAGAACTTCGTCAACTACCACGAAGAAAACGTCGCTATCATCGCCTTCAACAAGCTCGGCGGTGTCCGGGAGTCGGACCGGTTTACCATGGAGACCATGGTAAATACCGCCCGGACGGTAAACACCCTCATCGAGCTCGCCGAGGCCAACGACGCCCGCTTTCTCCAGTCGATTATCGGCCTCTGCGCCGCCGCGGAATTTAGCGACGAGATTACCGGGCGGCACATCTTTCGGGTAAACCAGTACTCCGAGCTCCTCGCCCGGCACCTCGGACTCGCCGAAGCCACCGCCCGGGCTCTCGGACAAATCGCCGCGATTCACGACATCGGTAAGGTCGCCATTCCCCACATCATCAAGCTACCCCGACCGCTGTCCGCCGACGAGCGGCGCGAGATGGAGCTCCACACCATATTCGGCGCTCAGATTATTCGGCGCATGTTGGAAGAGGGCGAAGGCGCCGACAAAGACCCGAGGCTCAGGCTGGCCGAGAGCATAGCTTTGAACCACCACCAGCGGTGGGATGGTACCGGATACCCGGGTCTCTTAGGCGCCGATGGGCAGCTCGTAGACCCCGTTAGCCAGGACTGGCACCGATACGCGGGGCTCCGGCCCTTGGCCGGCGAAGAGGTGCCATTAGAGGCCCGGCTTGTATCGCTTGCGGACAAGTACGATGCACTCCGGAGCGCCCGGCAGTACAAGGCGGCGATGAGCCATAGGGAGGTCTGCGATCTGCTGCTCTCGAAGGAAGACCCACCGGAGGCGGTCTTTGGGAAGGAGGTAGCGGACGCCTTCCGCGCCCGCCACCGCGATTTCGAAGCCATCTACGAGGCGTTTTCCGACTCGTTGCCGGTTACTACTCCTCGAATTCCTTAATGACGACGATGCCGTTGTGCCCCCCGAAGCCGAGGGAATTGGACACCGCGTAGCGGATCCGACCGGAGACGCCCTTGTTCGGAACGTAGTCCAAGTCGCAGGCGGGGTCCGGCTCGTCGAGGTTTATCGTCGGCGGAAAGAACTGGTCCCGAATCGCCAGGGTACAGGCTATCGCCTCCACGCCCCCGGCGGCACCGATCATGTGGCCGTGCATCGACTTCGTCGAGGAGACCTTTAGCTTGTAGGCGTGCTCTCCGAAGACTTCCTTTATGGCCATTGTTTCCAAGGGGTCGTTCAAGGGCGTCGAGGTGCCGTGGGCGTTGATGTAGTCGACGTCCTCCGGCTTTATGCCGGCGTCGTCGAGGGCCATCTTGATGGCTTCGATGGCGCCCCGTCCCTCGGGGTGGGGCGCGGTAAGGTGGTTGGCGTCGCAGCTTATCCCGGAACCGACAATTTCGGCGTAGATTTGGGCTCCCCGAGCCTGGGCGTGCTCGAGACTCTCTAAGATCAGCACACCGGAGCCCTCGGCGATGACGAAACCGTCCCTGTCCTTGTCGAAGGGGCGGGAAGCCTTCTCGGGTTGGTCGTTGAATTGTGTACTGAGGGCTTGTATGACGTTAAACCCGGAGACTCCAAGCTTGGTGATGCAGGCCTCGACGCCCCCGGCAACCATCGCGTCGCCCATCCCGTCCCGGATCCACCGGAAGCTGTTGCCGATGGCGTCGGCAGCGGAGGCGCAGGCGGTTGCCATGGAGTAGACCGGGCCGAAGGCCTGGATGGCGATGGCGGTATTCGCCGGTCCGATATTCGCGATCAGCTTGGGAATGGTCATCGGCGGGACCCGGGAGGGGCCCTTCTCCAAGAGCGCGATGTAGGAATCCTCGATGGTCTGGAATCCGCCGATACCGACTCCGAGAATGACGCCGATACGCCTCGGGTCGATATTCTCTCCTGTCTTGAGGCCGGCGTCCCGCATCGCTTCGAGGCTGGCGGCGACGGCGAAGTGGGAGAAGGGCTCCATCTTTCGCGCCTCTTTCTTGTCCATAAAGTCCGAAGGCTTGAAGTCTTTGACCTCCCCGGCAATCTTGGTGGTGTACTCGCTAGTGTCGAACTTGGTAATCGGCCCGAGACCGCTTCTCCCCGCTTTTATGCCTTCCCAGAAGGCCTCGACGGAGTTGCCCAGGGGATTAACGGTCCCCATTCCTGTTATGACGACGCGGCGTGCCATATGCTACATCCCCATTCCACCGGTCACCTGGATTACCTGGCCGGTTATGTAGGAGGCGAGATCGGAGCAGAGAAAGACGATTGCCTTGGCAACCTCCTCGGGTTCGCCGATGCGGCTCATCGGAATCTGCTCCCGGAGCTTCTGTTGCTGTTCTTCGTTGAGGTTCTCGGTCATCTTGGTCTTGATAAATCCCGGGGCAACGGCGTTGACCCGGACGTTTCGTCCCGCGACCTCCCGGGCAAGGCTCTTGGTAAAGCCGATAAGGCCCGCCTTCGAGGCGGAGTAATTGGTCTGCCCGGCGTTACCGATCATGCCGACGATGGAGGCGACGTTGACGATCGAGCCGCTGCGCTGTTTGATCATGGTCCGGGAGACGGCCCGAGAGAGGTAGAAGGCGCTGGTAAGGTTGATGTTCAACACGCTCGTCCAGTCTTCCGCCGACATCCGAAAGATAAGCCCGTCCCGCGTAATCCCGGCGTTGTTCACGAGGATATCGATACCCCCGCTTTCGGCAAGGATCTCCTCGGTGGTTGCGGTTATGGTTTGTTCATCGGCTACGTTCCCTTCCTTGTAGAAGGCCTCGACGCCCATCTCTTTGGCGAGGGACTGATACTCATCGAGGGATTCACCCGGGTTAAGGTCGACATAGTATACGCTGGCGCCGTGGCGTAGAAAGGACAGAACGATTTCCCGCCCTATTCCGCGGGAACCTCCGGTCACGAGCGCCTTTTTTCCTTCGAGTAACACTGCTTTCTCCTTACTATGCCGGTATAGCTTCGAAATCTTCGAGCTTACCGGCGGGGTACATCGGAATTTCGAGCCCCTCTTTGGTCTTAGCATACGCTTTCCAGAGCCCCCCGAGAACCGTCCCGGGGCCAACCTCTAGAAATGCGCTCGCGCCGTCCCGGACCAGCGATTCCATCTCCGGCGTCCAGAGGACGGTCCGGATCAGCTGATCGAGACAGAGCTCCCGGGCCTCTTCCCCCGTAGTCAAAACCTCCCCGGTCACGTTGGAATAGACCGGGAGCTTAGGGGCACCAAAGGCAACACCCCGAAGGACCTCTTCGAATTGCCGCCGAGCTTCCGACATCAGCGGACAGTGGAAGGGCCCGGATACCTTCAAGCGAATGTAGCGCTTGGCTCCGGCTTCCTTTAGAGCTGTCTCGGCGGCGGCAAGCCCTTCGGCGGTCCCGGAGACTACGGTCTGGCTCGGGCTGTTGTAGATACCCGGGTAGGCGTCGGGTACTTTCTCCAGGACGGAGGACACGTCGTCGAAGCTCAGCCCGATCGCCGCAGCCATTCCTGAGGCTCCGGCGGCAGTGTCCACCGTCCGGCTTACGGCTTCCATTATCTCGCCCCGAGCTTTGACCACCCCGAATACGTCCTCGACGGGGATCACCCCGGCGATCACCAGGGACGCGTACTCCCCGAGAGAGAATCCCGCGCACCTTTCGGGAGCGATTCCCCGGGCAGAGAGCGCGGCGGCAGACGCGAGGTTAACCAGGGTGACGGCTATTTGGGTCTTGTCGGTTTGTTTGAGGTCTTCCTCGCTTCCTTCGAAGATGACCGACCCGATGTCGTATCCCACTGCCTCCGAGGCTGCGTCAAAAAGGTCCCGGACCTCCTTAAAAGCGTCGTAGATGTCTTTTCCCATGCCGGGGTACTGGGCTCCCTGGCCGGGAAAGAGAAACGTTATAGCCATGCGCCCTCCATTTACCTCGCTTGGAGGGGAGGTTAACAAGGGGACATGGCACTGTCAAGTATTCGGTCGCCGACCGATAAAACGGCCGAGCGTTGACCCCGGAAGAAGGGGGCACGTATATTCCCGGAGATACCGCACTCGGGAGGAAAGAACTGTCGGTAAAGCCTGTCATTAACGGCATCGGAGCGTATCTGCCGGAACGCATCGTCACCAACGACGAATTATCGCGGATAGTAGACACCTCCGACGAATGGATCTATTCCCACACCGGTATAAAGGCGCGACGGATTGCCGAGGATTCGATCGCGGCGTCGGATCTCGCTGTGGAAGCCTCCCGCCGAGCGATTGCCCGGAGCTCGATCCCCGCCGAAGAGATCGATCTGCTGCTCCTTGCCACCTCGACTCCGGACTACCCCGGCCTCCCTTCGACGGCGTCGATCGTCCAGGACAAACTCGGCATTCCCCAGGCCGGGGCGATGGACCTCGTAGCCGCCTGCAGCGGCTTCGTCTACGGGATCGATACAGCTCGGGTCTACGTTGCCTCGGGAGCCGCGAAAAATGTCTTGGTTATCGGCAGCGAGGTGTACTCCCGGATTCTCAACTGGGAGGACCGTTCGACCTGCGTTCTCTTCGGGGACGGCGCCGGGGCCGCAGTGGTAAGCGCCGTCGAAGACGAGGTCGCCGACGGTCGAGGGGTCCTCGACGGCTACCTTCGTTCGAAGGGGGCCGGGCACCATACCCTGTGGCGGAAGGCCGGAGGCAGCCGTAACCCGGTTGCCCCGGAGAGCGAGGCCGACCGATTTCTGTCGATGGACGGTAGGGCGGTGTACAACTTTGCCGTGTCGGCGATCATCGAGACCATCCAGGTGCTCTTGTCCCGGCAGGGCCTGACCATGAACGACGTTGCCTACGTCGTCCCCCACCAGGCGAACCTTCGGATTATCCAGGCCGCCTGCAAGCGAGCCG
>CAZTRQ010000126.1:3715-6741 GCA_964616245.1 uncultured Spirochaetaceae bacterium | reverse complement strand
CTCCTCGAGGACCAAGAGCTTGACGAACTGGGAGTGCTCTTCGGTAGTCGTTACCGAAATAGTCCGATCTTCCTGCCCAACGATAATCAATACCTCGTCCTTTCGAACGTGGTAGAGGGGCCGGTCTACGCCGATCCGGTTTACGAAGAACTCTTCGTTTCGGAACGCAGACAAAAGCCGCCCCCGGATAAAGTCGGCGGTGGCCTGGGACGGGAGGGGAAGCTCGAGATGGGTCGTGAGCCCCCGGGGGCGCTCTTCGGGAACTTCTTTGCGGTAACCCGCGGCGCCTCGGAAACTGGCGATCAACAGTGGTGGCGCCAAAACGGTCGAGATGAGCAACGTCATTATCGCTACCCCGAAGAGGTCCTGGCCGATAGCTCCGGCGGACAGACCAATGCCGGCGACGATCAACGTGACCTCGCCCCGGGGCTGCATTCCGGCGCCGATCCTAAAGGATCCCCGGAGGGTAAAACCCGAGAGATAGGCCGGTATCCCGGCCCCAAGAAACTTCCCCATGATGGCCCCGGCACTGTAGATAAGTCCGAAGACCAACACTCCCCGAAGGGCCGAAAAGTCCACGAGCATGCCCATTACACAGAAGAAGATGGGAACGAAGAAACTGTATAGCCCCTGGAGGTGCTCCCGAAGCTCGTGGGCGACGTCGGTCTGGCTAAGCGCAAGGCCGGTGACATAGGCACCGATAATCATCGCCAATCCAGCGAGCTCCGAGAGCCCGGCCAGAAAGAGGGCGATTCCGAAGGCGACGGTGGTCACCATCTCCATCGAGCGAAACCGCTTGAGACCCTTGGTCAACCGCGGGGCGATGAGAATTCCAATTACGGTGCAGCCAATCCAGAAGCCGAAGGCCTTCGCGGCGATAATACCGATGCGCCCCCATTCGACGGTTCCGCCGTCGATGCGAACCTTCGCGATACCTACTACGACGGCGAGAACCACGATGCCGAGGACGTCGTCGAGGACGGCAGCGGCCAGAATAGTGACCCCCTCGGGGCTCGACATCTTACGTTTTTCGCTGAGAATCCGGGCGGTTATGCCTACCGAGGTTGCCGTCGCGAGGGTTCCGAGGAAGAGCGCCGAGGGATCCATGAACGTCGTTATATTGGGAAAAAAGAGCACCGCAGTCAGGTCGCCGAGAACGAAGGAAGCGATGGCTCCTCCGAGGCCGATCGCCGACCCTGTGGCGGAAAATCTCATAAAAGTCGGAAGATCGGTTTCCAGCCCAGCCAGGAAGAGGAGGATGATCGAAGCAACCGTGGCGAACCCGTAGAGCTCCGGAGCGACGGGGAGCGTACCCTCGGCAAGGGGGAAGATGGCGCCGTGGAGAGCCGGAACCTCCAGGGTGCCGAGGGCGTAAGGCCCGATGAGCATTCCCGCGGCGAGCTCACCGAGAACCCGGGGCTGCTTGAGATAACGAGAGAAGACATACCCAAGTAGCTTCGCCGAGACGATGATGAGGGCAAGCTGGATTACCAGGAGGGTCATTCGATGAGTCATTTGGCCCCTATGCGGTAACGATGCGCAGGAGCTCTTCCGGGCTCGTTGCTGCGAGCATCATCTCTCGGACCGCTTCGCTTCGGAGGATTCGACTCACTTCTGCGAGGAACTGTATGTGGGGGCCCGAACGATCCTTAGGAGAGAGGGTCATTACGAAAATTCGACACGCGGCTCCGTCGAGGGCTTCGAAATCGATACCCGTCGGATGGGTTCCGAGTGCCACGAGCAATCCGTCGACGGTTTCGGTCTTTCCATGGGGAATCGCCACGCCGTGCTCCATTCCAGTGGACATCTTTCGCTCCCGTTCCAAAAGCGCCTGCAAGGCGATTTCCCTGTCGGAGACCTTGCCGGTGGTGCAGATAAGGTCCAGCAGCTCCTCGATGATTTCGTTCTTTGTCTCCCCTTGGAGGCCAACCTTTGTAGTCTGAGGAGAAAGGACCTTTCGCAAGTTCATACGACTCTACGATATGTCCGGGACATAGCTCTGTCAATCGGATACTATGGTGGTATCAACGAGCCTGTTGATAAAAGTCGTCTAAGTCGTTTCTTGATAGCGAGCTGCAACGAATCAAATGGTGCGGCCGCGATTCACGGGGCGTATCGGCTGCAGGATCCTTTCCCACAAGAAATTGGCCCGATGCCATCAACAAGGTTGTTGATACGTCAGAAGGCTTCGAGGGAGGCCTCTACAGCGTCGTCCAGTCTCCAGAACAGATCGAGGCCGCTTCGGCGCTCTACTTCGTCGACGCTGGTCCGGTAGTCCTCCGGTGTGCTGCCGGAACGGACGCGTTGGGGCATCGCGTAGGCCCGGATCTCCGCCGAGGAGCCGGTGGTATCCGGAACGACGACCACCTTGAAGAACCCCGTCGGCACCGTGTGACTCTCGTCCGCCTCCGGAAGGGGAGGCATCGGGGCCCCGTCGTAGAGGCACCCGGTTACGACGAATACTTCTCCGTGAGCCATGACCAGGGCCCTTACCTCCTCCTCGAGGACGCGCCAGGGGCCCCGGTTTAGCTCCCGAGTCTGGGGAACGATGTTCGAATAATAGTTGACCGAGGATGCTTCGACGGACCCGGTGAAGGAACCCAACGGGGCGAGGTGCCCCCGGTCGTATCCGAGGGCGTTATAGGCCCCGGCGTAGTCGTCCGGCCCCTGGGGCTCCAGGGTTTCCGACGGATCGAGCCAGGGGTCCGCCCGCCATTTCCGCTCCAGGTCGAGGCTCCCGAGGACCTCTTTCGGGGTTAGCCGGTAAGCCACCCAGTCGGCAAACTTCGTCGTGTCGTTGGTGCACGCAGCATAGAGATCCCGAATAATCAGGTCGTTCGTCGCATCAGCGCCGAGGGGCATCCCCATCCAGAAGTGCTCGCTGTGTATTTCCCGTAAGCTTTGCGTTAAGGCGTCCTGCGGGAGGCCGACTGTCAAGGACACGGAGAAGAAGATAAAGAGGAGCGCTCGTTTCATGCTGTTTCACATTCTCCCGGAATTCGCTCTACAATCAACCATGGACTACG
>CAZTRQ010000126.1:2552-3615 GCA_964616245.1 uncultured Spirochaetaceae bacterium | reverse complement strand
CGCACCTACGGTTCCCGTTATAGACGGGCACAACGACATCCTCTCCCGGGGCTACCGGGACGAAGAATACAACTTCGTTACCGGCACGAAGGCCGGGCACTTAAACCTCGAGGGAGCCCTCGCGTCGGGATTCGCCGGGGGCTTTTTCGCAATCTACATTCCCTCGACGGCGGCCGACGAGGGGCGCAAGCGGAGCTTCGGGGACAACCTTTACACACCCGGGGCGATTCCCCTCGGGCGGGCCCAGCGGGCGGCCCTGGATATGTTCTCCCGACTGCGGCGCTACGTCGAGGAATCCGAAGGGCGCCTCGTCCTCGCTCGCCGGCCGGAAGACCTCGAAGACGCTGTGGCGAGTCACCGGACTCCGGCGAATGCCGGGACCTCGACCCCCCGGGTCGCAGCGGTCTGCCACATGGAAGGGGCCGAAGCGATCGATTCGCGCCTGAGAGCTTTGGACCTCTATTACGAGGCGGGCCTGCGTTCCCTGGGCTTAGTCTGGAGCCGGACAAATAGATTCGCGACCGGGGTGCCCTTTGGCTTCAATCGGAGCCCGGATATCGGTCCGGGGCTGACCCGGGCAGGCCGGGAACTCGTGGCTCGGTGCAACCGCCTCGGCATAATCGTCGACCTCTCGCACCTGAACGCCGGAGGTTTCTGGGACGTTGCCAAGTACTCGAAGGCGCCCCTGGTGGCGAGCCATTCGAACGCCTGGAGCCTCTGCAAGAGCACCCGAAATTTGACCGACGAACAGCTTGCGGCAATCCGGGACTCCGACGGATTGGTCGGGATAAACTTCGGCGTCCCCTTTCTACGGGAAGACGGTGGCCGGAGGGAGGACACTCCCATCTCCCTTATCGCCGACCATCTCGAATACATCGCCGATCGTATCGGTATAGATCGGGTCGGCTTCGGCTCGGATTTCGACGGGGTCCTTATACCCAAGGAGCTCGGGGGCGTCCGGGGACTCCCGGTGCTTATCGGGCATCTCCGGGAGCGGGGGTGGAGCGCCGGAGAGGTGGAGAAGATCGCCCACCGTAACTGGATCCGGGTGTTCCGGCAAACC
>CAZTRQ010000126.1:0-2452 GCA_964616245.1 uncultured Spirochaetaceae bacterium | reverse complement strand
AAGAATCCCGCGACCCAGAACCAGAGGGCTCCCAGGGCCAGGAACGCCGCAAGGACAAGCATCGCGTTTCTGTACCCCGCCGGAGCATACCCTAAGCCGTCGGCGGCAGGGGAGCCCGCGATAACCGCTCCGACTCCCCACTGGGCGACAAAGGCGCCGACGAAGATCAACAGGTTCTGGGCGGTGTTGACCTTTCCGGCGGCCTCCGGGGGCACCTGCTGCGCGAGAATCGCGTACCCGAGAGCGCCGGAGGTCCCGAAGAAACCGAAGAGCATCCAGAGGATCGGCGTGGCTCCCCAGGGGGGGAGTATCAACATCAAGAGCGTTCCCAGAAAGGCGAGCATCCCACCGGCACAGACCGCGGCGAGGGGTATTCCCCGACGGTGCAAACGGTGGGCGATCGACCCGATGCTGATGTAGCCGGCCACCATCGAGACCGCGATAAGCATAAGGATGATCGAAGTAGTCTCGCGACTGTATCCGGCGACGTCGAGGAGCCAGGGCCCGGCCCAGAGTCCCTGGAGCGCCAGAAAGCTCGCCTGGTTCAAGGCGACCCAGGGGGCGATCCGCCAGAAATGGAGGCTTCCGTAGATCTTCCGCATCGCGGCCAGCTGTGTTCCTATACTCTGAGGCGTCCCTTCGCGTTCGTGCTCCGGCACTACAAAGTAGACCAATCCCGCGGTAACGAGGGTTAAGGCGGCAAGGCCCAGAAACACCCCCCTCCAGTCGGTAAAGCCCAAGGCGAACTGAACCGGCGCCGTGGCCACCAGGGCCCCCAATCCTCCGGCGGCAAGCTGCAACCCGTTGATTAGCGGAAGCCGTTCCTTCGGGACCCAGAGAACGTAGGCCTTCAAGGCGCCCATAAGGCACGCCGAGACACCGAAACCGATGAGGGCGCGGCCCAGGATCAGGGCGCCGAGGCCCTGGGCCCGGGAAAAGACGACGGCCCCTAAAGCCGCCACCAGGAGCATCGCCGCCTCGATGCGCCGGGGCCCGTAGCGGTCCAAGATTACACCGAGGGGGAGCTGGGTCGTTACAAAGGCCAAGAAGTAGGTGGAGGTAAGAAGCCCGAGTTGAGACGGATCGACCCCGACGTCCGCTACTAAGTCCGGGGCGATAATGGAGTTTACCACCCGGTAGACGTAAGAGACGAAAAAGCCGAAGGCAAAGGGCAAAAAGACGCGGAGGATTTTCGGTTTCACGATGTCGTTATGATACCTCGGAAGGCGAAGGCGCGGAGAGCGAAGGCAGATCTAACCGGAACTTACGTTCGGTAAACATCGGCCACTCCTTCCAGAGCACCACGCCGGCGAAGAGCACCCCGAGGCCTGTTTGAATAATCCGCGTCTCCGGAGCGATCGCGAGCATCTCCCCGGAGGCATTTCCGGCGAAGTGGAAGAGAATCGCCGAAAGCGTGCTCCTGTTTGTCCGGTAGTAGATCCAGCTCATCAGTATGCTTCCCGGAAAGAACGCCACAAAGTAGCCGACAAAGGCTCCGGGCACCGCCAGGAGCTCCCGCTGAAACGATCCCTCCATAAAGACCAGCGGTAGGTGCCAAATTCCCCAGATCGCCCCGAGAAGCAGACTCGCTTGAAGAAGGTTCATCCGACTCCTCAAGGCGTCCAAGCCGTATCCCCGCCACCCGAGCTCCTCGGGGATAGGCCCGAACACGAGGGTCCAGAGAAGAAAGAGGATCGGTGCAGCGACGAACTGCTCGGTCAGCGCCAGCTGCTCGAAGGAGCCACCAAAGAGGGGTGAGGCGAGAATGGCGAGAACGTTGATGATGAGCTGGCTAAAGAGAATGATGATCCACCAGACCAAACCGATCCGAGTCGGGTCCACCGCTCGAATCCAGAAGTCCCGGATGAACTCCCGGTTCCGGGTCAGGTGGACAAAAGCGATCGCCGACACCGTAGCGCTTACTCCGGCGAAGGCCAAAAGACCAAACCCCTCAGCAAACCAGCCGACGCGGCGCCCGATTACCATCAACCAAAGGGGCCCCCAGGTAAGAACAAAGTCTAGGCCGAAGAAGGCGGTCGGTCTGTACAGCCGCTTGGGATCCGGGTTCATGCTTGGTTCTCCACCGCCACGATTCTACCGGTAGACCCGGGGCCCTTCAACTCAGGACGCCTTGAGGGCGACCACCGCCGGCAGGAATTAACGCTCCCAGATCGCAGGGGCCAGGGTCAGCTTTCGGCCCCGCCAGCTCATCATCCCCTGGTGCGAGAGCTCGTTGATCAGCCGGGAGAGCGACTCCGGCGTGGTCCCGATGGCCGCGGCGACGTCCTTTTTGGGTAGGTCGACGTCGTAGCTCTCAGCGCGGCCGTACCTGCCCTCCAAGAAGCGCAGGAGCCGCTCGGTAAGGTCGGAGCAGGTTAGGATGTGGATCCGATCCGCCAAGAGGCGCAGCTTGTCCATGATGTTCGCGAAGAAATCCAACCGGAATTGCTCC
>CAZTRQ010000125.1:0-6820 GCA_964616245.1 uncultured Spirochaetaceae bacterium | reverse complement strand
ATGCCCCGGAAAACCCTTCCGCCTATCGATATCTACCCAGGAACCGTCGACTCTCACTTCCATCCCGCCGTGATGGCGAGCCGAAGTCTCGACGTCGAGGCCCTTCTCCCGGAATTATACGCTGCCGGACTCGCCGCCGCTTTGGAAGTCTCTATCTCTCTCGATGATGCGGCGGAACGCCTCGCACGCTTGGAGCGCTACCCCTACCTTCGAGGAACGATGGGCTTCCACCCTTCCCAATCCGGCCGCGTTACTCCGGACCGGGTGCAAGAGGAGCTCCCGGGGGCTCTAAAGGCGCCCGGCGTCGTCGCCCTCGGGGAGATTGGATTGGACTGGTATCGCGACTACGCACCGCGGCAGATGCAGATCGACCTTTTTCTGCTTCAACTCGAGATAGCCGACCGCCTGGACCTTCCCGTCATCATCCACAACCGGGAAGCTACCGCGGACCTCCTCGAGCTTCTCAAAGGGCGCGCTCCGGGCCGAAGAAGCATCATGCACTGTTTCTCGGGAAGCTGGGAGGAGGCGCGCTCGTTTATCGACTTGAACTTCGTCGTTTCCTTTGCCGGTAACGTTACCTACAAGAAATCCGCCGATATCCGGGAAGCCGCGGCGAAGACGCCCTCGGACGCGTACCTCATCGAGACGGACTCCCCCTTCCTCGCTCCGGTTCCGTATCGAGGAGAGAATAATCATCCCGGAACCCTGGGAATCGTTGCTCGAACCATCGCCGAGGCCCGAGGCATACCACCCGAAGAGGTGGCCTCGGAAACCGGGGAGAACTTTCGCCGGCTGGGATTGCTCCGGTGAGGCTACCTTTCGCCCATCGAGAGCCCGGGCGGTGCGGGCAGATGCGCTAGTTCTTTAACGGGAGGGTGATCAGGACGGTCGTCCCTTTCCGAGGCTCACTTTCCACGACGATCGAGCCTTCGTGGGCCTCCACTATCTGTTTTACGATGACCATCCCCAAACCGGTTCCCGCCTCCCGGGAGGAGCTGTAAAACGGCTCAAAAATTCGCTCGAGGACGTCCTTTGTCATCCCCTCTCCGGTATCAGCCACCTTCAAACGAAACCAACCGGTGCTTCCATGGGACACCTCGACGGCTATCTTTCCTCCCCGGGGCATGGCCTTTCGCGCGTTGTCTACAAGATTGGCGAGGACCCGGAGGAGCCGGTCGTGGTCCAAGAGAACCAACTCCTCGACCTCGTTATGCGTTTCCAGCGTTATGCCTTTGCTTCGAAGCCGCTCTCGAACACGTTCCTCGAGCTCCTTCAGCAGAGAAGGAAGAGATACGACGCTTACGTCGAGTCGTATCTCCCCCCGGCTGTAGTCGAGAAGCTCCGACGCCAGATCGTTCAAACGATCCGACTCCCGGACGATGTTCTGGGCGTATTTTGCCACGAGCTCCTTGTTTTCCGGTCGCACCTGGATCAACTCTCCGTATCCCCGAAGGATCGAAAGAGGATTCCGGATGTCGTGAAGAATCATGGAGGAAAACTTCCCGAGATTCGACAGCCGCTCCGCCCGGAGCAACTCTTCTTGCGCCTCCTGAAGATTTCGGTACGCCTCTTCGAGCTGACGGTTCCGGCTGCTGAGACGCTCGACGTAGCTTTGATTGCTCTTCCGGACCATCGCCGAAAGCGACCGTGTAACCGATAGCGCGACCGACGGACTCTCTGTCAATACATCGTGGAACTGCTCCCGGGTAAGGGAGAGCATGTGACCCGCGGTGCGGGCGACCACACTCGCACTCCTCGGCTCTTCGTCGACGAGGGCCATCTCGCCGAAGAGATGGCCCGGTCCGTGCACGGCAAGAAGATCTCCGGTACCCTTATCGTAGCTTTGCCAGACCTCGACCTGGCCCGACAGAACGATAAAGAACTTGTCCCCCGGGGTTCCTTCCTGGACGATTACATCACCCGGGCGAAACTCGGTTTCCTCGCAGAGCTCGGCAATGCGCTGGATTTCGTGGTCCTTGAGGTCCCGAAAAAAGTATACGTTTCGCAGAAACTCGAAATGTTCGGTCATTATGGAAATCCATAAAAAAGCCCTCTCCGATGAGAGGGCTTCTTCTCTTGGCTTCGGCTCCTACCAGGAGTCGACCATGTCGTCTACGTCCCGAGATTGTTCGCTGAACAGGTCGGAAAGCACACGAAGGTCGTCGAAGTAGACGTAGTACTGACCGTAGGTCTCCAAGAGATCGGGTTCGATGAGAAAGCCGACGATCTGGATACCGGTTCGGTGCAGGTAGTGAGTGTCGCGTTGGTTAATATTCGGAGGGACCGCCACGGTCAACTGTTTCCACCCCGAGAAGTTCAATCGCCCCATGTAGAGCTGTTGCTGCCCTCCGAACTGATCCCGAAGGACAACGTAGAGGCGGTGGTTGAAGTTTCGCCCAACGACCCAAACCGAGATGGTCTTCGCGATACCGGGGACCGCAAGGGGACGCCGGGCTTGGACGAAGAGTGAGGTATCCGAACGGGGCGGGAAGAACTCGGTCTTGACACCCAGGACGTATCGGTCTTGGGGCGTTATGCCGGCCTCTTCCTCCGCGGGAATCGGCTCTTTACCCCGGGGAGCGCCTTCGAGCCGAATGTGGGTAATAACCCCTTGATCGCTTGGTATATAGACATTCCAGAAACCGGGGTCCTCGAATCGGGACACCGAAACCTGCTGTAACGCCTGCTGCGCCGTATCCCGCCCCAGGGACTCGGCGTCGACCTCGTTTTGAGCGGACGCGAAGCCTACGACAATCAGAGTCGTAAGAAGAACCAGAAGAAATCGTCGCATTACTCACCACCTCCCCAGAGTTGATCAACGTACTCCGGATCGGCGAGGAGCTCGCCATCGAAGGGATCGTCGAAGGTATCCGTGAAGCACTTTAGGTTATCGAGATAGACATAGAACTGGTCGACCCTCTCCTCCGGTCGCGTCCAGAGAACGAGCTTTACCAGCTCGAGACCCTGCCGCTGAGGTACGTAGGTAACCTCCTGAGGAATATAGGTCGGGACATCCATCTTGATGTTGTGCCAACCGCGAAAGCCGATCTCCCCAAAATGGAGGGTATGGGTAATTCCCCGGTGGTCCCGAAGGATCACCTCGATGTAGTAGCTTCGGTTCGAGCCCCACACCCACATATCCAGGTTTCGCACCCGACCCGGAAGAGGAATGCCCCGCGGCACCATCTCACCGTCGTCGCCTTCTTCAACCGGTATAATTTCCAAGAAATTATAACCCCGGCGGTTAAAGGCTGCGCGGATACCGAGGGAGCGAAGCTCTTGATCCTCTGCAGGCCGTCGGTAGACGGCTTCGGGCCACGCTTCGACCAGCTGGTAGTCTAGAGGATACGCATCCTCATTGATGAACTTGCTCCCTAGCACCATCCACTGACTGGTTTCCGGATCGTCGAAGTTGTCGAGCATAATAGACTCGAAATTCTGTGGCCGATCCGCAGCCTGTCCGAAGACGGGGGAGACAAGGAGAAACGCAAGTAGCACGAGGCCAAGGGCCTTCAGGCTTCCTTGTATCATTCTCCACTCCTTTGTTTCATAAGTCAAAAGATTCCAAAATGATCTCAGCCGAATTATATTTGTACGGGTTCGCTTTGTCAAATGGTCCTCCGAGGCTTTTCGCCGTATCTCTATAATCGGCGCCTCGTGCCATTTGTTTATTCGTCCCGGGATCGCGAAACAAATAGTGCGGATACTCCTAAGACGAGGATTTCGCCCTCTTGGGGTCCGCGCTGTCGGCGTTGCAACGCGTCTATCCCCCGCTGGAGCGCTTCGAAATAGTCCCGCTCGACGCTCCCGAGAACGAGCCGCCCATAGCCCTCTCCCGGCCCGAGATCTTCTGCGATAGCCGCCCCACTTCGAGACGAGACCAGATCGAGGGCAAAAGGCGTGTTCTCCCGGAGAAAAATAGCCCACAAATAGTTCTCTTCGCCGAGGGAGAGTATGTGTTGTCGAATCGTCTCGCGGTCCGGGGACCGGGAGTAGACGAATCGTTTATCTACGGTGGCCGGGGCCAGAGCTTCTTCGAAGGCTTCTATTTCTCGCCGTCCTTCGTCGTCGCCGGCCTCCGCGAGAAGCGCGACCGAGGCCCCGGTGTCCCGAACGTGGGTTTCGGCGGTCCTACCGGCCTCTCGAAAGGCTGAAAGTCGGTCAAACCGCGCGGTCACCAGGTTCGGCTCTTCCCCCTCCGTCGTCGCAAGAAGCACAAAGGCCAAATCCGGATAGCGAGCGGCGAGAGTCGGCGCCTCGTTAAAAAGAAGCGGCGTAAGGATCACCCCGGTGCTCGGCGGATCGGCCGCCAAGAGGGAATCGATTCGGTTTCCCCAGTTTTCCTCCGGGTCGAGTGCCGGGGCTCGACGGATAGACCTATCGGCTTGCTCTGTCATCGCGTCCACATCGAAGACGGTGTCGAACACCGGATCGGAAACGAGAAGATAGTCGTAGCTACAGCCGGTCAAAACTGACGCCACGAGCCAAGATAAGAGGATAAAGGCGCCGGGTCTCCGGGTCACATCCCCGGCCCCGGCAGGTATATCATGCGGAAGAACCAGTAACCGGTAAGCCCCGCGACGAAGAGAAAGAGCCCGACCAGGTATGCAACCGGATGAAACTTGAGCTCGTGCAGGGTCCCGGCTATGGAGAGTATCCAGGGGAGCAAGACCAAGAGTACGAGATAGGCGAAGCGCAGCGGTTTCCCCTCCCGGGCCCAGGAAGCAATAAGCAGAGGAATGTACCCTATGAGGATTGACCGTGCCATCGGCAAAAGAAAAAGCTCGTAACCGTCGAGTATTCCCCGGGTGCCGATAACCCGGGCGAGGATATCGACGAAGAAGAAGCCGCCGAGAAACGCCGAGGCGGCGACGACGCTCCCCCTGTCGTCGGTGTGCCCCTTTCGAAAGTCCCAGACGGCGAAGGCCAGGGTTCCCAGAAGCGCGGGAATAAGAAACTCGACGAGAGATATCCGACTCCAGAGGGACCATCCGGAATAGACGACCGGCAGCGACGACGATAAGAGAACCGTCAACGGGACGAGCACGACACCGGAAACGACCCCGCGGATGCCGGGGAGCACGAGGCTCCGGACGTGGGTAGTCTCAAAGAAGGCGGCGATAAGAAAGGCCGTTACCAGAGGCGAAAACAACAGATAGAGTGCCATGAGACGCCAAAAGCTATCACTACCCTTCCCGGCTTGCAAGTACGCCTGAACCTTCCCGGTTTCAAAAGAGCGGCGCTCTTGACACCAGAGTTTTGGCTCCCTACTCTCCTTTGAACCATGGATCTCGGCGTCGTCACCTATAAGGAGTTCACCTTCGGTTCCCCGGGTTCCGGCCTCGTACTCGACAGTGGCCGGGATTTCGGCCCGGTTACCGTGCGCTACGAAACCTACGGAAAGCTCAATGCGGCAAGGGACAACGCGATCCTTATACTCCACGCTTTTTCCGGGGATGCCCACGCCGCAGGCTATCATTCCGCCGAGGACACCCACCCCGGTTGGTGGGACGACATGATCGGTCCCGGCAAAGCCTTCGACACCAATCGTTACTGTGTAATCTGCTCCAATGTTCTCGGCGGATGCCAGGGAACAACCGGACCAGGTTCCATCGACCCCGATACCGGAGAGCCCTACGCAATCGATTTTCCCGTGGTGACGATCCACGACATGGTCAAAGTGCAAGTAAAACTGATCGATCACCTCGGGATCGATAAGCTTCTCGCGGTGGCCGGGGGTTCGATGGGAGGGATGCAGGCCCTCGAGTGGTCCGTCGGATTTCCCAACCGCCTCCGGGCGGCGTTGGTCTTGGCCTCGACCACACGTCTGACGGCTCAGGGCATTGCCTTCAACGCCGTCGGGCGAAACGCCATTACCTCGGACCCCCGGTGGAACGAAGGCCGGTACTACGACGGCGAGGTTCCCTCCCGGGGCCTCGCGATCGCCCGGATGGTCGGTCACATCACCTACCTCTCGGACGAGTCAATGGGAATGAAATTCGGACGGAAACTCCAGGAGAGGGCCCGGTACGAATTCGACTTTACCGACCAGTTTGCGGTCGAAAGCTACTTAGAGTATCAAGGGCAGAAATTCGTCGACCGCTTCGACGCCAACTCCTACATCTACCTTTCCAAAGCCATGGACTACTTCGACCTGAGCGAGCGCCACGGCGGTCTCGACGCCGCCTTTAGCCGGGCCGAGTGTCGATTCCTCGTCGTTTCTTTCAGTTCGGATTGGCTCTACCCACCCTATCAGTCGAAAGAGATGGTCTTCTCGATGATGAAGAACGATAAGGATGTCTCCTACACCGAGCTGTCGAGCCCTTACGGACACGACTCTTTCTTATTGGAGACGGGGCGACAGGAGGGCGTTATCAGGGCGTTTCTGGAGACCACCTATGATCAAATCTGAACGGCTCCACGGCGACTACGACACCATCGTCTCCCTCGTCGAGCCCGGTTCCACCGCCTTGGACCTCGGGTGCGGCGACGGCGAGCTCCTTCAACGCCTGAGGGCCGAGCGAGACGTTCACGGCCGGGGGGTCGACATCGAAGAAGCGATGATCCTTAAATGCATCGACCGGGGGATCAGCGTCTTCCAGGGTGACCTCGACGAGGGACTCAAAGACTACGGAAGCGGAAGCTACGACTACGTAATCCTCAACCAGACACTGCAAATGATCCACCGCCCGGTGATGCTTCTAAAGGAGATGCTTCGGGTCGGCAAACGGGTCATCGTCAACTTTCCGAACTTCGGCTACCTGGTCAATCGAATCCAACTCGGGCTCGGCGGCCGGATGCCGGTAAACAGGCACATTCC
>CAZTRQ010000124.1:0-6829 GCA_964616245.1 uncultured Spirochaetaceae bacterium | reverse complement strand
CCAAGGGTGAGGTGGAGATTTCCCCGCGGCCCGGAAAGCGCTCGGAAAGCGCTCGGTTGCGAATCCACCGGACCCGTCGTACTATCGGCCATGGTGCGCTATATCGACTCGGGACCTCGCCGCCAATGACCGTCTACCGCCTCCACCTGGAAAAGCTGCCCGGCGGCGTGGTGCGCCTCCGCCTCGGGTGGGGATGGCGGGTGTTCTTTCTCGCCGTTACGGTGGCCGTCGTGGCCACCTTGGTGCAAGAGGGACGCCTGCGAGGGCTTCTCCCGGTAATCGGGCTTTTTTCCTTGCTTGCAGCCCTCTTCGAGGAGTCGTGGCTTTTCGATCCGGCCTCGGACATCGTCGAGAACCGTGTGGGCCTCCTTATTCTTGCGCGGCTTCGCCGGCACCGGTTCTCTAACCTACGGAGTATCCGGGTGCGGACCCGGGCCCAGACCGATCCGGACCGGGAAAGGGGCCGGGGTCCAGGCCGGCCGCCTGGACGCCCCGGGGCGACCGCAGGCCGACCGCCGATTCCTTCGGCGATTCAGCGGGGCTACGTGCAGCTTATCCTCGAACTCGCCGACGAGGAGGATCCCGAGGAGCTCCGGGGGATAATCGTCGAGACCGAGTCGCTCCGGCACCGGGAACGGATAACCGCCCTCGCCGAGGAGCTGGGAAAGGCGCTGGACGTTCCGGTCAAGACGCGCTTCGGCTGAGGCCGAGGCCCGGCGACCCCGACACGTTGCCAGCCCCCGCGGCCGGCGCCGGGTAACGCCGGCCGCGGCCTCGGATCACTCCTCCTCAACCGGGTCGGCCTGGTCGTGGATAAGGTAACAGGCGGCGTAGTGCTCTTCTTCCGTGGCAACCAAGGCCGGCGGTGCCTCGAGACACTTGTCCATCACATAGGGACAACGCCCGGAGAAGATGCATCCCTTCGGCGGATTCACCGGGCTCGGGACATCACCTTCGAGAATGATTCTCTCCCGCTTTGCGTTTACCTTCGGGATCGGTATCGCCGAAAGCAGCGCCTTGGTGTAGGGGTGAAGGGGCCGGGTAAAGATCTTATGATAGGTGGTAATCTCGACGATCTTGCCGAGGTACATTACCGCGACCCGGTCGCTGACGTGACGCACCACGCTCAAATCGTGGGAGATAAAGACGTAGGTAAGCTTTAGCCGGTCCTGGAGGTCCTGTATCAGGTTGAGAATCTGAGCCTGGATCGATACGTCGAGGGCCGAGACCGGCTCGTCGCATACGATAAACTTGGGGTCCAGGGCCAGGGCCCGGGCGACCCCGACCCGTTGCCGGCGCCCGCCGTCGAGCTCGTGGGGAAAGCTGTTGGTCAGCTTAGTGCTGAGCCCCACCATCGTCATCAGGTTCTCGACCCGCTCGAAGCGTTCGGCCTTGCCGTACATATTGAAGATCTCGTAGGGCTCGCCGATTATCTCGGAAACGCTCAACCGGGGATCGAGAGAGGCGAAGGGATCCTGAAAGATAAGCTGGGCGTCTTTGCGGAACTTCCGCACCCGACTCGCCTTGAAGGTGGTGATGTCCTCCCCTTCGAAGAGGACTTCCCCGGCGGTCGGTTCGACCAGCCGGAGTATCGCCCGGCCGGCGGTCGACTTACCGCATCCGCTCTCGCCGACGATGCCTAAGGTTTCTCCCCGGCGGACGTCGAAGGAGATATCGTTGACCGCCTTCAGGGAGCCTTGCTTCGTGTTGAAGAACTTCTTTAAGCGGCGCACCTCGAGGAGAGGTCCTTCGCCGGTCGTATCATTCGGCCGCATCAATCGTCTTATCCTTCATCTTATCCTTAACGAGGCCCTCGTAGATCATGCAGTCGGCCTGATGTCCCTCTTCGACGGAAACCATTACGGGGGTACGCTCGGCACAGATCGCCTCCGCCGAGGGGCACCGGGGATGGAAGCGGCAACCGGTGGGCAAGTCGGTTGGGTCGGGCATCAGTCCCCTGATGGGGCTGAGCCGCCGAACCTCTTCGTCGAGACTCGGGATCGACCCGAAGAGCCCCCGGGTGTAGGGATGCCGCGGGTTGGTAAAGAGGCGCTGCGTGTCGGCGGTCTCGACGATGGCGCCGGCGTACATAATGGCCACGGTGTCGCAGACTTCCGCGACGACTCCCAAGTCGTGGGTAATCAGAATCATCGACGTGCCCAACTCCGAGCGGAGCCGACGCATAAGGTCGAGAACCTGCGCCTGGATGGTTACGTCGAGGGCGGTGGTCGGCTCGTCTGCTATCAACAACTCCGGGTTGCAGGAGAGGGCCATCGCAATCCCCACCCGTTGCCGCATCCCACCGGAGAACTCGTGGGGGTAGTCTCCGGAGCGTTCCGCGGGAATTCCGACGAGCTTGAGCATCTCCCGCGCCTTGCGCCCCGCCTGCTTCTGCGAGAGCCGCTGGTGCAAGACGAGCGCCTCCTCGATCTGAAAGCCGATTCCCAACACCGGGTTCAGGGAGGTCATCGGATCCTGGAAGATCATCGATATCCGGTTCCCCCGGACTCGGCGGACGTCTTCCAGCTTCGTCTTGCACAGATCCTCACCGTCGAAGAAGATCCGGCCCTTTTCGATACGGCCCGGAGGGCTGGGAACCAGCTGCATAACCGAGAGCGCGGTGGTTGTCTTACCCGCCCCGGTTTCGCCGACCAAACCGAGGGTCTCCCCTCGGCGAAGCTGCAGGTTGAGGTCGTCGACGGCGACGACGAGTCCCTCTTCGGTCTTGTAGGTAACCCGGAGGTCTTGAATATCGAGGAGTAGATCGTTCATTGCTTAAGCCGCGGGTCGAGGGCGTCCCGGAGTCCGTCGCCGAGAAGATTCAGCGCGAAAATGGTTATCATGATGGCGACTCCCGGAAAGGTCGCGACGTGGGGCGCCCGGCGTATAAGGTGGCGTCCCGAGGAGAGCATCGCTCCCCACTCGGGAGTCGGGGGCTCGATGCCGAGCCCGATAAAGCTCAACCCCGCCGCCGAGAGAATGGCGATTGCCACGCCGAGGGTCCCTTGGACGATGATCGGGGCCATCGAGTTGGGCAGAATGTGCTTGAGGATGATGCGGACATCGGTGGCGCCGATGGCCCGGGCGGCCTCGATGAACTCCTGCTCCTTTATCGAGATGACCGACGCCTTGACGATCCGGGCGTAGACGGGAATGGTCGCAATACCTACCGCGATCATGACGTTGACCAGGCCCCCTCCGAAGGCGGAGACGATTGCAATGGCCAAAAGAATAGAGGGAATCGCCAAAAGGACATCCATAAACCGCATAACGACGTTGTCGAGGTTGCCGCCGTAGTACCCCGCGAGGGCACCGAGGGTGCCGCCGAAAACCAGCGAGATGCTCACCGCGACGAAGCCCACCTGAAGGGATACCCGGGCCCCGTGGATAATCCGGGAGAGAATATCCCGCCCCAGGTCGTCGGTCCCCAACAGATGCTCGCTACTCGGGGGCTCGGCGACGCGCTGCAGGTTCTGCGCCCGGTAGTCGTAAGGTGCGATGACGTCGGCGAAAATTGCCGTAAAGACGATTATCATGATGATCGCCAGGCCGAACATCGCCATCCGGTTCCGCCGGAGGCGCCGCCAGACCTCGGCCCACTGCGTACGCCGGCGCTTGGTCCGGCCGCCGGTTATCGCCGGAACGTCGGAGTCGAGCCTGTCTTCCGCCGCCGGGAGCCCTTCCTGCCGCTCGTCGACTTCCGAGGTGACGATGTTATCAGATCCGGTCTTCATGCGGTTACCTCGCTATTTGTACTGCGCCCTGATCCGGGGATCGATATAGGCGTAGAGCACGTCGACGACCAGGTTGACCACGCTGAACGCCAGGGCCAGGAGAAGCACGCCCCCTTGAACCACGGGATAGTCCCGCTGACGGATCGCGTCGACCATCAGCCGCCCTACTCCGGGCCAGGAAAAAATGGTCTCCGTAAGGACCGCTCCGCCGAGGAGGTATCCGAACTGAAGCCCGATGACGGTGACGATCGGTATAAGGGCGTTCTTTAGGGCGTGACGCATTATCACCACACGCTCGCTCAGCCCCTTTGCCCGGGCGGTCCGGATGTAGTCCTGCCGGACGACCTCGAGCATACTCGAGCGGGTCATCCGCGTAATGGTCGCCGCGGAGCTCGTCCCGATGGTAAGGGAGGGCATAATCAGGTGGGCGAAGGTCCCGTAGCCGCTCGAAGGAAACCAGCCCAAGACGATCGAAAACAGGAGCACCATCATTATTCCCTGCCAGAAATTCGGCATCGACACACCGACAAGCGCGATAACCATAGAGGCGCCGTCAAAGGCGGAGTACTGCCGCGTCGCCGATATTATTCCGATCGGAATGCCGATAACGACCGCGACAAGGACCCCCATCGCCGCCAGCTGCATCGTCGCGGGGAACCGGGCGAAGAGCTCCTCGGAGGCGGGGCGCCGCGTGGTAAGCGATCGCCCGAGGTCTCCCCGAAGTGCGTTGAAGATAAAGCGCCCGTACTGGACGAAGAAGGGATCGTCCAAACCCATCTGCGTACGTAGCGCCTGAACCTCGTCTTCCGGGGCCCGCTCGCCGAGAAGGATCTTCGCCGGGTCTCCGGGAGTAAAGAACATGATCGTAAAAACGAGAAACGATACTCCCAGCATTACCGGAATCAGCAGGAGCAATCGTCGGAGAATATATCTGTGCATGCGGCGTTACCTTCTCGAAACACCGCCGAGCCCGGGGGCCCGACGGTGTCGTGATTGCCGGTAGCGGCTGTTAGCGGTTCCGGACGTTGTAGAGGATGTGGTGTCCCGCAGCGTGGGGCTCGAAGCCCTCTACGTAGTCGCGGGTCGCGGCAAGGTCGTCCCGGAAGGCCAGAAAGACCCAAGGAGCTTCCTCGAAGATAATCTCTTGGGCTTCCATGTACGCTTCCCGCCGCTCTTCGGGATTCGGGTTGGTCTTACCCTCGTCGAGAAGCCGGTCGACTTCGTCGTTTCCCCAGAAGGTTCGGTTACCCGCGTCGCCCCATTCGCTGGAGTGGAAGAGGGAGTAGAGGCCGTAGTCGGCGTCGCCGGTAACGGCGACCCAACCGAGCATGAACATGTCGTGCTCACCCTGGGCGGTTCGGTCGAGGTAGGGAGCCCACTCGACAATCTCGATATCCGCCTCGATTCCGACGGCGCGTAGCTGCTCCTGGAAGATCTCGGCGTACATGATGCGGACCGGGTTGTCGTTGGTCCAGATCGAGGTGGAGAAGCCGTCTTCGTATCCGGCTTCGGCGAGAAGCCGGCGGGCCTCTTCGGGCTCGTAGCCGTAGCCGGGAAGCTCCGTGTGGGCGAATTGAACCGTCGGGGCCAGGGGTCCCTTCGCGGCGGTCGCGAAACCGCGGAAGGCCACGTCGGTGGCCGCCTCGACGTCGAGGGCGAGGTTGATCGCTCTACGGACCCGCACGTCGTCGAAGGGCTCTTTCTGAGCGTTAAAGCCCATGTAGAAGGTGGTCAGACCCTGGGTCTGAAAGCTGGTCACCCCCTCGAGCTCCCGGACCGCGTCGAAGTCGTTGGGTCCGACATCGTAAATGATGTCCGCCTCCCGGGTTTCCAAGGCGATTGTCCGCTGCGTATCCTCGGTGATAAACCGAAAGAGCACCCCTTCGCTCTCCGCGGGGCCGCGGAAATGGTCGTCGTAGCGCTGTAGGGTGACGGAGTCACCGGAGCGCCACTCCACAAAACTGAAGGGCCCGGTTCCGACCGGGTTGCGGGCGTACTCCTCGCCTCCGGCTTCCACCGCACTGCGGTTCAGAATGGCCGTGGCGGGGTGTGCAAGGTGCGTAATAAAAGGACCGAAGGGAAAGGAGAGGTGCATTGTAAAGTTGTAATCGTCGGTCACCTCGACCCTATCGAGGGCCGCTACCAGGAAGGCGCCGGGAGCGTTGATCTCCCGCATCCGCTCGAAGGTAAACCGAACGTCGTCGGCGGTAAGCTCTTCTCCGTTGTGGAACATCACGCCCTCTTTCAGCGTAAAGGCGAACTCGGTGTCGCTGACAATTTCGTAGCTCTCGACGAGACCGTTGGTCGTAACCTCGAGATCCGAAGTCTGGAAGAGCAGCGTGTCGTAGATCTGCTTCATCACCCGGGCGGAGGGCTGGTCGTTGGTGCGCTGCGGATCGAGGGACCGGGGTTCCCCGGGCATGCCGACGACGAGGGTACCAACGTCCTCGCCCTTGCCCCCTTCGGCCTCCTGGGCGCACGCGGCAAACAGCAGTACGAGGGCCATCGATACCACGGCGAGCGGCAGTCCGGTTTTCAAGAATCTTTTCATCATAGCTCCTTTTTTTGGGGAAAGTGTAAATGCCAATCTCAGAGCATATAGTCCCCGGAGTTTGCGGTCAAGGATTGATTGAGGCCTTGTTTAAGGCCCTCGGACGGGGCCGGCGCTTCGGGGCCGGGCAGCTCAAAGTTACTCCACGTGTTATGCTGAGGCTCCGAAGATAGACAAAGGAGCCCTGCCATGATGGACGCGAAGGACAACATTCGGACACTCAAAGAAGCGTTGCAACAGCCGTGCAAACACCGGGACATGAACCTGGCGCTGCAACCGATGCCGAACTACAGTAAGACTCCCGGAGGCCCGAACGAGACCCCCCTATCCTTCTGGGCGGGTACCGGCCCTACGCCGGGGGCATCTTGCCGAATATGACGAGGATGGTGGAAACCTTCCGAGATGCACGATCGAAGAGCGACGGCATCTCCAACGCCATGGACCGATGGTACGGGCCGAGGGGCTTACGCCCGGATAACCCGGAAAACGCCGCCTACGCGGGCAACTCCCGGGGGTACGACGTGGTGGTAGTAGGTGATGCCGT
>CAZTRQ010000123.1:1407-6848 GCA_964616245.1 uncultured Spirochaetaceae bacterium | reverse complement strand
GTTGATGTAGACCACGTTCCACCGCGACCCATTCGTCTTGGGGGACGATGCGGGGAAGCACGTCGAAGGGGAAGATGCGCTCGCTCCCGCCGGAGTCGCCGTAGACGTTGAAGGTAATCCCCATATGCAACAACACCTTCTCCGCTGCGTGCTGCTTGCGCTGCAGCTCTTCGAGGGGAATGCTGTTGATAGCGTCGACGACGAGACGCGCGTGGTCCCGGGGACGCAAATCGTGGGAGAAAAACTCGTCAAAGAAACCATCCGTCTCGTATGCCTTAAGTGCCATTCCTACGATTATGTAGTAATGATAGCGTAAAAGGCAAGCGCCCGAATCGACGCAGCCCGGGCCCTCCGGCAACTCAACGACGCTTTACAACAAGGGTGTCGAAGTAGCTGGTCCCAGTGCTTGCATCCGGCGTTTCGATAGAAATGCTCTTGATATTTGGGACGCTCTGTTTAAAGGGAATATCGGACGCGAGGAGGGCTCCGTCGACGAAGAGGGCGTAGCGCCCGGTGCCGACATCACCGGTAACCCTAATGGTATGCCACGCGTCGGTGCTTATCGATGTGGCGGTCATAATGACCATTTCCGAGGAGTAACGGACATTGGCGAAGGCGCCGGCGATCGGGTCGAGAGACAGGGTCAGAGCCTCATTTCCTCCGGCGGACTGGAGGGTGATTTCCCGCTGGGCTCCGGTGTCTCCTCCGTAGAAGGCAAAGCTCACGTCGAAGCCTCCGTTTAGCGCCGGGGTGGCCACGGTCAGTTCTATCCCGGCGGTTCCATCATTATCTTCGAGCTTTAGACTTCTGCTCGCAGGTGCAGGACCTGCCACCGATAGGGCGTCCACCGACTCGCTCGAGGAGCCGGTAAAACCGTAGCTGTCCGCGAAGTTGCCTAGGTTCCCCTCTTCGAAGGTAATCGATAGCACCACCTCGCCGTCGTCCCCCGCCAATTGCTCCACCGGGTTGTTGAAATCGTAGCATCCAACGAAGGACGCAACAAAAAAAAGAGACGTTAGGAGTGCAGATAAGGATCTGAGATACGGCACAATGGAGAGTATAGCTCGATCAGCCGGGAATTACCGACCCGCCTCGAGCTCTCCGCGGTAGCCGAATTGGCCTTCGAGGTCGCGGATTTGCCGGTCGATCTCCGTTACGCGGCCGTCGCTGCTCCCTACCCCGTCCCGGAGAAGGTGGCTGGTCCCGGCGGTCAACAGCGCTACCGTGGCAACTACCGCGCCACCGATCGAGAGGGCCTGGAAGCGTTCGGTACGCTCCCGGTTACTCTGGGCATCTTCCGGGGTAGTCGCCGCGTTGTAGTCGGCGTACGCCGCGTTACCAAGGCCGACCGAAAGCGCGGTAAGTCCGAGAGCTGCCCCGCCTACACCTAAAGAGGTCCAAGTAAGCCGTCGAAGAAATCCATCATTCTCCCGCCCCGCCGGTGGCGCCGAACCGCGGTTTAGAAGCTCTCTCCGCTCGTCGTACAGTTCAGCGATCTCTCGCCGAAGCCGTTCCTCCCGACTCCAGCGAAGCTCAACCGCTTCCGCGACCCGGCGAGCCTCCACGGCGGACGATTCTTGTGCTCCATAGGTCGCCTCTAAGCGAGCCGCGAGACCCCGGGCGTCCGCAACGACTTCGCGCCGAAGCTCCGGCTCCTCGAGTAAACGACTTCGCAGATCCCGGATCTCTCGCGCAGTGGCATCGGAATCCGGGGGCCCGAATACGGCGGGTTGGGGCACCGGGGTATCGGGAACGACCGACGGCGTCGGGATAACCGGTGCCGTCGAAACCCGGGTCCCCGGCTCGGGTAGAGGATCGGCGGCAGGGCGATCGGACGGCATTTCCTGGGCAGCGGCCACGACCGGTTCTAGAGTAACCCGATGCTCTATAACCCTACCGGCTTCGATAACGACAACTTCGTTCCTCGAACGGTAGCCGCGATGGCTCACCCGGAGGGCGACGCGGCCCGGAAGCAGCCCGGAGACTACGGCCGGCGCCGGACCGACAAGAGCGCCGTCCACTTCCAGCATAGCGCCCGGGGGCTCACTCCGTACCCACAGCTCCGCAAGAGCGCCTTCTTCGGACTGCGTATCGTTGGGCGCCCGGGTATCGGGTCCGGCGGCCGCGGCCTCGAGCTCTCCGTAGGCATCCACCGTCGAAAGGAAACGCGCATCCTCGACACTGGTAAGGCTCTCTCGGGCATTTCGGGCAAGCTCTTGGTCGTCGGCGTAGAACTCTCCGACCATCACCATCCTGCGGTTCGCCTGAAGGGCCCACTCCTCGTCGTCGAGGAACGAGACCCGCCCGTACTCTTGAATCGCTTCGGGAAACTCTCCGAGCTCTTCGTGGGCCCGGCCTTTAAAGTAACGAGCCTGGGCCTCCGCCGGCCGGGGTCCTTTCCGGTCGAGATAATTATCGAGCAGAGATATCGCCTCGTCGTACTGCATATAGAGATACGCGACACGCCCCTGTTCGACGGTGTCGAGCCACTCCGTCGGCTCGTCGGAGAGGATCGAGTCGAGATAGGCGATCAGCCGACGGGCCGCTATGTCGAACTCGGTACCCGGGAACTGTCGAGACACCGACGCAAGCACATCCCGCGCGGCAAGATCCTCGTCGATCATGGAAAGCGAAAACGCAAGGTGCAGTCGGACCGTGGCGCCTACGTCGTCGGAGAGCGTGGGGTCCTCGAGAGCCCGTCGGTAGACCGCGATTGCTTCCTCCCACTTCCTACCCCGTTCGAGAAGGTAGCCCTCTTCTACTGCCGAGAGTGTCTCTTCCTCCAGGGTCACAACGATCCGAGGCTTACCCAGGGCCCACCGCAATCCCGAAAGAACTAGGTAGCCGGCGGAGCTCCCTGCGTCCTTTAGCCTCTCGCCCTGGGAAACCATCGAGTCTTCTCGTACCGAGGCCAAGCGGGCTTCGAGGCGGTAAGCATCGAGGTCGCCTTCGCCGTTGCGAATACGCCTTCGAATCAGCTCGTACCGCCCGAGGAGCTCTGCGGCGCTCGTTTGATCGTCCCGGGCGGCCTCGGAAAGACGGTAGTCGAGCTCCGTAAGCCTGATATCCAGGATGTCTCGATTAAAGAAAAAGACAAGGAGCAACAGAATCGCAACAACTACCGAACGAACCGCAACACCGATCCGGCGTCGAGAATCAGACATCGGCGCCCTCGGCTTCGGGGGCGGCGTTGGAAGCCCGTTGATCGCCGGAACCCCGTAGGTCGATGGCGTAGCTCGAATACGGCTCTCGCTTCGCGATCCTCTTAACTTCCGCGGCGGATTGGACCCACTCCCCGTGGTGGGCGAAGGAGCGATGGCGATTGCTTACCACCGCTATGGATAGGCTAATCAAGGGAAACCGCTGCTCCTGCCCGCGCCGATCGAGAGCCACGATATACCCCCGACGTTTGTCGGCCTCTCCGTAGAACTGCTCCCGCGCTTCGTCGAATCGACGAACAAGCTCCTTTGCTATGTGCTCCCAGACCTCAAAATCGCAAATGATAATGAAGTCGTCGCCGCCTTCGTGGCCGACAAAACAACCGGCGCAGGCACCGATGCTTCTAAAAAGACAATCCCGGGTAAAGAGGATCGCTTCGTCCCCCCGAGAGAAACCGTAGGTATCGTTGTACGCCTTAAAGTTGTCGATGTCGACATAAAGCACAGCGGTCTCGAGACCCTGGGTAATGCGGCGGTCGATCTCTTCCGCGATCGCGATGTTTCCCGGGAGCCCGGTCAACGGATTGGCGAGCCGTGCTTCTTCGCGCATAGCCGTAACTGCCACACTCATCTCGTTAAAGGCGGTGGCGAGGCGTCCGACCTCGTCCCTCCGCACAATCGGTACTCTGACGTTTAGATTCCCCTGGGAGATCTCCCTGGTAGCAGCCATCAGAGTGCCGAGGGGAACGACCACCGAGCGATAGAGATAGGCGGCGTAGAGCAGGTGCAGAACCAGTATCAGCCCCCCCATGAGGGCGGCTTGACGATAGAGGTACGCAAGACGATCGTCGACCTCGGATACGGAGACCTCGGCAACGGCGACTACCGAGGCGCCGTCGGGCCGGAGGAACGGAACGTATAGATCGATTCGGCGAATGTCTTGATGGAGCTCGTGGTGGAAGAGCCTGCTCTCGAAATCACGACGTGTAATGGCCCTGTTGATACCCCGAAGCGTAATCCCGGCGGCATCCCGAAGTGGCGAGCTCTCGCCGATCGTCCCGAGGAGCCGCCCGTCTTCAAGATAGAGTGCAAGTCCCGGAACCCCCAACTCTTCGAGCTGAGCTTCTTCTATTCGGGACAGCGCCCCAATCTCGCTTCGAGCCGTAACCACGTCCTCGAGCAATCCCCGGAGCTCGGCGCCGACGAGGCGCCCCCGGAGAGCCGCGTTCTCGGCGATCAGATCCACCTGGTTCTCGAAAACGAAGAGGACGAGTATACAGATAGTTATAACGACCAACGCCACGTAGAGAAACGCCGATCGGACTAAAAGCGAGCGAGTCATTCTTTGGTTCGGCTCCTCTTAAAGATTACGCCCGAAATCAGGCAATTTCAACGTTGGATTGGCGGCTTGCGCCGGACGCGGACCTTGCGAAGCAGCTGGAAGGCAGAGGCGGTCGTCCTGGGGTAGAGTCGATACGCGGTTTTTCGTGTCGGAAGGACAGGGATCAAGGTCATTCGAAGTAACACAAATAGGAGAAGAAGCGACAGAATCAGCGTCATAAAGAGAAAGAGCCCCTCGGGTCCTACCCATCGCATGAACTGGCCCGCCAGGACCGGACCGAGTACGCTTCCAATTCCGTAGAAAATAACGATGGCCCCCGCCGCCCGCACCATCTCGTGCGCCTCGAACTGGTCGTTGGCAAACGCCACCGAAAGCGAGTACAGCGGCATCCCGAATCCGCCGTAGAGGAAGACCAACGCATAGAGCATCCCCTCGCTGGGACGGAACATCGCGATTAAGGCGGCTGCGGAGGCGGCTCCGGCAAGACTCCACAGGATCGCATGACGTCGGCTCTTCCTATCGGATAGCCATCCCAGGGGCAATTGGAATGCCATACTTCCGAGGGACACCAAGAGCATCAGCGAGCCGATCGCACCACCGTCCATGCCCACTTGCTGTCCGTAGAGTGGAGTCAGGCTCCAGGTCGCGCCGGCCATTATGCCGGCCACGATCACTCCGCTCCCGGCCAGAGGTGTCTTCATAAACGTCTGCACCAGTCTTGGCGGTTCGCGATTCCCGCTTGGCTCACCGGTCACCCGCATAATGGTGATCGGTATCAGGCAGAAGGAGATAAGAATGGTCGTAAGGGCGAAGATCTCGAACCCCGCAGGCGGAAAGAACGCCATAAGCGGCTGCCCTGCCCCCATGGAAACGATGTAGACAACGCTATACACGCTTAGCAGGCGTCCGCGGTTGTAACTCGTACTCGACGAGTTCAGCCA
>CAZTRQ010000123.1:0-1307 GCA_964616245.1 uncultured Spirochaetaceae bacterium | reverse complement strand
GACCCTGCGCCCAGTGACGCGGAAGCGGCAAACGTGCGCACGTAGCCGACGTTCCGGATAATCGTCGGAGCTATCATTGATCCAATGATCAGGCCGATGTAATTGGACGACATGATAAGCCCAACGAGAGAGTCCGAGAAACCTTCTAGGCCGGCCCGAAGCGCGACGGCCGATCCCTGCAACCCCATTCCCGATCCCATGAGGAACACCGAGATCATGATCGCCACGATCGTAGTTCTAGACTGTTCTGGGCCTACCGGCGGCGTTTCCGTCACTTGACCGCCCACGCCCGCATCGCCATCACCCTTGCCCCGCATTTTCCCGAGGATATATCAATTCAAGATTGCCCGCCACAATAGCAATGGGGCACTTTTCGACTAATCGCTCTTTCCCTCTTGCTCATGCAGGTCTGCAGCTACGAGGCGTGGTCTTTTCCCTCGAAGCGTTCGTGCTCGGCCACCTCAACACGGAGGATCAGACCATTAACGGCTTGACTGCACCCTGCCTTGGAATCAGAACGGTAGAAACAGTGGAGGGCTGGGTGTTTGGCGCATACGTCGCCGAAGAGCCGGGCCTCGATTTAGGTGATCTGACCTTCTCAGACACCTTTGCGAGAGATATCGTGTACACCGAACCCATCGATCTGAGCGGCATCAACCAAGCCGCCGCGGGGTCGGCAGTGACGATCGGCAGGTCGTTGTGCACATGATCCGGGGTGATCTCCAACCAGCTCACGCCGTTGCGGGTCATTTCGCGGGGAATCGTGTCTTGCCAGTCGGAAGAGAGCTCGAGTCTGCCGATGTTCGTCTTTATTCCGACCTCCCAATACCCGGCAATACTGAAAAAGAGCGTGATCTCTCGATTTGCAAGAAACGATCGCGCCCTAGACGGGATCGTAGTACTGCAGCACCAAAAGCGGTTTGTTACCGGCGGACAAGGCGAAGACCGTTGTAGTTGTTGCGGGCCTGCGGATCGTGGAAGCCACGGTCGGCGACCTCACAGAAAGACGCAATGAGGTACCAACCGCCGCCGCGAGACATGCGGTAAGAGCCCGAAGCCGCTCCCCGGTAGTCGGTTTCTTCACCGTCGGGATAAGGAGTTTCATACCAGTCCCAGTTCCATTCGACAACGTTCCCGCTCATGTCATACAGACCAAGCTCGTTGGGCAGTTTGGTGCCTACCGGATGGGTTGTGCTGCTGCTGTTAACGTTATACCACGCGTAGTCATCTATGCTGTTGCTTCCGTCATCCCCGGCAAAGTCTTTGTCGTAGCCGCTTACGTTCACTCCGTCCTGCATCGCTCCGGG
>CAZTRQ010000122.1:0-6854 GCA_964616245.1 uncultured Spirochaetaceae bacterium | reverse complement strand
GTACCTCCGATCGCGACGGCGGCGATTACGTCGAGCTCGAACATGCGTCCCGCGGTTGCTACGTCCACCGACGCGAAACGGGAGACATAGAGGAAGGCCGCAATGCCCGTCAGCAGTCCGGTAATCGTAAAGATCCAAACCTTGATCCGGGTTACCCGGATCCCCGTCAGCTTGGCCGCGGTTTCGTTGGACCCGACGGCGTAGACGTAGCGGCCGAACTTGGTCTTGTTCATCACGAACCACATGACGAGGGTTAGGGCGACGAAGATGACCGCGAGGTAGGGTAGCCCCTGGGGACCACCGAGGCGACCGTAGCCGAGCCACCGGAGGTTCTCGAAGTAGATGGTGTTGTCGGTAAGTAAGGGACCGCCTTGGCCCATCTGTACCGTAATCGACCGATACGCCGTCATCGTTGCCAGGGTGACGATAAAGGACGCCATCTTGGCGTAGCCGACGAAGATGCCGTTAATCAGGCCTAGCCCGGCGCCGACGGCAGCGGCGGCGAGGAGAGCCTGGAGGACGCTCCCGGAGCCGTTGAACACGGTAACGCTGACCGCCGCCGCCAAGGCGAGGATCGAGCCTACCGAGAGGTCGATGTTTCCAGAGATAATCGTCAGCGTCATGCCGAGGGCGATTATGCCGATGAAGACCGACGAGCGTATAAGGTTGGAGATGCTCGCCACGGTAACAAACTGATCGCTGGCGAATCGGCCGACTATCAACAGTAAGGCGAAGGAGAAAACGTAGTTGTAGTTTACAAAGAGGTGTTTGAGGACACCCTTCCAGTCGCGGTTTGCTAGGATATTCTTCATCTTTAGCCGGCCTTTCTATTCGATCCGGTCGCGAAGTACATAACGTCGACCTCGTTGAGGTCTTCCCGGGTAAACTCTTTGTTTATCTCACCTTTGTACATCACGATGCAGCGATCGGCGATTTTGTGTATTTCGGGAAACTCGGAGCTAAACATAACGACGCTCTTGCCGGTTTCCACAAGCCTGTTGATAAGTTGGTAGATTTCGAACTTTGCGCCTACGTCGATCCCTTGGGTCGGGTTGTCCAGAATAAAGACGTCGCTATCGAGGCCGAACCACCGGGAGAAGACGACCTTCTGCTGGTTACCCCCGCTGAGCGAGGTGATCCGGTCGTTCGGGTCCCCTACACGAATGTTGGTCCGGCGGCGCTGCTCCTCGAAGCGGGCGTTCTCCTCCCCCTTGTGGATTACCAGCCCCTTGTGGGCACTCGTAAAGTAGGGCATCGAGAGATTGTCCTTAACCGACAGGTCCTTTAGGATCGACCGCTCCTTGCGGTTCCGGGGGACCATCGAAACCCCGGACTTTATCACGTTGAGGATGGAGCCCGTGTCGAGCTCGTCTCCGTGGAGGTAGATGGTTCCGGAGGTAATGCGCCGGGCGCCGAAGAGGCACTCCGCGAGGGCGCCTCGACCGTCGCCGAAGAGGCCGGTAAAGACCAAGACTTCCCCGCGGTTGAGGGAAAAGCTTACGTCTTCGAAGTGACCTTCGCAGCTTAAGCGGTCCACCTGGAGGACCACCTCGTCGGATAGCTCGTTGGTCTTCTCGACGACGTCATCGACAATGCTCCGGCCGACGAGCATCTCGGTCGCCTGCTGCTCGTCGATATCGGCGATGTCTCCGGTCGCGACGAAGCGGCCGTCCCGGAGCACGGTGTACCGATCGCAGACGGAAAACAGCTCCGGCATCTTGTGCGAGATGTAGATAGAGCTTACGCCATGGCTCTTGAGCCCCCGCATAATCTCGAAGAGGTTCTCGATCTCGTCGTTAGTGAGGGCGGTGGTGGGCTCGTCCATGATGATAAGCTCGCACTCGAAGAGGAGCGCTCGGGCAATCTCGACGAGCTGCTTCCGGGAGGTATCTAGGTCCCGGACAATAGCCGTCGGGTCTATCTTTAGTTCCAGCTTATCGAAGATTTCCCGGGAGCGACGGATCATCTCCCGTTTGTTCAGGTAGATTCCGGCGGTGACAATTTCGTTTCTGAGAAAGAGGTTCTCGAAGACTCGGAGGTCGTTTACCAGGTTGAGCTCCTGGTGAATAAAACGAATACCGAGTCTCGACGCCTTTATCGGCGTCAAATGGGTCTGCTCTTCGCCGTCTATGATGATGCGACCCGAATCCGGCGCCAATACGCCGCCGAGGACGTTCATAAGGGTCGATTTACCGGCGCCGTTTTCGCCGAGGAGACCGTGGATCTCCGCCTCTCCGACGGAGAATGACACATCTACCACAGCTTCGACTGCGCCAAAACTCTTGTAGATGTTCTTCATCTCTAACTGCATGGAGCCGCCTTTCGGAGTAGGGGATAGAGAAGGCCGGCATCCGTCAACGGACGCCGGCCCGACTCAACGTACTAAGACTATTCTACGGAATAGCGCACGGTAAAGACATCACCTTCCATAAACTCTCGGTAGTTCGTGTTGTCAACCATCTCGGTTTCAACCAGATACAGACCGGAGACGCTCTCGCCGTCGAGAATATCGTAGCCGAGGGCGATCGCATCGCGGACCATCGCCGGAGAGAAAGCGAAGGTAACCTGATCGATACCCTGCTCCTGGTAGCGGTCGAAATTTTCGAGGAGCTCCCGGGGAGCACTGACGCCGGAGACGAGTTGGACATTTACGTCGAACGCGCCGTCGTATCCCTCGATAGCGGCCATGACACCGGCTTGAACCTCCGCATCGTGGGTAAAGATGCCTTGGATGCTCTCCACCGTGTTGCGGCCACTGGAGTTTAGAAAGGTCTCCATCTGGGTTTGCGCCGTGTCGCGGCTCCAGTTGGTCACGTACTCGTTGACGACGTTAAAGTTGTCGTGCGCCGTGGACCAGAAGCCCTCGCTCCGCTGGGTGGGTACCGTCGAGTTGTCGCCCTTGAACTCGAGGATGTTTACCTGACCGGAGGCCAGCTCGTCGGCGAAGTAGTCGTTGAAGTACTCACCGGTCTCTTCACCAATGGTAACGTTGTCCCCCATCAGCTCGGCGTTCTCGTCGAAGTCGGTGATAAGCCGGTCGTAGATAACCAGCGGGATTCCGGCGTCCAGAATCTGCTGCGCCGCGGACCGAAGCTCGTCCCCGTTGTGGGGCCAGAGAACGACAACGTCCACGCCCTGGGAAACGACCGTGTCGATCTGGTTCGCCTGCTGCACTACATCGTCGGAGATAAGGAACTGATACGAATATCCGCGTTCTTCGCCGATCGTCTGGGTAGCGTCCTCTGCGTGACGGATGCTCTCACCCAGGAACCCGTGCGTCGCACCCGGCATAATAACGGCGATCGATTTGGTGTCCGATTCGCCCTGCCCACCGGCAAACGCCACGCCAATGCCGACCACGAGGATCAGCCCAACAATAAAAAGTCTCTTAGCCATACGGCCCTCCTTAGTTCTTCGCGCCCCTTCGCAGGACGCTGTTCCCCTCACCCTTCTGGATCGCGGGAACATAGTTTTCCAATATCGTGTCAATCTGCGGATCGGAAAGGTCGACGACCTTTCCGATTTCCGCGGAGTAGTACGCCGCCATCAAGAGCCGGGTAATCTCGAGACCGTACTCCCAGCTCAGTAAGGCGTCTTGGCCCCGGGAGAAGCTCTCGACCATGTCTCGGTTCTCGTCGACATAGCCGTAGAGGTCCGCCTCGTTGGCCTGGACCGGGAGCAGGCCCCGGGTCGCCGTGGACTTTTCCAGGGCAAGCTCCGCGTCGGCCAGAGATTCTGCCGCGGCATCGCCGATAAAGATCTCCCCCGGGGAGCGCAGGGTGTTTACCTCGAAGGCGTACCCCGGTCCCATCCCGTCCATCATCAACCGAAGCCCCTGCTTCTCGAACATCCAGGAATCGGTGAACTGGGACTTTACGATCGCCCCGGTCTCCGGGTTGCGGTAGGTAATGATGCCGGTGGTAAAGTCCTCCGCGGGTGTCTTGGCGTAGTCTATGCCCCGCTCCTCCAAGAGCTGCTCCCGCCACGGCGACTGGCCCCACTTGAGCAGGCTCGTGTCGCACGAAACGGATACCGGTTCCAGAAAGGTCAACGGCTTGTCCGGGGGTGTCAGCAAGTACTGCCCCACAGCGATGCTGTGACACCCCATGTCCATGAGGACGCCGCCCCCGAGCTTAACAGGGTCCCAAAACCAATCGGCGTGGGGCCCCCCGTGCTCCTCGGCGCTCCGAACCAAGCTCGGGGCGCCCATCGCCTCCATGGAGGGCTTTAGCTGCTTCCGCTGAGCGGCAATCGCCTTCATAAAGATCTGATTCTCGAAGTATGCCGTGTTTAGGTGGACTCGCTTCGCCAGATCCACGAGAGTTCGGGCTTCCTTCATCGTGCGGCCCAGAGGCTTGTCGATTATGATACCCTTTAGAGTGGCTCCGCCCTCGACCGCGGCGACGATTTCGTTCATCGTTTCGATTCGGGAAAAGTTTGGGTTGTAGATCGCCACGACGTCGCAGTTGTGGACGACCTCGGCGATGGAGTCGTACTGTCTAGGGGATCCAACGCCCAGCGATGCGCAGTGTTCCACAAACTGTGGCGAACGCGAGCGTCGAAGAACGGCCGTAACCTCCACATCCCGCACCATCGTCAACGCGGTAGCGTGAAACGTGGAAATAAACCCGGCTCCAATAAACCCTAATCGCATGCAAAACCTCCTCTGGGGATAGCTGATTGTACACCCACTTTATCCTAAGCGCAAACAATTTTGTTCGATTATCGAACATCAAGGGCAAAAAAAAGGCCGATCTTGAATGGTCAGCCGTCGAACTCTCGGACCATCTCGGTAACCGCTCGGGTCGAGAAGAGCTCGTCTACCACCATCAGTGCCGCTCCGACCATTCCACTCTGCTCGCCGAAGGCAGAGCGACGAATGACCAAGTCCACCGTGGCAAGCTGGGTAGATCGACGGATTACCATTTCCCGGATCGCGGCCACGAAGGCGTCGCCGATGTTAACCACACCGCCGCCGAGAACGACCATCTCCGGGTTGAAGAAGTTGACGAGCTTCGAGAGCACCGAGCCGACGTGGCGGCCGCTCTCGATCACCAACTCCAACGCCGCAGTGTCGCCCTGCCTCGCGGCTACTCCGACCTCGACGGCGGAGATCTGCCGGGGGGGCGTTTCGGCGGCAAGGCGCGCCGCCTCTTCGGCGAGCATCGGGCTCGCCCCGCTTTCTGCGAGCTCCCGGCCCTTCCGAGCGATGGCGGCACCGCCGGCCACGACCTCGAGGCATCCCCGGTTCCCGCAGGAGCAGAGCAGGCTCTCGCCGTCGATACCGATATGCCCGATGTCTCCGGCGCTTCCCTTGAAGCCGCGGTAGAGCTCTCCGTCGATAACAAGGCCCGCACCGATCCCGGTCCCGACCTTTACGAAGAGGAAGCTCTCCGAAGAGCGGGCGCTGCCGGCCCGGGCCTCGCCGAGGGCCATGACGTTGACGTCGTTATCCACGAAGCAGGGCACGCCGAAGTGGGGCCCCACCTCTTCCCGGACCGGGTAGCGGTCCCATCCCGGCATAATCGGCGGACTAACCACGCACCCTAGGGGTCGATTGACGGGCCCCGGAAGGCCGATACCGATGCCCCGGAGCGCCCCGGTTTCGTGGCCCACCTCGGCGAGGAGCTTCTCGATAATCTCGTAGGCCCGGGTAAGGACCGGGACGGGACCCTGGGCGATATCCAGCGGTTCGGAGTGGGAGGCCAAGACCAAGGCCTCGAGGTCGCAGACTGCTACGTCGATGCTCGTTACGCCGAGCTCTATACCGACGACGATCCCGCGGTCCGCAGCAAAGCGGAGGAGGCTGCGCCGCCCGGGGCCGGAATCGGTCTGCCGCGCCTCTTCCTTTATGATGCCCACTTTAAGGAGCCGGTCGACGTGGAGCGATATGGTGCTCTTGGAGAGGGCGGTCGAACGCACCAGCTGTGCCCGGGAGAGTGGTCCCTCGCGCCGGATGATGTCGAAGATCGCACCCCCCGCCGCGGCGCCGAAAAAACCGAACCCGTCGCGCTTCATGGCCACCGAGTATACGCGAAAGTTCGAGAATCGAACATCGACCTTGCCGGAGTGGAAACCTCTCCCCTGTGATATGATCCTTCGATAGATGCGCCGTCGACGTCGAAGAGCCTTGTCTCGAAAGATCTATTCACTGGCCTACCTCTTGTCGCGTCAACCGAAGACGCTCACCAAGCATCGTCAATACCCGCTTTTGATGAGCTACTTTTGTGCCTCGGCCCGTCTCCAAGACCTTCGGATAAGCCGCCAATGCTACACCGTCCTCAACCAGGGCAAGGTCCATCCAGATCACTTGAACCATTTCTACCTTACCCACGGGCTCCCGAAGGAGCCCTTCTTCCCGCTGTTCTTAAAGATAAAGAGGGACTACGAACGGGAGCGGGAGCGAAAGCAGGAAGAGCGGCACGAGTACCTCCTCGAGAGTGTGCGCCGGCTCCCGGAGGGAACCCGGGCTTTCATCAAGTATCTCGGCTACCTCGAAGCCCACTACCATAGCCGGGGTCGCTATCCCCTCTGGCAACAGCACATTTTTCCGGCGACCAAGAAACAGGCCCAGGAGTACCACACCTACACGCAGCTCCAATGGATGGAGCTGTTCCGGGACCACCTCCTGCGGCTCCAGAGCCGCTACCCCGGCATGAGCAGCTTGGTCGTGGAGCGACTGATAGCCTGCTTTCTTCTCGAATGGGTGCCCGAGGAGCTCCCGCCGCGGTGGCCCCCAGCCACAGAGATAACCGCCCGTTACCGGCGACTCAGTCTCCGACACCACCCGGATCTCGGCGGCGATCCCCGGGTCTTCGTCTACCTGAAAGGTGCCCGGGATGTGTTGTTATCCT
>CAZTRQ010000121.1:2769-6882 GCA_964616245.1 uncultured Spirochaetaceae bacterium | reverse complement strand
GATCCGACCGAAATAATGTCCACCGGGGTCTCCACGTACCCTTCGATGGCCTCGACGTACTCCCGGGCGGTCTTCGGCAGATCCTCATAGCGTTTTGTGTTCGTAATCGGCGTCTTCCATCCGGGGAAGGTTTCGAGCACCGGCTCGGCACCTTCCAAATCCGTCAACCGCGCCGGGAACGCCGTCACCGTCTTTCCACCGATTCGGTAGGCGGTACACGCCTGAATCTCGTCCAAGCTGTCGTAAACGTCTAGATGGGTAAGGGTGAGGGCGTCGAAGGCGTTGCCCAGACAAGCGTACCGCAGGGCGACGAGGTCCAGGTAGCCACAGCGCCGGGGTCGCCCGGTGGTGACTCCGTACTCGTTGCCCAACTCCCGAACCAACTCGGTCAGTCCGTTGTGCGTCGCCTCGGGAAACTCCGTCGGGAAGGGACCGTTTCCGACCCGGGTCGAATACGCCTTAAAGACACCCATCACCCCGTCGAGCTCCCGGGGTCCTATTCCTGCTCCGAGGGAAGCCCCGGCGGCGGCGGACATCCCCGAGGACACAAAGGGGTAGGTACCGAGATCGAGATCCAGGAGGACCCCCTGGGCACCTTCGAGGAGAATCCGCCGTCCCCGGCGCTCTCTCATAAAGGTAACCAGATCGACGGACATCTGCTCCAAATCTTCAAGGAAGGGATCGAGATAGTCTCGGTCCGCCTGGGGTAGGCGGGGGTACATCTTCGGGTCGAAGAGGTCGGCAATACGGACGCCGTCCCGGGAGGCCTTCTGGGCATAGGCGACACCGATTCCCCGGCCGGTAGTGCCGATCGGGAGTATCCGTTTCTCGTCCATGCTCTTGTCCATCTCCCGGTACCGAGGCACTACAACATGGGCGCGGTCGGAAATAGAGACTCGTCCTCGCCAGGAGACCCCGGCCTCTTCGAGGGTTCGAAGCTCCGAGAATAGAGCAGCGGGGTCGATAACCATTCCGCTACCGAGGGCGACCTCTTTGTCGGGATACACAACCCCGGAGGGCACCAGATGCAGCTTGTACACCTTCTCGCCGTGGACAATGGTGTGTCCGGCGTTCGCCCCGCCGGAAAAACGCACAATCAACTCTCCCTCGGAGGCGAGAAAATCGACGATTTTCCCCTTCCCTTCGTCGCCCCACTGAGCGCCGATAACGGCAATGTTCATGGATAGCTTCCTGCTAACGAGAATAGTTCGGCGGTTCCTGGGTAATGGCAACGTCGTGGACGTGGCCCTCCCTGAGACCCGCGGCGCTAATTCTAATAAACTTGCGGTACTGCCGCAACTCTTCGATAGTCTTGCATCCGCAGTATCCCATTCCCTTCCGTAGTCCCGTTACCAACTGATGGAGGTAGGGGCGCAACTCTCCGCGGTACGGGACCCGGCCCTCTATCCCTTCGGGCACCGGTTCGTCGTTTTCCGAGGCCTGGTAACGGTCCGCGGAGCCCCTCTTCATCGCCCCGATGGACCCCATACCGCGGTAAGTCTTGAAGATTCGTCCTTCGTAGATTACTTCTCGACCCGGAGATTCCTTTAGGCCGGCAAAGAGGTTTCCGATCATCACGGCCGTGGCCCCGATCCCGATAGCCTTCGCTATGTCTCCGCTGTACTTGATGCCTCCGTCGGCGATAACCGGGACGCCGTGCTTGTCGGCTTCCTCGACGCAGGCGGCGACGGCGCTAAACTGAGGCACACCGATACCGGCGACAATCCGCGTCGTACAGATGGAACCGGGGCCCACCCCGACCTTGACGATGGTCGCCCCGGCATCGATCAACCGCCGGGTTCCCTCGGCAGTCGCGACGTTTCCGCCGACGACCGGAAGCCCAAACTCCTTTGCGATCCTCGAAACGCTCGTAATGACGTTCTTGGAGTCGCCGTGAGCCGTGTCGACGACGACAAAGTCCACACGGCTCTCCGCTAAGAGCGGTAGCCGAACCTCAAGGTCCGTGGGAGCAACGGCGGCACCGACGAGGAGGCGACCGTTGAGGTCGGTAGCAGCCATCGGGAAGTCCTGATGCTTTTCGATATCTTTGACGGTAATGAGTCCGGTAAGGCGCCCCTCGGCGTCGACAACGGGGAGCTTCTCGATCTTATGGGCGTCGAACTTCTCTTTGGCGCTCTCGATGGTCGGAGAGCCGACAACCACGATCGGATCCGGGGTCATCACCTCCCTCACCTTTAAGGAATAATCCCGGCAAAAACGAAGATCCCGGCTCGTGATTATTCCCACCAAGCGGTCGCCTTTGAGAACCGGAAGCCCGGAAACCTTGTGCCCGTTCATTATGTTCCAAGCTTGCTCGATGGTCTGACCTTCCGAGACGCTGACCGGCGAATCTATAATCCAGTTGAGGAACCGCTTGACCCGGTGGACCTGTCCGGCCTGCTCCTCCGGCGTCATATTCCGGTGGATTACGCCGGCACCGCCTCCGAGGGCAAGTCCGATTGCGAGGCGCTCCTCGGTAACCGTATCCATCGCCGCGGAAATAATGGGAACGTTCAACCGTATGCCCGGGGAGAGCTCTACCCGGACGTCGGCATCGACGGGAACAAAATCGGAGTAGCCCGGAACGAGCAGAACGTCGTCGTAACTCAGGGCCTCTTCAAGCATGTCGACTGGTCTCCTTCGAAAGAATGTTCTTCTCAACCTCGGCGCAGATGCCGAGGGTCCGTTCTACGGTGTATCCCCGATAACGTTCGGGCTCTGCAAAAAGCTGCCTTAGCGAGCAACCGAGGCGCTCGGCGACCTGGGGTTCGAGGATGTCGACCAGCTTCGGTGAACCCATCACGACCTCTCCTACACCGCGGCCGGAGGCTTCCGCCTCGAGGGTAATTCTTCGAAGCTCTTCGTGCGCCTCGGGGTTGCCCGAAAGGCCGAGGAGAATGTAGAGGGCCTCGGAAACGACCATGTCCCCTGTGCTCCGGAGATTCTCGAGCATCCGATCCGGACGCACATCGAGTTTCTCCAGGACCGCGGTCGTCCGGTGGACTGCGAGAACGAATCCAGAGAGGAACTCCGGTACGAAGCGTCCCGAGGCGGAGTTTGACAAGTCCCGTTGGTGTTCCGAGACCTGATCGAGAAAGAAGCTCATCACTCGGGGGGAAAAGGCTTTCCAGAGACTCTTGATATGCTCGCAGTTCCAGGGATTTCGCTTCTGAGGCATCGTCGAGGAACCCACCTGGCTCGGCGCGAAATACTCCCGGACTTCGTCGATCTCGCTCCGTTGGAGGTGTCGAAGATCGTCGGCGAGATTCGCCAGAATACCGAAGGCTACGTTGACCTCTAAGAGAAGCCGAAGGAGATACTCCGGCTCGACGATCTGCTTGGAGTAACGGCTTACCGGCACGTCGAGGGAACCGAGTACCTCTTTCTCGAAATCAACGGGGTCGTCGACTAAGAGGCTCATGGCGTTGTAGCCCCCGACGGCACCGGATAGTTTTCCCGCGAGCTCCCGGTTGCGCTCTTCTATCTTCAGAAATGCGGAACCGAGTCGCTGAACGTACTCCGCTAAGAAAAAACCGAAGGTAATCGGAACGGCGTGCCGTCCGTGCGTGCGACCGACCTGAGGAACCGCGGCGTGGCGCCGGGCGCCTGCGAGGAGCACCTCGATCAACCGGCGAAGCTTCGGAAGGATCAGGTTCTCCGCGGCGTCTCGGTAGCGTAGCGCGTTAGCGGTATCCAGGATGTCCATCGAGGTCGCCCCGAGATGCACCAAAGGAGCCAAATCCTCCGGAAGATGTCGCTGAATAACGTTGACCAGGGCTCGAATGTTATGCCGGGTCTTCTCCTCCTCGGCGTAGACCTCTTCCCCGGTTACCTTCTCGGTCAGCGCGTCGATCGAATGCTCGTACTCTCGGGAGAGTAGCCCCTGACGCCGGGCATGGGCTTTGAGAAGCGCGGCCTCGACTTTGGTTTCGTAACGCACCAGGGCCGCTTCGCTAAAATAGTGCGCAAGCTCATCGTGTAGTCGAGGATTCGACGCCTGGTAGCGATGGTCAAGAGGAGAGAGTAGGTCGTAGACCCCTTTGGACGCCATGAACCATGATGCCCAATGAGCTTTCCTTTGTCAAAGACCGTGGACGCATCTGTGGACGTATC
>CAZTRQ010000121.1:0-2669 GCA_964616245.1 uncultured Spirochaetaceae bacterium | reverse complement strand
ATCTGTGGACGTATCGCGTCCGGATAAGGGATAATGCCTCCGTGCAGCGCTTACCATATCTCCTTCTCGCCGTTCTTCCGGCGTTTTTTGTTCTGTCCTGCGACGACCCCGATCCGGGAAGCCTCCGACCGACCGACGGACCGCGTTACGTTGTACCGGAAGCCGGGCCTGGAATCGTCTTGGCGTCTAACGCCCCTTCTTCCCTCTCGATAGGAACTCCGGAAGACCGGGTTCAACCGGGAGTCAGGCTGAGCGACGACGTTTTGGTCTCCCAGGTGCTCGAAGTAAACCTCGATGTGGATCAAGCCGACGAGCAGATAGTGGTTTTTAAGCGTCGAGACGACCCGAGCGACCGCATTCGGGTATTGATCGCCGACTTCGATACCATCAGAAACGCCTACATACCGAGCTGGGAGGGCCCGACGCAGGCGACCAACGTCCGGACCTTCGCCGTCTACACCGACGACCTGACCGGGGATCACAATCCGGAGATTATGGCTTTTGGGATGGACAGTGACGGCATGCAGACCCTCGACATCTTTCGCCGGTCCTCCTCGCCCACCGGGATTGGCCTTTTCTTCCAGCCGATCGGGTCCTTCCGGTCCGATGGTAGCATCGAGATAGAGGAAGCCGATCGTTCACAGGCCTATCATACGGTTCAGACCCTCGGCACTAGCTACTCCGTCGCGGTGTACAGCCGGAATCTCGAATCGGAAAACGTTCTCGACCTCCTAAAAACAACCCACCACTGGAGCTTCCCGGAAGGGAGCTATATCGAGGGAGAGACGGAGGAGATCCCCGGGGCCCAGATCGAGGAGCAGCGCCTAAGCTCCCTCTACCAGGGCAGCGTGGAGGATTTCGAGGGTTTTCTTTCGGGCCCCTGGTACCTCGCCCTAAACGACGACAGCCGACAGGTAGGCGATCTCGTATTCTTCGATACTCAACGGCGCCGCGTTGTTTTCTATCGACCCGACGCTCAGGAATCGTACCTCTGGAACGATTCGCACAAGACGCTTTATCGAGCAGGCCCCGGTCTCTGGCTTAACATCGCAAACGAATCCTTTCGGGCGCTGCGGAAGCAAATGTCGATCGCCGTTCTGACGGCAAATTCTCTCTTCGTAACGTTTACCGAAGACGACGAGTGGTCCGGCACCTACCGACGGTTGACGCCGAGTCTTCAGCAGTCGTTCCTCAACGACGAGCGATTGGTTTCCGCCCGGAACGTTCCGGACCTCCAGGGTGTCTTTGCAAACGACTCCGGTGCCGAGATGTTCTTTGCCTCGCCTCGCTTCGTCCTTCGGGAGGACGGCCAGGAGCTCTCCGGGGGATTTGCGCTGTTTCGGGTGCCGGATCTTATCATGGAGCTGAAGGTTCTCAACGAGGATGGCCTCGTTCAACAACGGCGAACCTACTCGGTGGAGCTTACCGAGCAGACCCGAGGAGAGCAGATTCTCCGCCGGCTGACTCTTACCCCGGTAACTCTCGAGATTCGGGGTGTTCGAACGCTTCCGCAAGACTCGATCATTCTCGAGCAGGTAGAACAGATCGAAGAAGAGGAAACGGCGGAAGGGGCCTCGCAGTCGCCGAGCGCTCCCTCTTAGTCGAAAACCAAGAACCCTTCGAAGCCGTGTTCCTTCAGGCGAACGACTGTGTTCTGTGCCGTTGCCTCTCCGGGTGAGACGAGAACCTGATAGAACGTCCCCCCGCGGTGCTCTCGAGTCCGGATAGACACGTCGAAACCGAGCTCTCCCACGTCCCGGGCCATGTACTCGGCGTTCTCCCGGTCCCGAAACGACCCTACTTGAACCCCCCGAGGAGTAGAAGCCGCTTCGTCCCCCGGCGTCGATACCGCCTCGGATACCGCCGGCTCCCCTTCGCCCAGATTAGCCCCACCGGAGAGCAGTAGTGCAGGAGACGGATACCGGGACACGCGCCCCTCGGTCGTGGTGAGACTCTCCCACATCAGGGGAAACTCCCCCTTAAGCGCCGCCGTAATCCGCTCGGCCTCCTCGTCGTCGCCGGTCTCTCGAGCCCACTGCAACCGCAGCGCGAGAGATAGGTCCTGCCACCCTTCCCTTTCGAGAGTCTCGATGCAGGAATCGAAGGAGGACCGGTGCTCTTTTGCGAGACTTATCCGGCAGCGAAGCGTCGTAATCTCACGAAGAGTCGGCCGGGTAACCTGCCGTCCCGTCAAGCGCTCGAGCCGAGCTTCCGCCGAGGCAAACTCGCCGAGCTCCACTTCGAGGCGAGCGAGGTCGACCGCCGCGGGATCCGGCCCTCCGAAGAGGGCCTCGTCGTCGAGGGCCGCCAAGGTCTTCTTCCCAGCCTCAAAATTCCCCTGAAGCTCGTAGAGGTGGGCTTTTCGGCGGGAAAGCGCTCCTTGGAATGCTCCCGCCGCCGGGTCGTCGAGGTAACGCCCGAGAAGCTGATGTACACCGGAAACCGAGGTGGTGCCGGCGATAAGCCGGTCGAGCTCCGTAAGAAAGGCCGCGTCTTCGGCCCGAAGAAGTTCGTCGAGGGCCTGTGCTTGGCGTACAGCAACGTCGTCTTGGGCGGAAAGGAAAAGAGGAAGCCCGGAGAAGAGATAGAGTAATGGAAGAATCTTAGTGCTGATCCCCCGGAATAACGGGAGGCGCGTCTTGTTTTTTGTTTCGCCCACGCTTTTGTTT
>CAZTRQ010000120.1:0-6891 GCA_964616245.1 uncultured Spirochaetaceae bacterium | reverse complement strand
CTCGTGACGACCGAGCGCGTCGGCCGGGGCACGGGCGCTTTCCTTGTAGGGACTTCTAGAGGAGGCGATCCGCGATCGCTTGCCACAACGAGAGGCACAGCGGTGGCTTCAGGACGACTCAGATAAGTTCGAAGAGCTCTGATTGGCCGGTTCGCCGTCGACCGCGTACCCACCGATCCCGTCGATCGGAAAGTGGCACGCTATTCGGTGCCCGGGTTCGATCTCTCGGACCGCGGGAACTTCGAGTCTGCATCGCTCCTGCGCGTAGGGACAGCGTGTGTGGAATACGCATCCGGCCGGTGGAGCCGAGGAGTCAGGGACATCGCCCTGAAGCACGATGCGCGAGTGCGGCGGCGCTTCTCTCGTGCGCACCGATGGAACCGCCGACAGGAGCGCCTCCGTGTACGGGTGGCGGTATCCCTCGAAGAGTCGGTCGCGGGGCGCAAACTCCATGAGGCGGCCAAGATACATCACGACCACCTCGTCACAGATGTGGCGCACAACGCTTAGATCGTGAGAGATGAAGATATAGGTCAGTCCAAACTCGGCTTGCAAGTCTTTGAGAAGGTTGACAATCTGCGCCTGCACCGAGACGTCGAGGGCGGAGACCGGCTCGTCTGCGATGATCAGATCGGGCCTGAGGGCGAGGGCCCGGGCGATCGCGATGCGTTGCCGTTGCCCGCCGGAAAACTCGTGCGGACGCCGATCGCGCAGTGAGGGGTCGAGACCCACGTGGCCGATCAGCTGCTCAACCCACGCGTCCCGTTCGACGCCATCGAGACGACGATGAACACGCAGCGGCTCCTCTATAACGGCGCGCAGGGTTTGCCGGGGGTTCAAAGACGAGTAAGGGTCTTGAAAAACCATCTGGATCCGCGAGCGTACGCTCTCCCTGAGTTCAGACTCCCGTGTATGGGTAATCTCCGTCCCCTCAAATCTGATCGACCCGTCGGTCGGTTCGTGGAGCCGGATTACGCACTTCGCGACGCTAGATTTGCCGCTCCCCGACTCACCCACGATCCCAAGCGTTCGTCCTCGCGCGAGTTCGAAGCTCAATCCCGAAACAGCGTAGACGTAACCGCGGGTCCGCTGAAGGAGCCCGCTCTTGATGGGAAAGGTCATAGAGAGATCGCGGACCTCGAGAAGCGTTTCGCTCATTGCGCGCCTTCGGTAATCGAAGCGTGATCACCGCTATCCAACCCCTTTGGAGCCGTGTCGTACAGATAGCATCGTGCCGCATGAGAATCGCCTACCTCGTAGAACGCAGGTACCGCCGTGGTGCAGCGACCGAAAGCGTGCGGGCATCTCGGTGCGAATCTACAGCCGAGAGGCAGCGCGTCCGGACGCGGAACGCTCCCGGGAATCGATCGGAGACGAGTTACCGGACCGTTAATTCCGGGAATACATTCGACGAGTCCTCGCGTGTAGGGGTGGCGAGGCGCGTCGAACAGCCGTTTTGCCGGGGCGGTCTCAACCGCCTGCCCGGAGTACATGACGGCGACGCGGTCTGCGACCTCGGAGACGACAGCGAGGTCGTGGGTAATCAGCAGAATAGCCGTCGATACGCGTTGCGAAAGCTCTCCGAGAAGCTCGAGAATTTGCGCCTGGATCGTCACGTCGAGGGCCGTCGTCGGTTCATCCGCAATGAGCAGTTGGGGTTCGCAAGCTATGGCGATCGCGATCATCACTCGCTGCCGCATCCCACCCGAGAGGCGGTGAGGGTACTCGCCAAGGAGTCGCGCCGGACTTGCGAACCCTACCAGGGCGAGCAGATCCATCACCCGCTTCCGGGCCTGTTCCGGAGTGTAGCCCAGGTGGTAGCGAATCACCTCCATAATCTGCTCGCCGATCGTCATAAGCGGATTGAGCGAGGTCATCGGCTCCTGAAAGATCATTGAAACCTCCCGTCCGCGCACGCGCCCCATCTCACGCTCCGACAGCTGGGTGAGCTCCCGATCGCCGAGTCGAATGCTTCCGGAGACGATGTTTCCTCCGGCCGGAACAAGTCGCATGATCGAGAGGCCGGTCACGCTCTTGCCGCAGCCCGACTCGCCTACGAGGGCAACCGTCTCATTGCGTCCGATTCGCAGATCCAGCCCGTCTACAGCGCGGATCGACGAGTCCCCGTGGGAGAACCAGGTGTGCAGATCTTCGACGATCAGCACATCGCCGCTCATCCGTGAGGCCCCCGCACATCGATAGCGTCGCGGATGCCGTTGCTAAGCGTGTGGAAGCCGAGCACCATCAGTGTTATCAAGAGCCCCGGGCCGAGCGTAAACCAGGGACTCCGGGCAAAGTGCCCCTGCGCCTCACGAAGCATCCTACCCCAGCTTGGATCCGGAAGCTGGACGCCCAGCCCAAGGTAGCTCAGTCCCGCCTCGCTGAGAATGGCACCGGCGAAGGCGACCGAACCGGCAATAACGAGGGAGGTCACGATATTCGGCAGAATATGTTTCACCATTATGGCGAGGGGTCCGACGCCGATGGTACGCGCACATTGGACGAACTCGATGCTTCGATACTGCAAGAAGCCGCTTCGGGCGATGCGCGAAATGCCGGGTACGCTCATAACACCGATCGCGAAAGCTGTGTTCAGTGTCCCCGGTCCGGCCACGGCTATGACCATGAGCGCCATGATCAGTCCGGGAAAGGCGAGAAGCCCGTCCATGATCCGCATAAATAGCTCGTCGACCCAGGACCCCAGGTATCCCGCCAATCCGCCGATAACGGTTCCAGCAACGACTCCTATGCTGACGGCGATGAAGCCGACGAAGAAGGCGGTGCGACCGCCGTGCATGAGACGGCTAAAAATGTCCCTGCCAAAGTTATCGGTTCCCAGAATGAAGCGTCCACTTGGTCCTTCGAAGCGATGATCCCGGTTCATCTCGTTGACATCGTGGGGGGTGTAGAAGAAGCTAACGAGGGTCAACAAAGCAATCGAGCCGACGATTGAGAGACCGATAATCAAATTCACATTGGCGCGTCTGCCTTTGGTTCGCTTCATGCGAGTTCTATCCTGGGGTCTACTATATGGTAAGCAAGATCAACAAGCAGATTGAAAAATGCGACGGTGAACGTGATGTACAGGATAAGCCCCTGGATAAGCGGGAAGTCTCGGGCGCTCACCGCGTTTACCAGAAGCAGACCAAGGCCGGGCAATGCAAAGACCTGCTCTATGATGATTGTGCCAACGACAACGTTGGAGAAAACCATTCCCAGCACCGTGATGACAGGTAGCGCGGCGTTTCGAATGACATGGCGATAGATTACCCTTCGCAGCGGGAATCCCTTGCTTCGCGCCGTTCGCACGTAGTCCTGACCGAGCTGGTCGATGATGGAGTTCCGAGTGTAGCGCACAACCACGGCGATAAGCGGCACCGCAATCGCGAGCGACGGCAGGGTGACCGAATAGAGCGAACGAAGAAGGCCTTCGCCCGGCGGTATGAATCCGCCGGTCGGGAACAGGCGCAGCATCAGGCCGAAAACCCAAATAAGTATGATGCCAAGCCAGAACGAAGGGACTGCCATTCCTATCTGGATTCCCATGGAGATGATCGGCTCGCTCCAGTGTCGACGATGAATCGCCAGAAGCACTCCGAGCGGCACCGCAACTAGTACGACGACGACTATCGCGAGCGTCGCTATCATAAGGGAAATGACCAAACGCTCGAGGATCAGAGAGACAACGGGTCGGGTGAACCGGATCGAAGTGCCGAGGTCTCCGGTGATCACGCCTCGGAACCAGGTCCCGAGCCGCACGAACAGCGGCTGATCGGTACCGTACTCCTGGCGCAGAGTTTCCACGAGGAGAGGATCGGCATCGGGACCGAGCATCGTCAGAATCGGGTCGCCCGGAATAATCTCGAAGACCAAAAAGGTAACGAGCGACACGACGAACAGGGTCACAAGGAGCGTGAAGATTCGTCGTAAAACGTACGCTGCGTTCATCGATTCGTTCGGTCGAAGTATCGCGAAGACCGGGCCCGGCGATGCTATCTCGTCGTTACAATCCTGGAGATGTCATGGAAAAAGAAGGGATAGGAGGTGTATCCACTGAACCGCGGATTCATCGCCCAGGTAAACTGGTAGTCCACCAGGAAGGCGGCCGGAACCTGGTCGGTGAGGATGCGCTGCGCATCCTTATACAACCTGACGCGTTCTCCGGCGTCGGTGGACCGGAGGGCCGACTCCATAATCTGGTCGTACTCCACGCTGTCAAAGTTTAGGAAGTTACGCCGATAGTCGCTGATGTAGCGGCGAAGCACCGGGTAGGGGTCGAGTTTTCCGGTAAAATCGATCAGGGTGGCTTCAAAGTTTCGGTCGGTGTAGATGTCCGAGAGCCACATACTCCACTCGATGACCTCAATTGTCACGTCGATCCCGACCTGCGCGAGCTGCTGCTGGAGAACCTGGGCAGCATCGGCGTAGATCTCGCTGTGACCGGAGATCCGTAGCGTAACCGGGAACCCATCGGGGTAACCGGCCTCCGCGAGGAGCTGACGCGCGCGAGTTAGGTTCGTATCGTAGCGACCGAGTAGCGAAGCGTCGAAGAACTCGGCCATCGCCGGGCTCATACTGGAGACGAGTTCGACCGCGTAGCCGTTGAATACGAAATCGATAATTTCGTCGCGATTGATCGCGTAGTTTATAGCCTGCCGGACACGCGGGTCCGAAAGAACCTCGTTCTCATTGTTCATACCGAATATGAAGACCGAGTTCGCCTGGGAGGCGATGACGTCGAATCTGTCCGAGACTTCGTCGACCCGCTGCGTGCTGACGCCGGTAAAGTCGACCTCGCCGGAACGAAGCGCGAGCAGACGTGCGTCGGCATCCCCGATAATTCGAACCACAATCCTGTCAACGTCTCCGATGGGCATGTAGTAGCGCTCGTTGCGCTCGAGTACGATCCGGTTCTGCGGAATGTACTCCACAAAACGGTATGGGCCGGCGCCGATGGGCTGATTCGCGTGATCGTCGTAGCCGGCGGGGATGACCGCGCGATAAAGGAACTTCTCGAATGACGAGTTCGGCTGTCCGAGCTTGATGACGAAGGTGCGCCGATCGGGGGCGTCTATCTCGACGACGTCGGCGAATTCCGACGAAAGCTCCCGCAGGCGCTCGAAGGTGTAGGTAAGGTCGTCGACGGTTACTTGCTCTCCATTGTGGAAGTAGACGTCTTCCCGGAGGCGGAATGTGTAGGTCAGCCCGTCCGGCGAGATGGAGTAGCTCTCGGCGATCGCCGGCTCTACGCCGCCGTCCGGCGTCGGGTTAACGAGCCCGTCGAACACATTGAGCATCACCTGCTCGGTTATCGACGCGGACGACTGATGCGGGTCGAGGGAGTCGGGATCTGAGTTCATGGTGAGCGTGAACGCTACCGGCTCTTCGACCTGGCTTTCCTGAACACAGGCAGCGAGCATGGTCACTGCCAGCAACACCCCGGAGAAAAGCGCGAGGATAATCCTGTTTCGTCTATTTTTCATAATTCCCTCCATACCGCTGATAGTGTGGAAGCCTTTGGTTAGAAAAAGATGAATTTACGATTAATATAGTGCGAAGAATTGTGCCGCGGTCGATCTTCGGCTGAGACCCGCGGAACGCGAGCCCTCCCTACTTGTCGATCATTCAAAAGTTCCCGCCACGACCGCTGGGTTATCGGCAACCTCCATGAGTTGGACGCAGTTATTACCGACGCGGATATACCCGAAGAAGTCGGGAAAGTGGTGGTCCGGGTATCCGGCGCCGGGTCGTCGATACCGAACGGCTTCGGAGGAAGGCTTGGTAGGCGGTCTAGAATGTCGGGCCGAACATCAGTGTGGCGTAGGGCAACAACGGGAAAAAAGAATCGGCGTTCTCGTCTTCGATGATGAACGTACGGTAGAGCCCGCCGATCTCGAAGGAGAAACGCACTTGGTTGTCGTCACCAAATAGGACGTTGTACCCCGTGCCAAATTTGAACTTAACGAGCTTTCCGTCCAAGAAACTCACCTCTTCGGTGTCACCGAAAAAGGCCGAAAGAAAAGACGCTCCCGCCGTAACGAAGAATGAGTCGGCGGGTCCCCAGGGGTAGAAGCGACCGTACAGGCCCGGCTCGTAGATCAGCACGAAGGTATCGTCGGCTCCACTGATTCCGAACGGCAGGGTCGTAAAGGTAGCACCTACTCCCAGCTTGCCCAGAAACAGCTCGCCACCGAGACCAATCGGCGCGAAGGAGCTCGTCAGAACAAAGCTTACGGCGCCCGTCGGAGTCCTTTCCGGGGTCTCTTCTTGGGCGCCGAGCGTACCCGACAGTACCGCAAATACCAAAAGCGCAAGCAGAATTCTCTTCATCTTTTCTCCCTTTGAAGTCTTCTTGTCGTTTAGAACACTACCACAATAAACAGCGAAAAATACTCTTTTTTAGTTTTTTTTGTTTATTTAGTTTGGGTGGAACGAGGAGCCGGCACCCCGTGTCAAGAACAGAGCCTTTTATCGCCGTTAGCCGTCGGGAGGCCTGATATTAGCAGAGCTATACCGGATAACACGGCGGTCGCTTGTATCTGAAGGCTGGGCATCTCCACGAGGGTCATCCCCAGGGATTTCCGGATCTCTGCCGGCCGCGCCCTTCGGGTATGCGTGCTGAATGGCGTTAGTGACGAGCTCGTTGGCGACGAGGTCACAAGATATTGCCCGATCGATCTCGAGAAAGGCGTCGTCGCACTCGTAGCGGATATCGATGCCGGCACTGTATCAACGGGTGGGGCCCCGCCTAGGGAGGCGAGCTCGCCGGACAGGGCCAGGCGCAAATAAAAGTGCAAAGGTGTGGAGGGGACAAGCTCCCGAAAGACAGAATAGAACATGACCGCGGCAATAAACAAGAATCTCTTGACATGTGACTTATTAGTCACATAT
>CAZTRQ010000119.1:0-7085 GCA_964616245.1 uncultured Spirochaetaceae bacterium | reverse complement strand
ATCTTCGAATCGGTCTCGGACTTGGCCGTTATCAACACCACCGGAATGTGGTAGGTCTTCTCGTCGGTTTTTATCCGCTTGAGCAGCTCGAACCCGTCGAGGCGGGGCATCATCACGTCGGAAACCACGACCTCAGGCGCCACCTCGAGGGCTTTTTCCCAGCCATCAAGACCGTCGTTCGCCGTAAAGACCTGATGACCGAAGGTCCGGAGCATCTGCCGCACGTAGTTGCGAAGGTCGCCACTGTCTTCGACGTAGAGCACCCGGAGCCCGCCGCTTCGGGGAGACTCGATTTCGGAATCGTCGTCCGAGTTAGAGTCAAACGCCGCCTGGTCCAGGGACGCGGCTTCGAGGAAGACGATGTCTTCCACCGTCAGACCGCTGTAGTCCTCTTTGCGGCGTGCGCCGGAACGCCGGTTGGGTCCGGTAAAATCGTCGTCCGCCTGGCGCCGGTCTTCCTGCCTCCGGTCGGAAAGCGCCTCCGGCTCCCGGACTTCGAGGTCGAGGGGAATAGACACGGTGATGGTAGTCCCGACATGCTCGGAGCTTTCGGCTCTAACCTTGCCGTGCTGCAGCTCCACCGCTTCCCGGACTATCGTCAGACCGAGACCGGTACCCTCGTACTTACGGGTGCTCGATCCGTCCACCTGTTGAAACCGCTCGAAAATCCGCGGAAGCTGATTTTTCGCGATCCCGATGCCGGTGTCTCGAACCTTTAGGATGATGTCGTTCTCTTGCCGGGAAAGCTCCACGACGATCGATCCTTTCTCGGTAAACTTGATCGCGTTCCGGATCAGGTTCGAGAGTATTCTTTCGACCTTGTCGACATCGAGGTAGACGAGGGGAACCGCCCCCGTCACCTGATAGCCCAAGGTAAGGTTCTTCCGAACGGCGACTTCCTGGAAGAGCGTCACGTGCTCCCGGACGATCGACTCGAGGTTGATGCGCTTAAGCCGTAGCTGCATCTTCTTCGCGTCGAATTTCGCGAAGTCCAGCATTTGGTTGACCATGTCAAGCAACCGGATGGAGTTACGGTATACCTGCCCCACAAGGTCCCGCTGAAAAGGGGTCATTTCTCCGACATCCCCGCTGTAGAGGCTCTGAATCGGTGCCATTATGGAGGTGAGAGGGGTGCGTATCTCGTGGCTGATGTTCGCGAAGAATTGGCTCTTGAGAATGTCGATCTTCGTAAGCTCTTCGTTGGCGTGGGCCAAGTGGTAACGCGAGGTAAACTCCTTCTTCCGCATCTCCGTGGCGAGGTAGGAACTAAAGACGACAAGCACCATCGTGGCGACAAGGAAGAAGTTATTGTTCACCATAATGGCGACGTTTTCGATGTTGCCCTTGGCAAAGATCGGGGTAACGTACAGGGCATAGATTACCGTACAAATGACGGCCGTCCGAGTAACGCTGAGAGGCAGGATGAAGAGAAATCCGATCAATACGAGGACAATTCCGGCGTAGTAGGGACTTGAATATCCATCGGCTAGGTGCAGCATTAGTGCGATGGAGCCGGCCCCGAATATGTATTCGATCATACCCAGGAATCGAGGAAACCGTTCGCCGATAGGAGTCTGAAGGAGAACGATAAGAACCAGGGAGACCGCGACTACCGCAAGGCGGATTACCAATAACTCCCGCACGAACTCTGGATACATCGCAATATCCAAAAACGAAAAAAGAGGGAACATAATCGCCACCGCAACCGCAGCTACCTGGGTATCGCGGCGGGTCTTTACGCGTTCTTCCTGGTCAAAGGCGTTGAGAACCTCTGTTGTAGGTTCGGGTACCTCCGCGTCGCCCATCTACGCAGCGCCGCCCTTGGACTTCAGATACGCAACAAACTCTCCCAGCGTTTCGAGATTAACACACTCAGCCTCGTCGACCTCGAGGGAAAGCTCCTTGCCGCAAGTTGCCAGAATTTCGAGGGCAAGTAGGCTGTCGATAGACAACTCATCCCTGATTAGCAGATCGTCGTTCAGGTCGTGTAGCGGGACCCGGGAAATGTGAGAAACGATAGAGTAGACCCGTTGCTTAAGGTCCGCGTCTGGATTCATACCCAGATTATCGGCCGGATCTCGATTACTTCTGAAAGATGTGAGGAATCTTGTACCCTGCCAGTTCCTGCCCAAGCGTACGTCGCAATGCCCTTTGCTGTTCGGGACCAAACGCGTCGCAAAAGTCCACCGCGGCTTCGATCCGTGAGTTCGCATACGCGAGCTTCACGTCTCTGACTGCCGGCTCTTTTCGAATTATGCGGTCCAACTCGCCAAGGTCCACCAGGGCGCCGTTTACCTTCCTAGTCTGCTTGATCTCCCGGTCGAAAATCAGATGGCCGTCGGAAATCACCCCTGCGTCTCCGGTCAAGAACCATCCGTCCTCACCAAAAGCCGATAGGGTTTCTTCCGGGCGGCGAAAATATCCCCGGAACATGTTGCGCCCTTTGATCTGGATCTCTGAGGTTTTCTCATCGATCCGGAGCTCTAGCTCCCGAGCCACGGGGCCGACGGTACCGGCTCGGGAGCTGCCTCGGATATTCCGCGAAACCGGGGTCATTTCGGTCAGCCCGTACCCGTGGAGAACCTCGCAACGGAAGACGTCTCGAGCAGCCTGGTAGTCCTCCGGCGACAATACGCTTCCCCCGGTGGCGATGATATCCAGCCCCTCGATCAAGTGGTGTCGCTCGGAATACCGACGCAGAAGAGACAACACCTCCGGCACGGCGGTGATAAAGTCGATACCGTATTCGGCAATGGTATCCATCACCCGGGGCGGCAACAAACTCTTGATGTAGTAGGTGGTCATGCCGGATAGAAGAGGAGCAAAGACACAGCCGATAAGGGTAAAGATGTGCGCCATCGGGAGAAACACCAGCATTCGCCGAGAATTCCGGCGGGCCATGCCTTGACAGAAGATTTCAGCGCCTTCGATGTATTGCTGATCCGGGACCATGGCGCCCAAGGGATAACCGAGGCCTCGATAGGTAAAGTTTATCGAACAAATGTCGGTCGCAAGCTTCGAACTGCCGTCAGGCTCGGGCACTCCGTCGGTATATTTGGCGGCAAGGTCCGGCGCGGGGTTAGACGCGGCCTGGAGCAATGACAGCTCGTTCTTGACTGAGTCTAATAGGATTACCTTTCGTCCACGCTGTTGCAAAGGGCCATCGAAACCTTCTTCCGCGATAATCGCCTTCGGATCCAAGTCCTTCAGGACGATGGACAGCTCGGCAAGCTTCCAGTCGGTCTTTACCGGCGCTACCACCGCTCCGAGTCGCCGTGCGGCCAAGAGCAACATCAAAAAGGCGGGCGAATTGCGGAGAAATAGTAGTATTCGATCCCCCGGTCCAATGCCTGACCGCTCGAGAAAACCTGCGAACTCATCGATCTTTCGAGATAGTGCGCCAGGGAGGTAGTGCTGTCCCGAACCGGTATCCACGACGACAGGAAGGCTCGTGGGCCAATCGGCAATCGCCCGACGAGCTACGTCATCCAAATACATCATCGCACAGCGTGCTTTTCGGCAACCACGATAACCGCCTGGGCCGGAATGCCGAGACCGCGTAAGCTTGCCGAGACAGAGAACCCGGCACTTTCGACCATGCCGACCAGCTCCTCCTCACTGTAGAACTTAAAGAGGCCCTCTTCCTCGAGCTCGAAGAGAGCGGCGGCTTCGCTCAGCATCTGCCGCGCGCCGGCCATGGTCGTCTGATTAAGCTGCTGACCCGATACCTGGTCGACGAAATCCGTAAATATCACCGAGATATCGGCGTCTGGCTTCATGCTGGAGACTACAACACGACCACCGGGGCGAAGCATCCGGTACAGCTCTTCCAAGAAGTAGTTGGGGTTAAAGAGGTAAGAGATAAAGAGACTGGCAACTATTCGATCAAAGGAAGAATCGGCAAAGGGCAGCTGGAGATTTCGGTTGGCACCACGAAAACGTAGATGGTCGAACTTAAGATCGTCTGTCGTCAAGGCCTCGTAGAGGGCGTTCGGCACATCGGCGGTGCCGGTACGAACCGGGTTGTCCGACGCCTCAGATAGATCCGCGTACTGAAGCGTGCCGTTGAGTAACCGCCCCGCCCTCGATAGCTCCCGCAGGACCTCGCAAGCCTCATCGTCGGGTTCTCTTCCGGCGAGCATAATCGAATCGGCACAGCCCTCAACCACGGTGCGAAGCTCGGCGGGATCTTCCAATAGCAGGGATTCCAAAACCGAGGACGATAAGCCTTCGATGCGACCTCGGAGGCTTTCGATTGACGCCGTTGGATCGGCGAGGTACCGGGCAATCGGGATAAGCCTGCTCGGCTCCAAATTGAGAGCTCGATAGGTCACCGGTATAGCGCTCCCCGCCGAACCCTGAAGAGCATCGATCTTCTGCTTCGCGCGATTAAGAGCAGCGGGCACAAGGTCCGTTGCTACAATTTCACCGGAAAACTCCGGCTCCTGCGTCAGCAGACGCTTGACCAGTACCTCAAGAAAGAGGCCGGTTCCACAACCGGCGTCCAGTACTCGATGGTGCCCCGCCACCCCAAGAGCGTCCGCCTCCTCCTTTAAGAAGGCCACAAATGGCTCGAGCATTCGGTAGAAATCGTACCCGGAATGCGCACTTCCGCTACCGATAAGGTACCGCCGCCAGTACTCGTCGATCTCTTCACGACCGACCTGGGTGTCGAGGCGCTCGCGCTCGTAGGTAACGACCTCCAAGAGCTCGTCTCGCGTGGCGCATCTTGCATCGTCAATCGCCGACTGCAAGGCATCTCGGGGTTGGCCATCGCCGGCCGAGATCGATAGAGCGTAAGAGGCAATTAGGCGGAAGGTTCGAAGCGCGTCGTCGCTGGTACGAAGATTGTGACCCGCGGGAATTTCGAATATGCTTCTCGGGGCGACAGCATCGACACTCATGATGTCGTACACTTCCTCTGGCCCCACCCATCGGTCGTGTGTCCCGTACATCCACAGCACAGGTACGTCGATCTTGGCCATGTCTGTCCGGGCATCGGTAACGTAGGCATACCCGCTGTCTACAAGGTCGGCAGCTACCTGGTCCATGTCGAGAAGATGTCCCAGTAGCCCGCAGACGCCACTTTCGAGGCCCGCAACGTGGTTCCCGACGATATCTAGACCCCCGAGGGTCTGAGTAAGGGCCGATTTCGCCGCGGGAACACCCATCACGCTTATCCAGGCTGAAATGTCATCCCTATCCGGGAACTCGGATAGAAGCCGGCGCGCATCCAGGGCCGACATACTGAAAGTCGCCAAAATGATTCGGTTGGGACTGAAATACGAATTGTTTCGGGCGAAATCGAGGGCCGCCTCCAAGTCGCTACGCCCCTGACTAATCCGGTACCCGAGCATTTCGTAGCCTCGAGCAGAACCGGCAAGCCGATTTGAGCTCTCCCCGGGGCGGTCCGTCCCGTCGAAACGCAAGACCACCACGTCATCTCCCTTGTTACGGTAGGAGGCCAAGAGCGTCAGTGCCAGAGGCGCCAAAGCCTCCTTCTTCTTACCGAAAGCAGACGGAATCACGATAAGGGTGGAAACCTCGCCAAGTCTCGTGGCGTTCAACAGACCCACGATCCGGCGCTCGTCCCGGGTTGGAAACTGAACAGCCATGGATCGAAAGAGCTCGCAGTCGGATATTTTCACTGCATCCGCGTAAACCGGAATATCCTGGAACGCTTCAATCCCCAAGCGTCGGTGGTATGGATCCTTGCGTTTGGTTCCGAGCTCGATACCGATCTTCAAGCGCCTACCGTTCTCCGTGTCGAACTCATCTATGTGACGGACTTCTCCACGAAGTGTTCTCGAGGTCTCTGGATTCTCGAGAATAACGACCTCTCCAGTGGTCAGGTCTTGGAAATCCGGAGTGTCTACTTCGAGAGATATTCCGGCCGCGCTGGAATCGATAAGCCTGCCTACCCCGCCGGACCGGGGCCCTCGCTCCCGGGCGACAAGCCAGATCTGGCCGTCCGAAGTCGTATGTCGCTCGGTCGTCCGTTTTTCCGTAAGAACGAGGTTTTCGGGGAGTTCGAGATGCAGAACAGTATCCGAAGCTTCAACTACGCGGGTTTGGAAATAGTAACCTCCACTCCCGACAACCATGGATCCACTGACGCGGCTTCCCTCAGGGGGAACATTCTCGAGGCCCAGATGCGACACCACCACCAGCTGATCGGTAACGTCATCGACACGGAAGGCTGCGCCGAGTGCACTGTCGTCACCGAGTAGATGGACTGGTAATCCTCTGGCCGCTACGAGCCGTAATAAGCGTCGGATGGCCTCGCGTTCCTCGACCCGAAGCTGTCCATCGTCACCCTCATCCGCCCACAGTCGGCGGTACACTCCCCGGAGAGAGCCCCAGGCACTAGAAGCAAGAATGAAGTTGCGAATCCGGGCGCGATTTATGTCGCTTATCGATTCGGCGAACGCGATTCCTGCCGTGCTTCCTGAGTCGGCTTCGTCGGAGACGTACGCCACTTTGCCGTCCAGGTTCAGGGGACGCCGATCACCAGGAACCGAGAGACTCAGTCCGACTAGGGACTCGGGGGACAGACTTCCCGAATAGACGAGTTTCAAACCGTCAGGAGACATATCTACGATTCGGGCACCCTCAAGAGCGACATCCGGCGGTTCACCGACGTCCGGACCTAAAGAGGAAACCAGAACACCGTCGATCAAGCATTCGATTCGGGGAAGTTGGCGGAGATCTTCCAGTCCGCCTTCTTGCCGACCCTGAACGAATCGATCCCAGATGAAGCGATCGAGAACCGCGGAGTCATTTGGACGATCGAACTGGAAGACGAACGCCGCGACGAGGCCGTCGGAATCCGACTCTCCTTGCACTAACGCTTGGTTGACAGCGCCCACACGTACGGGAATCAGCCCGACAGAGAACACCGTTTTCGCGCCCGGGAGCGCAATCCGTGCCCGTTCCCAACCGCTTGTGGGCGCTCCGTGAGGTAACCAGACCTGCATACCAGATCTGCTCATATCTATAGCGACGGTTTCCGCCTTCTGCCGAAGACCTTCCAGAAATACGGAAATCCGCCCAGCAACGCGAGCATGTCGCCGATTGTTTTTCAT
>CAZTRQ010000118.1:0-7146 GCA_964616245.1 uncultured Spirochaetaceae bacterium | reverse complement strand
GCCACCCGGGCGGTGCGGATAATTGTGGTGGAGACTGGCGGCACGGCGGCGGCCGGCCGCATCCTCCTCGGAGAGGTCACCTTCCACGGGACCACCTTTGCCGTAGAGCGGGACTCCGGGGAGATCTACGCCCGGGAGGTTCGAGACGTCCCCGGAGGCGGCATTCCGACCCTGGTCGAGGAGTTCCCCGAGGTCCGGGATATCTTCCACACCGAGGGCACGACGAACCAGCGGGTCCTGGAGGTCGATTGGGAGGCGGGCGGAAGCACCTCATGGACTCTGTCGGACTACGTCACCCAGACCCCCGGGGATCAATACGAAAACCTGGTGTTCTACCTCCGGGTGGAAGACCTCAACGCCACTCCGGCGACCCTCCGGGTCGCCATGGCGGAAAACGAAGCCGACACCCCGGCCATCGAGGGCACCTTCGATCTGCCGGACCCCGGGGCGGCCGGAGGGCGCCGGTGGCGGAAAGTCGAGCTCGACGTCGCCGCGGACGAGATTCGTATCGACGGCGAGCGGATCGGGAGCCTCGACCGGAGCTCGGCCCCGAGAGACCGCCTCTCCTACCTTGTGTTCGAACAGGACGGCAGCGACGCCGGAACGATCTACCTCGACGAGGTCCACTGGGCCGAGTCCCGCTTGAGCGTCGAGGGGGCCGGGCGGGCGGCTTATACCTGGGACTACCCGGAGGTTCTCTGGCAGCGGGGCGAGGTCGAAATCTTAAGGAACATCGTCGTCAGTCAGGACACGGCGGTTCGGTCCCGGGGCTTCTCGGCCCAGAGCGAGGTAACCGGGGAGACCGGGAGCTTCTCCCACCGGACCGATCTTGGCATCGACGTTCTCTACACCCGGCTCGAGACCTTCGGAAGCGTCGCGGTTACCGACGACCGGACCACCGGGAGCGCCGGGCACTCGCTTCAGTTTCCCGCGGACCCGGGGCTGGTGACGGTCTACGAATCGTACCAGCGGAGCTTCAATTCCGGGCTTCCGAGCCAATACCGGTCCAACTGGATACTGGTGTCCGATCAGGATGTCGGCGCCCTGCGGTTCGACACCGACGCGACCTTACGCAACCGGAGCCTGGTGCAGGAGTGGACCCTCGACGGCCGCTCCCTCTGGAGCGATCGCTTTTCGACGACGAGCCTGGTTCGCTTCGGCCACCGGGCCGGGGGATACGAGCTTGCCGCCACCGGCTACGGCGAGTCATGGGTCGACGGCTACTCCCTCGTCGCCCCCTTCTCCGAAGGGGACAAGCCGACCCGGACCGGGGAAAGCTCCCAAAGCTTCGTCTGGAGCGACCGCTTCGTCGGGACGAATATCAACATAGAGCTCGGCTACGAAAACCGAAGCGCCTCGGAGGGGGTCCAGACAAACCGCGGGAGCCTCGGTGTCTCGACACCCCTCGCGCTGGTCGACGCGCCACCCCGGAGCCTGACGCTGACTCCCGGCTACCGCCGGAGCTACTCCTTTACCGCGCCGGAGAGCGGCAACACCGCCTACGCCGACGACCTCGCCGATTGGGGCACAGACTCAGGCACACAGCGCTACCTCTTTGCCTCGACACCCTTCTGGGAGCTCGGGGGCACCCGGGAGAGGGAGCTCTTCGTCGAGGACACTTTGGGATACGACTACGCGACCTACACCCCGGAACTCTCCCTGGCGCTGACAAGGAGCACTCACTCCGAGATCCGGGACCTCTTCGTTCCCGCATCGGCCTCGACGGCCTTCGGCCGGACCCTTACCCGGGAGAGCGAGGCCCTCACCGAGCGCTACAGTTGGAATCTCGAGCTCACAACCATCGCGCTGAACCTCTTCGGACGCTTCGGGACCAACCCGACCTTTAGCTTCTATCAGAGCGACGAGATAACCAACAGCGCTTCGGTCACGATCGACCGGAGGCTCCCGGGGGACGAGATAGACTGGCAGTTAGTCTTCCAGACGCTTATCGCCCTCTACGGTGCGAACTCCCGGCAGTTCACCCTGGAGAACAGCCTGGATTTCGACCGCCGGGAGGACCCGGTTACCACGGTGGACACGGCCCTCCGCTACAGCTGGCGTAGCTATCCCGTCGCGCTCCTGAGCCGTCCCCGCCTGGAAGGCCTCGCCGAACGGGGTTCCTACTTTCTCCATACCGAGTCGCTCACCTTTTCGAGCATCGTCGCCCCGGAGGAAATCCCGCCCCGGCGGCAGACGGTGGTAGTCGGCCACGAGACATCCCTGGAGATCCCGGACCGGGGCCGGATTCGAATCTACGCGGATGTCGGCTTCGGGGTCGAGCCTTTCGAGCTTGAAGGAGAACAGCAGAATCAGTACCTTCTCGGACTCCAAGGGGGCATCGAGGGGCAGCTGACCTATTGAGCCGCCTCGGTCCCAGCCCCGGCCGTGCTCGGTTCCGGGCCAGGTCTCCGGGCCCAGTCGCCGGTCTCCGGGCCCGTGGTCAATTCATCTCAACCGAGGTATAGTCTGTCAGTAGTGAGAAATTGGGCATTTGTAGCTTTGCTTGTTTTTTTTGGAGCCCTGTCCTTTGCCCAGGAGTCTTCCACCGATGGGAGCCCGGCTCCGGAGCTCTCCTTCGGCCTGTCGCTCGGACTCGGAGTCCAGACGTATCCCGAAGGAACCGGCACCGAGCCTGCAACCTACCAATTCCTGGCGTTCCGTCCCGAGATCGCCTACGGAAAGCTCGGTCTCGGCCTGGATCTGGGCCTGAACTACCGGTTTACCGGTGGTGATGGCAACGACTTCGCGGTTCGAAAGGAGGACTGGGTTCCCTCAGGCGACCGCAGCCTTCTCGAAGTCTACCTCGCAAAGCTCTCTTACCTCCGGTGGGCGCAAAAAGGCGATCCCCTCTACGCCCGCCTCGGCTCCCTGGACGACGCCACCTTGGGAAACGGCTTTATCGTCGGTGGGTACGCGAATACTCGGTACCTCCCGGATCTCCGTCTCGTCGGGGTTCAACTCGACGTTGACGGCGAAATCGTCGGGTTTCCCTATCTCGGCCTCGAGACCCTCGCCGGAAACCTGGCGGCCCTCGACGTGATGGCCGGGAGGCTCTACCTCCGGCCCCTCGCCGGGGCGGAGATCCCCGTAGCGTCGGGACTCCAGATCGGCTCGACCGTCGCAACCGACCGGGCCCCCTACTACTTCGCCGACAAGAGCGAAGCCTTCGACGGGCCGGTCGATTCTTCCGCGGAGGTCCTTATCTGGGGGGCCGACTTCCGGCTCCCGATCCTTTCCCGGGAAACCGTTACCCTTGCGACCTTCGGAGACTACGTCCGGCAAGACGAGAGCCCGGGTGGCATGGCCGGTTTCGGAGGACGGCTCTTCGGGCACCTTCTCTACGGAGGCCAACTCCGATACCTCGGGGAGAACTTTATCCCGGTCTACTTCGACGGTTCCTACGATCTCTTTCGCCTCGAGCAGTTTTTTCTCTACGACGCGGAACAAGCCATCAACCCGGAATACTGGGGATGGCAGGGCACCCTGGGATTCGCCGTTCTCGACGACTCGTTAATCTTCCAGAGCTCCGTCGAGGGACCGCTGGGAACCGGCTCCGGAACCAATCCCACCTTGCGGAGCTCCCTCTCCGTGGGCCCCGGACTCCTCGCCGGCTTCTCCCTGGAAGGGGAATACACCAAGCGGGACATTGGGAGCTTCGGCGACCTGATCGATCCGGAGGACTCGTTGATTCTGGCGCGCTTCGGATATCAGACCGGACCGACCACCATTTCCATCGTCTACCGGCTCCGGCACGACCCCTTTGCCGAGGGGGACCCCTGGCAGGTCTCCTCGGGTTTGGAGAGCACCATTGTCTTGCAGTAAGCCTCGGGTTCGCCGCGTTTTCGCTGTCGCGGCGCTCCTTTTGGTCGCCTGGGCCACCCCCACCGTCTACGCCCAGAGTGAGCCCCGGGCGGTCCTCGAGTATTTCGAGGATGAGTTCGAAGTCGAGATTACCGATGCAGACGGAATCCCTCGAGACGTCTTCCTGGGGCAGGACCTCTTCCCCGGAGACTTTATACAGACCTTCGACTCGACCGTGGAGCTCCGCCTGGACCCGAACGGTACCATCATCAAGGTCGCTCCGCAGACCGCCTTCGCCATCGACTCGATCCAGGGCCGGGAAGGGGCCGACCGGAGCGCCTTCGACCTCTCCGTCGGTCGTATCCGGGCCGTAGCCGCCCGGGCCGGGGGCTCCGCCTACGAGTTCCGTACCCCCTTCGCGGTCGGGGGCGTTCGAGGGACAGATTTCGTCCTAGACGTCGCTCCAAACAGCAACAACGCGATCTTCGTTCGATCCGGCAGCGTCGAGTTTACGAATCTGACCACCGGGGAATCGATCCTGGTAAACGAGGGGCAAGGGGCCGACGTCTTTGCCGAGACCTTCGGGGCGGCGCCGATCCCCGCCGGTCAGTTGCGCTCTCTCTTCGATAGTCTGGAGTTCCAGGCCTTGGAGCCCCTCGATGTAAACCGGCCGGAGGGTGAGCCACCTTCGGACGCGGAGACCGCCGATCCGGAGCCTGCGGGAACCGGAGAAGAGCCCCAAGCTTCGGACCAGTCCCCTCAGGCCACCGACCCGAGGGTCGGGAACGCGGCGACAGACCGCCTCCTCGAAATCTTGCGCCTCGAAGCGGGGTCCGTGCTTGTCGACGGTCGGACCTACGGCAAGGTGGTCTTCCAGCCGGAGATTCGGCGGGACCGGTTCGCCCTGGGCTTCTACGTCCCGATCGTCTATTCCGACAACCTCTTCGACGCCACGAGTTGGTATCGCCCCGGAGGAAACAACGAGTGGTCCTTCGGCGCCGACAAGGACTGGCAAGCGAATCCCTGGGGTGCCCTCGGCGACCTGGCCACCGACGCGGCGCTCAAGCTTCGCTACGCCCGGTACCGCGAGCAGGGGGACCCTTTTTTCGCAAAGGTGGGAAACCTCTCGGGCATAACCCTCGGACACGGCATCCTCGTCCACGACTACGCCAACGACTGGGACTTTCCCGGGACCAGACGAATCGGCTTTAACCTGGGTATAGACCGGGAGCGCAACGGCGTGGAGCTCCTCGTAAACGACCTCCTAGATCCGGCGCTCTACGGAGCCAGGCTCTACTATCGCCCTTTTTCGGCACCCCTCGGCTTCGGTCTTTCGGCAACCGCCGATCTGCGGCCCGCGTCGACCCTCCCGCAGGACGAACCGCTCTACGACCAAACGCGCACAACCGACCCCATTCTAGTCAACGTCGGCCTCGACCTGGAGTTTCCGGTCGTCGATTCGGAGCGGCTCCGGCTAGTCGCGTTCTCGGATATCGCTGCCCCGATACCCTACCTTCGGGAAGACGTGACGGACGGCAACGGAGCCGATAGCGGCCTCCAAACCGGTATTGTCGTGGACCCGGAATCGGGAGAGCTCTTAAACTTTGGGACGATGACCGGGGTCTTGGGTTCCGTGGGGCGACTGCGCTTCCGGGGCGACTACCGAACCTTTCGGGGCATCTTTCGCCCCTTCTACGTCTCGGGCCCCTACGACCGCATACGAGGCCAACTGGCCGCAGAAACGGTGGGGTATTTTGTCGACAGCGATGCCGACCGTTACGACAATTACGGGATGGGGTTCTACGGAGAGGCGGCGCTCTCCCTCGTCAGAGACCGCCTCCTGGTGCGGGCCGGCTATCTCTGGCCCTGGGAAGTGGCGGAAACCGGTGGCTGGCAGCCCGCCGACGACGATCAGCTTCTTCTCGAGATCCGGGCGGAGGAAAGGCTTCTTCCCATTCCTCTTTCGGTGGCCTTACGGTACGAGCGACGCGGCTTTGTTCCGACCCTCTACGACCGAGGGGACTACGAGGGAGCCGGTCTCTTCGACGCGAATACGACTCTTCGAGGAGAGGTCGCCTACCGTGTCTCGCCGGGCCTCTCTCTAGCGCTGACGGCCTCCACGGCCCTGGTCTATACTGACGACGGTGAGATCGCCTATAACGACGGCCGGCCGGAAACGGCGACGACCGTCACCGTCGAGACCAGAATCGGGTACTAAGAGGAACCGACATGTCATCCGGTAATCCTCGTTCGCCTCGAAGACCCATACGTCTCCTCGACGACTCCGTCGCCCGGCGCATCGCCGCGGGAGAGGTTATCGAGCGCCCCTCCTCGGTGGTCCGAGAGCTCCTCGACAACGCGATCGACGCCGGGGCCGGGAGTATCGAGGTACGCCTGCGGCAGGGCGGGTTGGAGGAGATCGTCGTCCAGGATGATGGGTCGGGAATGCCCCCGGAAGACCTCGAGCTCTGCTGGTATTCCCACGCCACCTCCAAGATCGCGAGCGAGGCCGACTTGGAGACGGCAACCTCCCTCGGCTTTCGGGGAGAGGCCCTGGCGAGTATCGCGTCCGTCAGTCGCCTGGAGATAGTCTCTCGTTCCCCGGAGGGAGATGCCGCGAACCGACTGCTCGTTGCCGCAGGCCGCCGGGAGGCGTTGTCGGTGGCGTCCGGAGCTCCGGGAACCAGGATCGCTGTTTCGAGCCTCTTTGCGGATCTCCCGGCTCGAAGGCGCTTTCTCCGGCGGCCGGCTACCGAGTCGCGCATGGTTCGGGATGTGTTTCTCGAGAAGGCGCTGGCCTTCCCGGAAATCGGCTTCCGCCTCTTTTCAGACGACGCTCTCAAGGACCATCTTCCGCCGGAGAGTCACATCGAGAGAATCAAACGGATCTTTCCGGAGCTTGTCGATCTCCAAGAGGTCTCCGGGAGCGGTCCCGGGTTCGAGGTGGTCCTGGCGACCCCGGGCCCCGCTCTCTGGCGAAACGACCGGAAGCTCATCCAGAGCTTCGTCAACCGCCGTCGAATCTGGGAGTACGCCTTCGTCCAAGCGGCAGAATACGGCTTCCAGGGCTACCTTCCCGGGGGAAGGCATCCGGTCGTCTTTACCTTTTTATCTCTTTCGCCGGAACTGGTAGACTTCAACGTCCATCCCGCGAAACGGGAAGCGCGTTTCAAGGACCTTCCGACGATCCATCGTCGGATAACAGAAACGCTCCGTAGCCTCTCCCGCAGCTTCGATCTGCGAGTAGGCCAAGGAGACACGGAGGGCCTGCTGGCCTTCGACCGGCGCCCCGAATGGAAACCGGAGGCCCGAGAGGTCTCCGGGGGTCGAGGTGTCTCCGGCGGC
>CAZTRQ010000117.1:0-7171 GCA_964616245.1 uncultured Spirochaetaceae bacterium | reverse complement strand
AAGCGATTTGAACAAGTCGATAAGCGCTTCGAGGAGTTCGATCAACGATTTGCCCGACTCCAGTGGGGGTTAACCCTTGGGTTTACCGTCCTTGCCGTGCTTATCGCCGCGTTCGGCCTTTTTGCCTAGGCGTTCCGGACAATCCGAGAACGCCCACAACGATTTTCGCACTTTTTTCTCCGAAACCTAAACCACCAGGCATTCTAGTCCCGTCTTAGTCTTTGAAGGGGGACTGTTGTGGGGAGGAGTTCCGCGTTCTCGCGTCTGGTGGCGTCGTTGGTGCTGGTGTCTTTTGTGGCGCCCTCGACTATCATAGTTCCGACCGCTTCAGCTGCTCAGGATCTGCTGCCGGAGCCGAGCCTGTCCTTGGACGGACTCGAGCGTCACTTCGACCGTGCCGACCGGGCGATCGACGTGGCCTCCTGGCTCTCAGAGGCAGAGCGGGGTCTTGCGGCGGTCGCCGATTGGGAGCAGGTGGAGGCCCGAGAGCGCCTCGGGAAGCGTCTGGCGGCCTTTCTCGAAGAACAGCTTGCCGGCGAGCTTCCGGCCGTCCGCACACAAGGTGCCCTATCGCATCTTGGATCCTTGGACCGGAGCTATCTGTATGAGTCCGAGGACGGTTCTATCGTCGTGGATTCCGCCGGAGATCCGCTGCTCCGCGGCGCCGAGGGTGCCTTCGAGGACCACGCCGCCTGGAGCATGGCCGTCGTCGCCCGCCGGAGGGAGCTGGTGGATGCCTGGGCCCTCGAGGCGCGAGTCGCCTACGACGAAATTCTCGATACTCTCGACGCAGAGTATCGAGCCGTCGTTGCGCCGGAGCTCTCTGCCACCTTAGACGAGTACGTCGCCCGGGCCCAACGAGAGTTCGAACGCCTCGCGATCGACAGCGAGAGTCGACTCCTCCGGGGGCGCTTGCGGGATACCTTCAGCCTTCGCCGCAAGAGCGAGGGAGAGAGCGCCGGGGCCCTAGCCGCCGGCCTGGTTACCGCCACCGAAGACGAGCTTTCGAGCGCGCACCAGGTACTGCAGGCTACCACCGCGGAGCTCGTCACCGAGCCGGATATCGCGTCCCTCGACGCCTGGGAGGAGAGCTACAGAGAAGCTTTCCAGGCCGGCCTTGATGCCTGGAGCCGGGCCGAAGGGCGCCTCTTGGAAGAGCGCCTCGCCTGGGAAACGGCTAGCCAGGAGGCCTACATCGAGGCCGAGGCCGCCTGGGACGCCGCCTTCGCCGACCTGGATACCGCTCGTACCGCCTGGCTTGTCTCCATGCAGAGCATCATCGAAAACGGCCGCGCCGCCTGGGACGCCCTGGAGCTGACCTTTGAGGAGGAGCTCTCCCGGAGCGTTTCGGACCTTGCCGCCGCCGCAGCGGAGGAGCAGACCAAGATCCGCCGGGAGGTGGATTCCTACCTTGGAGCCTACAACCAGGCCCTGGGGATTCTGGCCCTGGCGGAGAAGAACGGGGCGTATTTGGGATACGAGCTCGAGAACGCCTCCCGGGCCCCGGAGTCCGAGATAGCCTTTCTCCGCAGCGAAAAGCGCTACTGGGACAATCTGGCGGTGAGGTACCGGGGCATGGCAGAATCGGTGGCCGAAACGATCGCCGGCCTTGGTTCCGGTACGATCGACGCGAAAGACCGGGAGCTGGCGCGCCTCGACCGGCAGATAGAGCTTCTCGCCCATCAGCGCGACATTGCCCAGGCGGTGGTGGACTACGCCGGGGACCGGAGCTCCGGCCGGGCGACCGAGGCGGATACCGCCGAGCGCCTGACCCGGGCTCAGGCAGCCTACGCAGAAACCGAAGCCGCCTACCTTGCCCAAATCGATGCTCTCAAGGCCATCACCGACGACTTGGGCGACTATCAGCGCCTCTTGGAGGATGCCCAGGAAGACCTTGGCGACGTTACTACCGAGTACCACGTCAGGAAAGAAGCCTACGATAGCTTCTGGCTTTCCTGGGTCGCTCAGGATACGACAACGCTCGAGCGCGCCGTCGAGGGCCTGGATGACGAAATCGACGCCTTCTACCGCACCGACCGCTCGGAGCTCTACGCAGACTATTTTTCGGCCTCCGAGGCGTCTATCCGGGCCGACATCGCCGCTCAGGCCGCGGCCATTATCGGGGCGCTTCCGGATCTCGCAGAGGCCGCCAACCGGCGCGAAGCCATCCTCTCGGTCGTCGCTATTCCAGAGGGAGACCCGCCTCCGGAGCCAAAGAGCCGGGAAGAGCTTGCGACGGAGTACCTTGCCGCCGGGCTCTCTTTGAGCGACCCCGCCCTGGCGACCCTCCTTGCCGCCTACGAGGTAGCTACCGGGGGCTTCGACCCCGACCGCGGCGGAGCCTGGGACGCGGTGAGGGCTGCCCACCGGGAATTGATAGCGGCGGTCACCTACGAATACGAGGCGCTCGCCGAGACCATCTCCTTCCTCGAGGCGGAGGAGATGACCGAGGAAGAGTACCAGCTCGCCCTCGCAGGCCCCTTCGGGGAGGTCTATTCCGAGTACGCCGAGTTCGCGCCGAGCCGGACGGCGGTAATCCGCGCCGAAGCCGCGGCAGAGCTCGCCGAGACGCTGACCCTCCATGCCGTTGACTCGATTACGAGCGCCGGCCAGGCGTTGGAGCTCTTCGAGGCGCTCGCTTCTACGGCGCAGTTGCCGGCCTACCTTACCGCGGTAATCCGGGAGTACCTCGCCGCGCATATCGCTCCCCTAAGCCTCGAGGCCGTCTCAGAGCGGCCGGAGTTGGGCGCCGAGTTGGAAGCCACCATGGACGCCCTGGAGCTCGCGGACGAGGCCGGCGCATCCCTCGCCGTCGCGGCGAAGTTCTATCTGGCCCTTAGCGGTCTTAGTACAGCCGAGCGCTTCTTGCTTGGTGAGCTTAGTGCCTACGTCGACCGCCGCGCCGAGGAGCTCGGTTCCGATTCTCCGGAGGCCCGGGCGTCTTTCGCGGTTCAGGGGTTGGAAGCGGTAGGGCTCCCGGGGCATCTCTTCGGGGCCGACGATATCGACGCCTTCCTCTCCTCCGCCGAGCTCGAGGGGGCCGACAGTTCCCGTGTGCTCTTCGATTCGGCCATCGAGATTCTGACAGGGCACTACGTTCGGCTTTCGGCAGAGCGCCTTGCGCTTCGCGATTTCGCGATGACCGTGGAGCGCGCAGAAGAGCTTTCCGGCGACCTGGAGCGTGCCGCTGAAGAGGTGACGGCCTTTCGCGCTCTGCTTACCCGCGGTTTGGAGGTGATGGGCGCGGAAAGCTGGGATGAGGGTTCCGGGGAGGCCGCCGCCGGGGCCGCCGAGGCAGCGTTGAGGGCCCGCATCCGGCAACACCGCCAAGCGATCGCCGAGCGGGCGGAGCTTCAAGATCCTCTTACCGTGGGGTCCACCGACCGCCGGGCGTACTTTGCCGCAACTGTCCAACCTGCCAGGGAATCCCTCGAGGAGGCTACCTCCGCCCTGGCCGAAGCACGAAGCACCTACGGGCGGCTCCTCGACGGCTTTGAGGCGCTCTCCTCGGGCTACGACGCCGGTCGCGGCCGGCTCGATACCCTCTACCGGGAGTACGTCGCCGCACGCAGGGAGCTTCAGCTCTCCGAGGAGCTGTCGGATTTTGCGGCCCACGGCTACGAGCTGGAAACCCAGAGTCCCACGGATGTGCTCAGCAATCGTCAAACGGAGCTCGAGAGGGTCTCGCGCATCAGAGAGATTGTCGCGGCCCTAGAGGTTGATCCCGACATCATCGGCCCGACCGACGAGCTCTACCGGAACCACGCCGCCCGGCAAGCATCCTTGCGCGAAGCAAAGAGCTACCTGCACTACGCCTTCGAGCAGTTCGAGAAGCAGATCGGCGCCGCCGCGGCCGAGCTCACGCGTATCCGATCCGAAATGGCCGGCACCGTCTACGACCTCTTTAGGCTCCCGGAGGGATTGTACTTCGATCCGGACTTTGCGACTCTCCAGGACGACGGCGCTCGTATCGACGAGCTGACGCTCTTCGACGACGCTGACCCCGAAACCTTTATGGCGAGTGTGGCAGACTACTTCTCCTTCGATGCCGACAACGCCGAAGAGGTCCACCGCACGGCGCAGCAGTACTCCACCGACATCGCCCGATGGATCTCCGGCGTCGCCGCGCACGGGGGATCGGGTCTCTTGCGGGATTTCGGGCTTGCGATGCACCGGGAGCGTCCCCGCTACCTTACCCACGCGCCCGATGCCCCGGCAATCCCGATCGAGATCGAAGCCAATCAGGTCTACAACCGGATTCTCGACCATAGCAAGATCGGCAGCATCAATACTGGATCCGTCCGCTCCCTTATCAACGACCGTGCGGACGAGGCACTGAGCCGCATCGGAGCGCACCGAGAGACACAGGCGCTCTACGGCTTCTTCCGGGGGATGTTTCTTTCCGGCCGGTTGACCCTCGATACCAGCTACATCAGCTTTGACACGAGCGCGATAGCCCGGGAGGAGGCGCGTTACCGAGCCCGGCGCGCCTACGAGTTCCACAACGGCCGGGGCAAACGGATGTGGCGGGGCCGCCTCCGACGGCAAATTAGACATCTCTATGAGGACCTGCCGAGCTACAACGGGAACGGGCCCCGAGCCGGCATAGCCGGGAGCATCGGATCCTTCGAGTCTGCGCTTCTGAGCTACCATGAGGCACAGGGCGATTTCGACAGACTTGCCGGAACCGCCGGCGGACAGGTAGACGCCGGGACCCTCGGGGAGGCTATCGCGGCCTTGGGTGACGCCCGAGGCGAAGCCGCCCCGGGCACAAGCCGCGAGCCAACAGCTGCCTTCGAGGCCGCCCGGGAGGGAGCCCTCGCCTACATCGAGGGTGCCATGGGAACCCTGACCGTATCCGAGAAGGCGAGCACCTTCCACGCCGTTCAAGGGCTCTTGAGCGAAGTAGAGCGGGACCTCGGTGCCACCGAGGAAGCGATGAACCGGCGTCTGGCGGTGCTCGCGGACGCCCGCGCCGGCGACCAGGCCGCCTACGACTACCTCACCGCCGTACCCGACCTCGACGAGTCGGCCCTCCGCGGCGTCGCCGAGGCGCTCTTTGCCAACCCCGCCTTCAGCCCGGACGGCCTGCTGGAATCTCAGGTGGCCGCAGCGGAAGACGTAGTCGTATTCAACCACGCCGGTGCGGCCGAGCGTATGTCCTACCTCGCTGAGGCTCTGGGGCAGCTGGGAATCTACAGCGTCAGCCTCGGCGCCGACGACGAGGCGCAGCGCCTCTCGGCCGACCGGGCCGAGCTTGCCGCACGGCGGAGCAACTGGGAACAAACCGTAGCCGACCTGCACCGCACCGGCCTCCGGGAGTTCCGCGGCGCCTTCGCCCGCCTGGCGCAGGAGCGCATTCGGTGGCGGGACGACTTCCGTGCCGATTATCTTGTACGAAGCGCCATGTGGGATCAGAAGTACCAACTCTTCCACGCGGAGCGGGAGAATTGGGCCACCGATGCCGCCGCCGTAACGGTATCGGGAAGCAGTGCCCGTCTGGCCCGGAAGCTGGGACTCTCCGCCGAGAGCCTGATCGTCGGCATCGAGGACATCGGTGTTCCCGCCCTAGACTTCGATAGTCGCTCGATCGACCGGGTGATCGCCCGGAGCCTCGACGATCAGCTTCTTACCAACCTTCTCGACTACGCCGATAGCCTTTCCAGCAGGACGAGTAACCGCCGCCCGGCCATCGCCGCGAGCCTTCCCACGGTTCGCTCCGGCGCAGACACCGGGCGCCTGGCGCTCTCGGCGAGCGCAGACATCGCAAACGAAATCCACGCGAAGGCCGCCACCGTAGCCGCTCTGCAGCTGCGGGAAAGCCTGGACGAGATGACGGTGCGGATCGACGAGCAGATAGACGAAGCCAACCAGTCGGTGGACAGGAGCTTCTCTATCACCCTGAGGAGCGCCGGCTACAGCCGCTCCGGCTCGGCCTACCAGCGCCGGGCGATTATCGACGAGAGCCTCTTGGGCGGCATCGAGCGGGAAACCCACCGGATCGGTGCCTACCGCTATTTCGACGGGCCGACGCTGGTTTTGACATCGGACATAAGCGCCGCCGGCCTTGCCGGCCTCTCGGGCACCCTGGTGGAAGCCCGGATCGAAGAAGCCCAAGAAGAGATGCAGACCTACCTGACCCTGGTCTTCGGCCGCTCGGAGGAGCAGCGCGGCGGAGTGGGGGCCGGTGATTCCGGAGCCGCGACCCTGCAAGAGCTTACCGAGCGCCTGGATGCGAGCCTGACCGCCCGCCTGTCCGCCGAAACCGCCCGCTTCGCCCGAAGCGCGCAGTACGGCAAACACCAAGACACCGAGGGTCTCTTCAACCTCCACGTCGGCTACGCCCCGGTCATGAGGCAGTCGAACCCGGAAAGGGTCAAAACCGCCGGCTACGGCGAATCGGGCCGGATCATGGAGGATTTCTTCCGCAACGAAGCACGCCTCGGTCGAGGGCTCGCGACGATGGAGAGCGCCTGGTACGACCTAAAGCTCTACGACGACGACAAGAACAACGACGGCAATTCCGACGGGCTGATCGGCGCCCCGACCACCCGGGGGGTGGCGAGCATCGCGGCGAGTGTTGCGGCCCTGGCCACCGGCAACGTATGGGCAGCGGCGATGATAAACCTTACAGACGACGCCGCCTTCGGCGTGGCGGATGCGGCGAGCGGACGCAGGAGCTGGCAGGAGGCCGGCGCCTCCTTCGGCAGACAGGCGGCCGTCGGTCTTGCCACGACCGCCACCGGCGGGTTGTTCGGCGGCTTTGAGAACGCCCCGGGTTTCCGGGCCGATGGCCGGGTGCTCGGTGACACGACTCTCGGCTCCATGACCCTCGCCGGGGGCGAGACCTTCGTAAACAATAATATCGCCGGAGCCGTGCACGCCCTCGAATGGGATGGTACCGGGATTCTCGGCCTGGGTTATAACGGCAGTACTTGGGCCCGCAACGTGGTGGGGCGTGATGCCCTCGTCGGTTATTCCTCCGGGGCGGTGCAGGCCGGCACGGCAACCTACCTGGGTAACCGCTGGAGTCTGGAAAGCCATGGATTTTCCTTAAGCGAGAACGCTCAGGGGCTGGATAGCACCGCGGCGAGCGAGTTTGCCGGTGCGGTCGTCGGCGAGAGCCTTACCGCTGGATTGACCGGAACCGCCACGTTAAACTTATGGAACT
>CAZTRQ010000116.1:4379-7245 GCA_964616245.1 uncultured Spirochaetaceae bacterium | reverse complement strand
AATCGCCTCCGGGAGTATTGTCCGGGGATCCGGGTTCCGGACCGCGGCGCCCTCGGGAGCCCCGGCCTCTTCGTATGTTCGCGTCGCTGTTACGTCTGCCATATCGACGGTCTCCTAAATCATCTGCAAAACCACGGCGGCGACGCCGATAAGCGTCGGAACACCGAGGAAGAAGCGGATGGACTGTTCGGTTTTGAATCGCGGGAAGCTCGCCCCGACGATGGTTACGTAGAGATAGATGAGGAAGGTCTTGGCCATCAGAATCAGGATGGCGACGAAGATGTTCGGATGCGCCGCGCCGCCCCAGAAGAGGTTCATAAAGAGCACCATCTTGGCGCCGTTAAAGATGGCGCGGTTGGTCTGCAGCATCCCGAGGAAGCTCGACTGCATCTCCGTCGGTGGGCCGATGGGGATTTCCTGGGGTGCGGTAACCACCGAGAAAGGGTTTCCGCCGCTCATTCCGAGGAAGGCGATCATCCCGGCGATCATCGCCAAGGGGTTGGTAAAGGCCACCCAGTTGCCTACGCCACCCTGTTGCGCCGCCACGATCTCGGTGATGGAGAAGGTCCCGTACTGCGCCGCGACGGCGATTACCGAGAGGGCAAAGGGAAGCTCGAAGGCGGTCATCTGCGCGAGCCCCCGGGCGACCCCCAAGGGGGCGTAGGGGTGGCCGCTCTCCCCGGCGCCTAAGGCCATGCCGAGCTGGCCGAAGAAGATAAAGTACATCACCAGAAGCAGGTCTCCGGAGAAGCTGAAGTTAGAGAAGACCACCGACCCGAATATCACCGGGATAAAGAGGTAGGTCCCCAATCCCCCGGCGAGGCGGAAGACCGGCCCTAAGAAGAACATTACGCCGTGGTTTATGCTGGTGCGCTTGGCGTTGTTCTTGATGATGTCGATGTAGGGCTGATACACCGGCTGCCCGATCCGGCCCTGAACCTTCGCCCGGACCCGGGCCATCGTCCCGATCAAGAGGAGGGAATAGTTTAGAATGACCGCCAGGGAGATGACGGTGTAGAGCGCCTTGGTGGCTATCGCTTCTGCCATCTAGAGTCCTCCTCTGGCAATAAGAAAGAGCAACAGGAGATAGAGCATTATCTGGAAGGCGTAGGTCTGGGGATTCCCGGTGTTCCACCCCCGGAGTGCTCCCGAAATGGTGTTTCCGGTGGACGCGGTCCCGGCCCAGAAGCGCTGAACCCAGGGACTCAAAAGCGATCCGAAGGCCTTCTGGTAGTGTCCGAAGAAGTTGAAGGCGTAGTGCGTCGTTTCCGGCGTGTGGGGCCGCTCAGCGGCGTAGACGATGTTGAACTGCTCGACCTTGTAGACCCGCCCTTTGACAGCCAGTAGCCAGAGAAGCGGCGCGATAAAGACCCCCATGGTCACGTACATCACCGCGTTCCCGTTCCAGTAGCCGAGACTCGAGATAACGCTGTAGCCCTCCCATCGAACCGTGGAGGCGAAGGCCGGCTCCACGGCCCCCTGAAGCGGCTGGATGAGGAGGTTCGGAAACATCGAGACGGCCATGATGCCGACGAGAAAGAGAAACTGTGGTATCAGCACCGTCGCCGGAGCCTCGGTTACCTCGTCGTGGATGGCCTTCCGCTGGCCCAAGAAGATCGCGTGGATCAACCTAAAAAGATAGAGAAAGGCGACGCCACTCGCGAAGAAGGCCAGGGCCGCCTGGAGGTACCAGCCGCTCTCCAAGAGCGCGGTGTAGAGCAGCCACTTTCCACCGAACCCCGACAGCGGAGGCACACCCGAGAGGGCGATAATCGCAATAAGAACACTCACGAAGCTGAAGGGCATCCGCTTTATCAGGCCCCCCATCTGGTACATCAACCGGGTGCCCGTACGCATAACCACCCCGGCGACGGCGAGAAAGAGCATCGCCTTAAACAAAAGATGCGTTACCGCCAGATAGAGACTCGTGACCCATCCGAGGTGGCTCATCATGGCGAAGGCCAGGAGCATGTAGCCGACTTGGCTCATCGAGGAATAGGCCAGGGTGTATTTGATGTCCTCCTGAAAGAGAGCCATCATCGCGCCGACCACCGCCGTAGCGACGCCGACCCATCCCAGAACGGCGTTTAGGGGAACGCCACCCCAGAGGGGCATGGAAAAGACGGTGGCGCCGGCGAAGAGAACGAAGAGCCCCGCCTTGCTCAAGACTGAGCTCATCAGGCTCGAGACGTCGTCGTCTGCTTCGGCGTAGGCCGGAGGAAGCCAGATGTGCACGCCCACCGCGCCGAGCTTTATCAGCACCGCCAGCACCAAAAGGACGGTTGGCACGACGACCATGGCGGACATGCCGAAGGTAAAGATGCTCTCTCTGCCCGCGAGGGCGTCGAAGAGCTCGCTTCCCCCGAGGCCGAAGGCGGCCAACATCAAGAACGCGGAAGCCAGGCTAAAGACGATGTAGCGGTAGGCCGCTGCGCCGGCTTGGCGTCCCCGGATAACGAGAAAGAAGGAGGTCAGGGTCATGAGCTCCCAGGCCACAAAGAAGGAGAGCGCCGAGGATGCGGTCAGAAGCGCCAGGAGCGAGAGCAACATCCCGGCGGTCATTCCGGAAAGGCCGGCGGCGCGCCCTTTCCGGGCGAAGAAGGCGATAAGCTGCACCATCGCGCCGGCGCCGAAGATTCCGGCAAAGACCAACCGGATGCCCGCAAGCTGCGGAAGCAGAGTGCTTAGATAGTAGCCCAGAACGCCGACCGCCAGGGCCACCTGAACCCCCGTAGGAATCCGGAAGAAATCCAGCAGAGCAAAGGCAACCACGACCAGAAGCACCAGCAGGATGGGCAACCCGACGCCGGCACCAAAGAGGCCGAGACCGGAAAGCACCACCAGGAGAAGGGCCGTGCCGCCGGCG
>CAZTRQ010000116.1:1424-4279 GCA_964616245.1 uncultured Spirochaetaceae bacterium | reverse complement strand
CGGGACCGGTGCAAAGTCCTCCGGGATCCGCTCCTCCAACACCGTGCCGTCGTCTTCCGCCCGGCGAGCAATTCCGGTGAACCAGCGCATCAGATAGACCACCTCCAGGAAGCTTCCCAGCAGGACGACGAACAAGAGGGCGCCGCCGCCGGGGATGCCGGAGGCGCCGGAGCCCAGGTGCATCACCAGGCTCCACTTGGCCCAGAAGCCCGGAAAGGGCGGCAGGCCGAGGAGCGCCAGGGAGAGGACGCCGGCGAGGACAAGGAGGCCCGGCCGGTGCCGAAGGGAGGCCGGGGCCTTGCCCGAGGCGCCGGTCCGGTCGTCGCCGGAGGCTTCGGCGATCCAGAAGAGCCCCGCCTTGGCCAGGGCGTGGTTGATCAAGAGCACCAGAGCAACCGGGAGGCCGAGACGAACTCCCGCGGCACCGAAGGTTACATCCTCCGGCGCCAGGGCGAAAGCCAGAACCACCAAGCCGATCTGGGCCACCGAGGAGTAGCCGAGGAGCCGCTTGAAGCTCTCCTGCATCAGCGCTTGAACCTGAGGCACCAAGAAGGCGACGGCGCCCGCGGCGACGAGGACCGGCAGGAATACCATTTCTGCAGCCTCGAAGAAGATCGGCGCCACGCGGAAGAGAACCATCGCCATCGCGGTCGCGTTGATCCCGGATATCAGGGCGCCGACGCTGTGGTCCGCCGCCTGGTAGGTGTCCAGGGCCCACCCGTTTGCCGGTGCGGGTTTTAGCTCCACCAAAAGGCCGGCAAGCAGGAACAGAAGACCGAGGATCCCGGTGGTGCCGCTTAAGGCTCCCGCCGCCGAGGCCGAAGCGATGTCGGCGATATTCAAGGAGCCGACGCCCCGGTAGGTAAAGGCGGTACCGATCAGAAAGAAGGCCGAAGCGAGTCCCGAGGCCACCATGTACTTAAAGCCCGCCTCGAAAACCCGGCCGTCCCGGGAGGTGCTCAAGATACCGAAGAGGCTTATACCGCTGATCTCCATAAAGACGAAGACGTTAAAGAGGTCCCGGGTCATCACCAGCCCGTAGGAACCGAGAAGCAGCACGAAGAACAAAACGATCTGCCGGCCCTGCCAGGCGCCCTCCTCCCGCTGAGTAAGGGACACGAGAGCCAAGAGGGCGATGACGTTGATTACCGTTAGAACCAGGGCTTCGGGCAGGCCCACCGCCAGGTTGATCGATAGCGGCGCCGGGAAGCCGGCGGTGTCCACGCTAATAGCCGGGGCTCCCGCCAAAAAGCCTAGGACCCAGGACAGCGAGATGCCGAGGAAGGAAGCGATGGCCGCGTAGGCGACCGCACGGCCTGCGGCCCTCCCCAGCCGCTCGAAGGCGGGGTAGAGAAAGGCGACCCCCAAGGATGCCGCGAGAAGGACTACCGGGCTTACCATTTGAGCTCCCTGTTTCGATCGATGTAGATACTGCGGTTTCGCTGAAACATCCGTACGGCGAAGCTCAGCATCAATGCGGTTACCGCGAGGCCAATGACGATGGCCGTCAGCACCAGGGCCGAGGGAATCGGGTCGACCGCGCGCTCCGCGAGGGCCCCAGGGAGGAGCCCGTCGCTGACGATCGGCGCGGTGCCGTCTTCCCGGTAACCGAAGGCAACGAGCAAGAGATGGATCCCCGTATCGAGAAGAGAGAATCCGATGATGATCTTGATGATGTGCCGGCGGCTCATCAGGCCCCAGATACCGAGGCCCATCAGAATGAAGGCCAAGAGGCTCATGTAGTAGGTCATCGCGCAACGCTCCTCTGCCGCATCGCGTCGATTACGCCGGAGAGCTCCGCGCCGACTTTGATACCGACCAGGCTGTAGATAATGGGGATTGCCCCGGCGCTGACCAGGCTACCGAGCTCCCCGGCGGGGAGAAAGCGCGGGTCTAAGAACCCCGCGGCGAGCCAGAGCCCCAACAGCCCGACGGCGACGTACCCGGCTCCGGCGAGCATCTCCAGGAGGCCCAGCACGCGGTGGGAGAGCTCCTCGAGAGTTCCTGCGAGGAAGGTCAACAAAACGCCGCTTGCGATGATTACCCCCCCCTGAAAGCCGCCCCCGGGCGTCAGGTGGCCGTGGAGGAAGATAAAGACGCCGAAGAGGAGGATTAGCGGCAAGAGCAACCCGGCCCCGGTCTCGAGGAGCTCCGACGGCGCCTGGCGTCGCTTGTGGACGGCGGCGGGCGTTTGGGCCGAGGTCTCTGCGTCGAAGACCCCGGTGTCGCTCGGAAGCCGGCGCCGGGAGCCGGGTTCGCCGGCGCCGGCTCCGCCGGGACCCGCGGCCACGGCCCGGGTGCCGTGTCCCCCGAGCTGGGAAAAGACCAGCGCGACGCCGGCGGCGGCTGCAAACAGCACGGTGACCTCCCCCAGGGTGTCCAGTCCCCGGTAGGTTACGACAACCGCCGTTACGAGGTTGGCGGCACCGAGAGCCTCGGGACCCTCGGCGAGGTACTCCTGCGCCAGGGGCCCAACCTCGTGGAAGTCCTGAATACCGGCGAGCATCGGGAAGAAGGCCACCGCCAGAACGACAACCAGGGCAAGGGAAAAGACTCGCTTAATCATCACCTCACCTCCCCGTCGGAAGAGGCATCACGCTGCGCCAAAGCCCGGATGCGACTCCAGGCAAAGAGAAAGACCACCGTGGTCAGGGCGGACCCAATAGCCGCTTCGGTCATGGCGACGTCCGGGGCCCCGAAGATAAGGTAGAGGACCGAGGCTAAGAGCGACACGACGCCGGCGGCGACTATGGACCCGACAATGTCCTTGCTGTAGAGGGCGACCAGGGCGGCGGCGATCATCATCACCCCAAATACAATCAGCACAACGAGCATCATTCGGCGCCTCCTTCGGC
>CAZTRQ010000116.1:0-1324 GCA_964616245.1 uncultured Spirochaetaceae bacterium | reverse complement strand
GGCCGCGGACTGCGCCGCCGCCAGGTCGTCCCGGGCCGTGCCCTCGGGGCCTTCCTTTCCGGGAATGACAACCGGGACGCCCTGGAAGTGAGCCGACCGGGCGAGGGCGTGGGAGGAAAGAGGATTCGTCAGAAAGATAAAGACGATAAGCAGCAGGAATCGCGGCCAGGCACCCGGCGAGAGCACCGCGAAACCGGCGAAGACCAGCATGCTCCCCAGGGTGGTCGCCTTGGTTCCCGCCTGCATCCGGTTGTAGACGTCGGGCATCCGGATGAGGCCCAGACTGGCAAGGAGGAGAAATATCGATCCGAGGAGCACCAGCAGTGCCGCCAGAGTCTCAATCATCCTATAGCCCTCCTTCGCCGAAGCGAGCCACCGAGACCACACCGAGAAAGCTCAAGAGGCCGTAGACCAGGGCAACATCCAGGTAGATAATGCGCCCGAGAAACCAGGAGAGCATCGCGATAACCGAGAGACTCATAATGGTCATGGCGTCGAAGGCGACCAGGCGGTTCATGTAGTCGGGCCCCAGGACGAAGCGGACGAAGGAAATGGCGATCGACAAGAGGACGATGGCGCCGGCGGCCATCAGGATGGAATCAACCAAAGCTAACCTCCAGGTACTTTTCGAAGCCGGATACGATCTGCCGGGTCGATTCCTCGACGTCCCGGGCGTTGGTGTTTATCCAGTGGACAAAGACGTTTTCTCCGTCGATGGCCACGCTGATGGTCCCGGGGGTCAGGGTGATGGAGTTTGCCAAGAGCAGCCGGCCGATCCGGCTCTTTAGGCGGGTCTTTACCCGGACGATTCCCGGGTTGATCGGCAGCGTCGGCGAGAGAACGCGAAAGGCGACGTCCAGGTTGGATTTAACCACCGCCCAGAGAAAGACGAAGAAGTAGGCAACGACGGCGCCGATCCGGCGGGGGGCCAGGAGCACCTCGGAGTAGACCGCCGAGCCCGGCAGGGGTAGCAAGCTGATAGTTAGGGCGACGATTGCCCCGGCGACGATTTCTTGGGTTGTTAGGTTTCCGGCCAACAGCAGCCAGAGAAGAAATAGGCTGACCCCAAGGACAGCCCGTTGTCGGAACGACTTCATCCTTCCTCCACCATTGCGCGCTTGGTTTATCGATACAGTTTTTACGTTACTTCAGTGATTATTAAACTGATTTCCCAATATGTCAAGGAAATTAAATATTAGTCTTTTGGTCGTATTAAGAAAGCGGAAAGCGCGGGGCCGGCGCGCAACCCTCGGCACGGACATCGACTATGCCAGGGCGGCTCGCAACCCCACAGCCTGGGCGCAGAGATTCATCTGCCGGTCCA
>CAZTRQ010000115.1:0-7279 GCA_964616245.1 uncultured Spirochaetaceae bacterium | reverse complement strand
TCTGCATCGAGACCACGCGGCTGAGTATCCGGCCCAGGTCGACCATCTTTCGCTGCGGCGCCCCGGGCTCCAAAGAGAAATCGAGGAGCTCCCGGACCCGGGTCGCGGCCCGGGAGGTCAGGTCGAAACTCGTAAGAAAGCGATAGAGGTTGCTCTCCTTGACGCGGGTCATCGACTTGACGACGAACTCGGAGATCTGCTCGTAGAGGATATCGTTGGAGCCTTCAAAAATCTGAAAAGGCCGGCTGTCGACAAGCGCACTCCCGGCGATGTGGTCACGACGATATCCCTTCGCACCGACGAGCTGCAAAACGGATTGAGCCGCCGACTGCATCATGTCGGTCACGACAGTCTTGATCGAGTTCGCCGGAAAGGCGTGGACCGAGCAGTCGTTGTCAACACCGGCGACGTCGGAGCTGTAGACGCACATTGCCGAACAGACGGTGTAGGCCGCCTGCAATTCGGCGAGGCGGTCCTGGACTTGGTCGTAGTCCGCGAGGCGCTTCCCCCCGACAACACGACTTCGACTATGATCCCGGGCCTCGTCGAGGAGACGCCGAATAAAGCCGACGGCCATTCCGGGAAACTGGAGGCGGCTTCGGTGGAGGAGGTCCAAGAGCATCCGGACCCCGCTCCCGCTGGAGGTAAGCCGCCGGTCTGCCGGAAGATGGGTGTCGATGCGGTTCCGCCCGTAGGAGATCATCTCCAGCCCGAGGTTTTGATAGTACTCCTCGACCTCGATGCCGCCGACGTTTCGGTCCCATACGAAGAAACTGATACTGCGCTCTAAGCCACCGTCGTTCGTCTCCCCCCTGGCGGTAAGCAACCAGTAGTCGGCGCGGCCGGTAAGCCCACCCCAATGCTTAGTACCCTGGACGCGGTACCCATCCCCTTCGTTCCGGAAGCTCGTGCGCATCTGCAGGGCGTCCGAGCCGAAGTCGGGCTCGGTTATCATGAGTCCTCCGAGGGCCCGGTCGTTTACAAAGCGGCCGAAGACCTCTGCCTGCAGCGGCTCCGCGGCGTACTTCGACACCGGCTGCAGAAAGAGCGCCCCATTTATGCCGGCAACGAGGGAGAGGGGGAGCGATTCGTAGGCGCAGGCATCTAGCAGGGCAAGGCACTCGTGGACGTGCTGCCCCCTCCCGCCGAATCGCTCCGGTATAAAGACCGAAAGGGGAGCCGCTTCGAGGACGTGGGATATCTGGTCTTCGGGAGCGTGTGCACTGCGAAAAACGGATCGCAGCGTATCTTGGAGCCGGGAAAGGTAAGTCGAAAATGGCAAGGTCGCTGTATCTAACACGGAGACTCGCTTAATTTGTATTTTGCCGCGCCTAGAGTAGCGGGCAATAGTCGTAACGACCACATAATACTTTAGAAATTCGATAAAGTATAGGCGCTTTCGGGGGCTCAATTACGGGTGTGGGAAAAAAAGACCAGCGATTACTCAATTACTCTCGTCTTGAGTATTATTACCGGGGCCCGACAACAATGCTTCGATCGATGGAGAGGTCTTGTCCCCGGGCAACAGGAATAGTTCGTCCATGTAATAAGGAGGACCACCAATGGACTTGTCTACTATGTTTCGACGTGTGCTGCTAGGTGTATTGATACTTCTCGTCCCCTTTGCGCTTTTCGCCGGCGGAGGCTCCGAGAGCGGAGAGTCGGAGGAAGAGATCCTCCGGATAGGGTTGCGCAAGCTAACGACGATCGACCCTGCCCTCGGCGCCAACGATCCGGAGGTAATGTTTAATCGTCTACAGTACGACTATCTGGTAGAAATACTGCCGGATGGCAACTTAGAGCCGAGCCTCGCCACCGATTGGGACGTAAGCGACGACGGGCTTACCTACACCTTCAATCTTCGACCCGGCGTCCTTTTCCAAGACGGTTCGACATTCGGAGCCGAAGACGTCGTGTTTACCTTCGAGCGCCTCGTCACCGAGGGATCCTCCATCGTGGGGCTTATGGGTCAGAATGAGGATGGCAGTGCAACCTGGAGTGTCGAGGCCGAAGATGAGCTTACCGCGGTTTTTACCCTAAAGGCGCCGAATGCCGACTTCCTCTACGGTGTCGCATCCCGCTTCGCCATGATTCTCTCGAGCGATAGTGACGCGGTAAATGTCTTCAGCGACGGAGCAGATACCTACGAAAACTTCAACGGGACGGGCCCCTTCATCCTCGAGGAATACTCTGTGGACCAGAATGCTCGTTTCGTCGCCAACGAGAACTACTGGGGTGTTGGCCCGGCCCTCGACGGTATCGAGCTCGTCTTCTTCGACGACGACCAGTCGCAGCTCGACTCGTTTCGCAGCGGCACCCTCGATTTTATCATCAAGGTACCCGATGATTTGGTACCGGCCCTTAGTCGCGTCACCGGGGCGACGGTCTTAACCCGGCCGACGAATACCCATCCGGTAATACGAGTACGGACAGACGAGGGGTCCATCGGCGAGGATGTGCGAATCCGACAAGCATTCAAGTTCGCCACCGACCGGGAGCTCATCAACCTCGACGCTCTCGATGGAGCGGGCGTCGTGGCGAACAACGATCCCATCGGTCCCACCTACGGCGATCTCTACAACGCCCAGGACAACAGAGCGCACGACCCCGCCCGGGCGAGGGAGCTCATCGAGGCCGTTCTCGCGGACGGTAGTGGAAATGGCTACGTCGTCGAGGTGGACGGAGAGGCGCGGATCGAGGTGCCCTTCTACGTTGGCGACACGTTTGAGTACGGACTCGTAGCCGAATTTCTCCAGCAGCAGTGGAGAGAGTCGAACATCTACGTGGACCTGAACCTGGTTCCGGAGAACGTCTACTACGCCGAAGGCGACAACAACTGGCTCAACACACAGCTCGGAATGACGGCCTGGGGCGCCCGCCCTACTCCGCAGGAGTACCTCAGCGTTGCCTACACCGCGGGTGCGGCATTCAACGAGTCTCGGTGGTCGAATAGCGAGCTGGACCGGCTCGCTGAGGAGGCCTCACGGACAGCGGACATAGACGCCCGGTCCGCCATCTACGATGACATAAGTAAAATCTTCCTAGAGGCCGGCCCAATTCTCATTCCCTACTTTCGACCCGTCGTCGCCGCCCACCGGGATAATATTGAGGGGCTCGTGCTTCACTCCTTCCCCGGAAGGACTGATTTCCGCCGAGTCGTTATTCGATAGTCAACACGATGGCCGGCGAAGCAACACCGGAACAGGGAGGCTCGTCGCCTCCCGCTTCCGCGGTTTCGGGAAAAGGGCGCCCTGCTCTCCTGGGCGCCCTCAACCGTAATCCTTTGGCGATTATCGGTTCTATCGGGGTAGTTCTCTTCGTCTTCCTCACGCTTTTCGGCCCCCTTCTGGCGCCGTATCCCTACGATCAGATTATCCGAGGAACCGACGTCGGCGCAGAGACGCGCCGTGCCCTGACCAGCCAACCGCCCTCGCCGAGCTTCCCCTTCGGGACCGACCAGAGAGGAAGGGACATTCTAAGTCGTATGCTCTGGGGGGCTCGAGACACGATCGGACTTCCACTGATGGCAACGATTATCTCGGTCGTTCTGGGATCGTCCCTGGGACTTCTTATCGGATACGCCGGGGGAGTTCTGGATGACGTGATTTCGAGGATCCTCGACAGTTTTATTTCGATTCCCGCAATGGTCCTCGCCCTCGTGATGATCTCTACGATCGTGCCGCTTCTCTCTTCCTCGGAAAGCCGAGTGATCGAGCTCCTCGGACCGAATAACATCAGCCTTACGGTGGTAATCGTACTTATCTACGTTCCGATTATTTCCAGGATTGCCCGGAGCGCCACCCTTTCGGTTCGAGATCGGGGCTACATCGAGGAGGCGAAGCTCCGGGGAGAGGGAACCCTGCACATCCTCTTTCGACAGATTCTGCCGAGCGTGCTTCCCGCCCTCGTTGTCGAGGCGTCTTTGCGCTTGTCCTACGCTATCATCCTGGTGACCTCCCTCGGATTCCTCGGCCTCGGCGTGCAACCCCCCTCTCCGGAGTGGGGCCGAATGGTGCTCGACGCGAGGACGCAGTTTGGCGACGCGCCCTGGGAGCTCTGGTACCCTGTGCTTGGAATCGCGATTCTTATTATCAGCTTCAACTTGATGTCCGATGGCGTTCGGCGTCTCCTAAGGAAGGAAGAGTAGCGGCATGGGAGAAGCGGTCATCGACGTAGAGTCACTCTCTATCGACTATCGCATCGGGTCCCAATGGCTCGAGGCGGTCAGGGATGTGGATCTCTCCATACGCCCACTTCAGATACACGGCCTTGTCGGCGAGAGTGGGAGCGGAAAGTCGACCATCGGCATGGCGATGATACGCCACCTTGCTCGAAACGCTCGGATTACGAAGGGAACGATTACCTTCGACGGAAGAGATCTGGTCGAGGCGACGGAAAAGGAGATCGCGTCGATCTGGGGGAACCAGATCGCCCTGGTTCCCCAGAACACGATGGATTCCTTGAACCCCGCACTTCGCATCGCCGACCAGATGACGGAACTGACGCGTCACCACCTCTCGATCTCGGCGAAGGAGGCCGAATCCAAGGCAGCCGAGGCGTTGAAACACGCGCAGATCGCCGACGCGGAACGCGTGCTCTCTCGCTATCCGCACCAACTCTCAGGCGGGATGCTCCAACGGGTCATGATCGCCATGGCCCTGAGCACGCGCCCACGCCTGGTTCTCCTCGATGAGCCAACGACCGCTCTCGATGTGACCACCCAAGCAGTGATACTCGACTTGCTCCGGGACCTCATAAAGGAAGAGGAAGCCGCGGCTCTCTACGTTTCTCACGACCTGGGTACCGTCGCACAGCTCTGCGACTACGTAACTGTCGTCTACGCCGGAGAGGTTATGGAGAGCGCTCCGGTGGAGGAGCTCTTCGCCGGCCCTCGACATCCGTACACCGCGGGGCTCCTCTCCTGCCTCCCGACAACCGCGGCGGGCCGGGAGTCGCGACTTACGACAATCGAAGGAGTCGCCCCTGCTCTCGGCGCGCGGAGCTCAGCCTGCGTGTTCTCGGACCGCTGTCCCCTGGCTACGGAGCAGTGCCGCCGGGAAAAGCCTCCCCTCGAAGAGACCGGGGACGGCCGCAGGGTTCGATGCTGGCGGTGGCGAGAAGTCGCTCGAGGCGAGCTCGCTCCCTTCGAAGCCCAGATAGAGCCGATCTCCGAAAGCCCCGCGATACAGGCACCGGTCTTGAGAGCCGGAAATATGAGCAAGCGATTCGGCGAGGCAAGCCTTCTTCACCGGATTAGCGGAAGAAAACCGGCCTACGTTCAAGCGCTTCGAGATGTCTCGGTCCGGGTAGAGGGACAAAGCACCTTCGGGCTCGTCGGGGAGAGCGGAAGCGGCAAGACCACTCTTGCCCGATCGCTTTTGGCCTTGATCGAGGCCGACAACGGTACCATCGAGCTCCAGGGAAGTCCTATTAGCCTCCGCCTGAAAGAGCGGGATCGGACGACGCTGCAGAACCTGCGGATCGTCTTTCAGAATCCTGATGACTCTCTCAACCCCTACCGAACGGTGGGACAGACCATCGGCCGGACGATTCAGAGGCTTTCCCCCGAAAACCTGCCCCGTGGCGACGTCCGGCGGCGCGTTTTTGAGCTTCTCAAAGCGGTAGGGCTATCGGAAGAGTACTACAGCCGCCGCCCGGTTCTCCTGAGTGGGGGCGAAAAGCAGAGAGTCGCCATCGCCCGGGCGTTTGCCTCGAACCCGGCTCTTATCGTAGCGGACGAGCCTACCTCGTCCCTCGACGTCTCGGTTCAGGCGGTCATTCTCAACCTGCTCAAGGATCTTCGGGCCCGGGTCGGCACCTCGTATATCGTTATTTCCCACGACCTGGAGGTTGTCAGTTACCTTGCGGATCAGATAGCCGTGATGTACCTCGGGGAAATCGTCGAAAAGGGCAGCGGTTCCGCGGTTCTGACCTTCCCCTCCCACCCGTATACCGAGGCCCTCCTCTCCGCGGCGCCTACGCCGGATCCGACGGTGCGGCATCACCCAATCGCCCTCCGGGGAGAAATGCCGTCTCCTCGGCAGCGACCCTCGGGATGCCCCTTTCACACCCGTTGTCCGCGAAAGATCGGGACAATCTGCGAAACCACGCCTCCACCGGTAAGGGCGGACGAGGCCGGTCATGAGATTCGGTGTCACTACACCTTTACCGAGCTCGAGGAGATGCAAAAGACCGGCCCACCGCGACCACCGACGGAAGCGCCGAAGGGCGGAGAAGCATGACCCGTTACATCGTGCGACGACTGATTCTGGTGCTCCTGACGCTGATCGTGACTTCGTTCATCATCTTTGCGCTGACGAACCTCCTTCCCGGTGACATCGCTCGCCTCGTTTTGGGCAGGGACGCCTCACCCACGGCGATCGAGAACTTCCAGCGAGAGTTCGGTCTCGATCAGCCCCCAATGACGCAGTACTTCGACTGGCTACGGGGATTCGTCACCGCAGACTGGGGTAAATCGTATACCGCCGGGAATCCTCCGGTCCGAGGCCTTGTGCTCGACCGCCTCGGCAACTCACTGCGCCTCGCCGGGCTTACCCTGGCAATCGTCATTCCCCTCTCCCTCGTCCTCGGGGTGGTGGCTGCGCTTAATGAGGGGAGCTTGGCGGACAGCGCAATAGCGGTAACCTCTCTTGCGGTGGTGGGGCTTCCGGAGTTCGTAACCGGCATAATCCTGATAAACGTTTTCGGCCTCGGCCTCGGCTGGTTTCCCGCCACCTCGTATATCGCTCGGGAGATGTCTCTTCTCGCCTGGCTGCGACTCCTCATCCTCCCGGCCCTAACGGCGAGTCTGGTTCTTCTCGGCTACATAACGCGGATGACCCGGGCAGGAATGCTCGAAGAGCTAAAGAAGCCCTACGTGCGAACCGCAACCCTCAAGGGAATACCGTGGCGCCGGGTGGTTTTTCGGCATACCCTGCGGAACGCCCTGCTCCCAACGATCGCCGTTATAGCCCTATCGATCGGGTGGCTTATGGGCGGCCTCGTGGTAATCGAGAACGTCTTCAACTTCCCGGGCATAGGATCGCTTCTCGTGACCGCTGTTACTCAAAAGAATCTACCGGTCCTGCAAGCAATCTCGGTGCTTATCGTCTTCTTCTATTCGGTTGCCAACCTAATCGCGGACATCCTCTTTGCGGTTCTAAATCCACGTATACGACTCTCCTGAGCATAGCGACACGAGCCTGCCAAAAAGCCTGCCAAAAGGGGTTTTCTTGACCCGGCGGTGGTTTCCGGCTACTTTCAGCCTCTAGACCCCACG
>CAZTRQ010000114.1:0-7385 GCA_964616245.1 uncultured Spirochaetaceae bacterium | reverse complement strand
TTAGTGCCGCGTTTTTGCCCTCGGAGATAGGTTTACCTAGCCTTTGTTCTTCGGTTCGTTCGGGATTCGGTTTTTGTGGGGATCGGTGCTTGTTCCGGCGAACCGTTCGGCGAGCTCCTGTCGCAGACCGCGGTCGGTAAAGTGCTCGAGGACATCCGCTGCGTTATGCAGCTCCTCGAGCTCGATCCGGCCGTCCTCGAAGAAGAACCGCTCCCACAGACGATGGGCCCGCAGTATCGCCTGTCCCTCTTCGGCGCCGCGTTCGGTGGCGCGATACCGCCCCCCCCGGGACACGACCAAGCCCCGGCTGCGCAGCAGCCCGAGCGTCGCCGCGAGTCGCAGGCGTCGACCCGCGAAGGGCGACCGGTTTAGGTTCCGAAACTCGCTCGCGGAAAGGCCTCTCTCTCGCGCCTCCGGCCTCTCCGCCGTCCGAGCGAGGAGGCCGAGGGCATCCTGAGTCGCGATCGAGAGGCGAAGCCGGGCGTGGTTCCAGGCACGGGCGAAGACACCCTGCTCCGGGGCGAAGAGCATCGCGAAGAGGAACACCAATCCAAGGACCACAGCCATGGAACCGGAGGTGCTGGTGTCGACGAACCCGAAAAGTGTCGGGACGGTGATCGCAGCGATGTGACCGATTACGGCGGAGGCTATCGCGATTGCCACGCTGACCAAGAGAAACGGAAGCAGTCGTCGCGTCAAAAGCCAAGCACTCGCCCCGGGCACGATCAGCATGGCAATGACCAGAATGCTCCCTACCACCTCGAAGGCCGCAACCGTAGTCATCGCGACCAGGACCATCAGTAGGTAGTGCACCACGGTCGCGTTTATACCGAGGGTCGTGGCGAGCTCCGGATCGAAGGTTGCGAGGCGCAGCTCCTTAAAGAAGAGCACCACCACAAGGACAGTGACTACAAGTACCACTGCGAGCAAAACCACCCCCCGGGGAACGTTGACTCCCCAGAGCGCGACCGTATGCAGAGGAACAAGCTCCACCGCGCCGAAGAGCACGTGCTCGGGATGGATGTCGACGTGCCGCGCCGCTTGCTCGATAAGAATAAGGCCGATCGCGAAAAGCACCGTAAAGACTACGCCCATGGACGCCCCCTCTTCTAGGCGGGCGTGACGACTAATAAGGTGCACGAGGACCGCGGTCAGCACCCCCACGATCGCCGCACCCAATAGCATAATGCCACTCCCCCGGGAGCCGGTCAGGATAAACGCAACCGCGATTCCCGGCAGAACGGCGTGGCTAATTGCGTCTCCCATCATGCTGATCTTCTTAAGCACCAAGAAGGAGCCGACAAGCGAGCAGGTTGCGCCGGCGAGGACCGCGGCGATTACGATCCACGTGTCGAGGGACGTCCAGATCATGAGTCCCTTCCCGTCGGTTCGATCGAGTGCACGCTGACGGGCACCACCTTGCCGAATCTCGGCATAGCCGCCTCCAACTCCGCCACCAGCCCTTCACCCAATACGTGCTCGATGTAATCGGCTCCCTGATCCACATGCGCCGGCGCCGTCTCCGCGTGCTCCAAGAGGTAGACCTCCCAGAGCCGATGGTTCCGCGTTACACGCGCCGCGTGGACCCTTCCCTGCTCGGTAAACTTCAAGGAGCCGTTGGGCAGCCGATAGATGCTGCGATCCCGAAGCAGCAGTCGCACGGCCCGTCGGAGCTCCGCTTCGCTCCAGCCACGAGAGGTGATCAGATATCGCTGCTGATCGTCGGGCCGTTCTCCGCTCCCCGCTTCGTCGCACTCGAAGAGCGCTCGCAAGAGGTTTTGCTTGATGGTTCTCCGAGCCAAGGCCCGGCGGGCAAAGAGCTCGTGAAACACGCCACGGGCCGACCCGAACAACACGCTTACTGCGAAGACGGCGCCGTGGGAGACGACGATGACCGCCCCGGCCGGCAGCCGTGGCGCGAGCGCGCTGACCCCGGTCCCAAGATAGGCACCGACCGCGCCGACCCCGGCCGATATCAGCACCATGGCATCGAGGCGATCGGTCCAAAAACGGGCTGCAGCGGCGGGAAGCACCAGAATGGCGATTACAAGAATGATTCCAACGGCCTGCAGACCGATAATCGTCACCGATACTACGAGCGTCATCAAGAGGGTGTCGAGCCGGTTGACCGGCCATCCGTCACCGGCGGCAAAGTCGGGGTCGAAGGTAAAGAGCCGAAACTCCTTGAAGAGAGCCACCGACACGACCACGATAACCAGGGCTACGATGCCGATCAGCACCGCGTCGGCGCGGATCATCGAGGCCGTCCGCCCATAGATGAACGAATTGAGCCCCGCCGCGGGGGCACCGCGCATACGCTGGATTATCGCCAACAGAACGGTCCCAAATCCGAAGAATACGCTCAACACGATTCCCAACGCCGCGTCTTGGGAGAGCCGCGTGAAACGCGAGATGGCCAACACGCATGCCATGCCGAGGAGCCCCGAGGCCAGGGCTCCGAGCATGAGAAGCGGGAGGCTGCGGGGGTTTCCGCCGGTGGCCACGATTACCATAAAGGCCGCGGCAACCCCGGGAAGAGCCGCATGGCTTACCGCGTCCGCAAGGAGTGCCCGGCGCCGCAGAAGCAAGAAGACGCCGACGACCCCGCCGGCAATGCCGAGCATGACCGTTCCGAACATGACCACCCGGGTATTGTAGTCGGCGAGGGTAAGCACTCGGACGAGGCGCTCCGCGATCATGGGCGCGATTGCCCCATGGCGTCGACCGCGCGATCGAGGAGCGTAAGACGTCCACCGTAGGTGCGGCGGAGGTTCTCCGGAGTAAAGACGTCGGCTACGGGACCGGCGGCGACTACCCGCATGTTGAGCATAATCAGATAGTCGAAGTACTCCCGCACCGTCTCGAGGTCGTGGTGGACCACGAACACCGTCTTGCCCTGCTCTCGAAGTCGCTGGAGAATCGCGATAATCGCCTTCTCCGTCGCGGCGTCCACCCCGGAGAACGGCTCGTCCATAAAGTACACGTCTGCGTCCTGCACCAGCGCCCGGGCCAGGAAGATCCGCTGCTGCTGACCGCCGGAGAGGCGGCTGATCTGCCGGTGCGCAAGATCGGCCATCCCCACTTCGGCCAAGGCCTCGAGGGCTCGATTGCGGTAGGTCGGTCCTACGGGCCGGCACCAGCCGATCTTCCGGTAGAGTCCCATCGCCACCAACTCCTGGGCGTCGATGGGGTACTCCCAGTCCACGCTCTCCCGTTGTGGTACGTAGCCCACTAGTCGCCGCTGCCGCCGGTACGGCTTGCCGAATACCTCCACCGTGCCGGCGGCGTGGGGGACCAGGTCCAGCACCGCCTTGATCAGCGTGCTCTTCCCCGCGCCGTTGGGTCCCACGATACCGGCAACAACGTACGCCGGCACGTCCAGGTCGATGTCCCAAAGAACCGGCTTACGGTGGTAGGCGACCGTCAGGTCTCGGACGTGGAGCGCGGATGGAATCCCCCCTTCGGAGGGCGGTTTATTCTGGGTGCCCAAAGTATCGAATTTCATCATTCAAAAAGTAGCGCAGAGTTACGGAGCGAGTCTACCTCGAAAACCGCGGGGCGGCGGGGATCCTCCGAGGGCTCGGGCAATGGTCGTTGCGTTGTGATCCATCATTCCGATATAGGTACCCTCGTAGCTGCCGGCCGGTCCCATGGCGTCGGAATACAGCTCCCCGCCGATCTCTACCCGGTGGCCCCGGGCAGCCGATCCCTCGATAACCGCCATCAGCGCGCGGTCGGCGACGGTCGTTTCTGCGAATACCGCCGAAATCCGATTCTCCACGAGAAAGCTCACCAGACCATTGACGTCTTCGAGACCGGCCTCCGATTCGGTACTGAGCCCCTGAAGTCCGACGACTTCAAGACCATACGCGTCGCCGAGATATCCGAAGGCGTCGTGCGCGGTTACCAGGAACCGTTGATCCGGCGGTATGCCGGCGATTGTCTCCCGGACGTAGCTGTCCAGCTCCCTTAGCTCCGACAGATAGGTGTCCCCGTTACCCCGGTAGTATTCGGCGTTCGTCGGGTCGAAATCGATGAAGGCGGAAACGACGACCTCGACGGCTTCCATCCAGAGTGCAACGTCCATCCAAAGATGCGGATCGAAGGCCCCTTCGTACTCTGGGTCATCCAGCAGTGCAGACTCCTCGATCAACTCGGTAACCGCGAAGACGGGGCGAGTGCGGGCAAGCTGAACCAGGGGATCTCCCATCTGGCCCTCCAGGTTCAGGCCGTTGTAGAAAATGAGGTCCGCCCTCTGCATCCGCGCGACATCCGCCCTCGTCGGCCGAAAGAGATGAGGATCGATCTCGTCGTCCATAAGGACGAAGACCGATCCCTGGGTACCGACCACGTTGTCGACGATATCGCCGACCATTCCGGTTGTCGCGACGATGTCGATCGGATACTCCGCCCCGGGGCCGGCGTCTTCCGGGCTGCCGCCGGCGAAAAGCGAAACGGCGCCCATCAGCACAACCACGGCGAGAGCCACTATTTTCTTCATAGAGCAAAACTCCTTAAGCTGTCCCAATAAGGGGTGTAATTTGATTAGTCAAAATAAACTTAATGACTACACAAAGTCAACCCCCTGCCGAGTTTTTAGGGTCCCATTAGCTTTCGGTTTTTCCTTGACCAATCCGCGAGATTGCGGCAATTTTCGCAGGTGGTCGAGATGGTTGCAGATACAAGTCAAACGGACCGCGGAGTCGGAGCCCCGCTGACGGTTGACGTCCACCGGCTCCTCGCAGAGCGCGCACCGGGTGTCCTCGCCCGGGTTCCCCCGGGGGTGGTCCCGCTGCTGCGCCTGGTCGCCCACGAACGGCTCCTTAACGCGGCGATAGACGCCAACCGGAACCTAGGGCCTCTAGAGTTTTGTGAGAAGATTCTCCGGCGAATGTCGGTTACCCTCCGGATCGAAGGTAAGGAGTACTTGCAGGAGGTCGAGCGGCCGGTGGTCTGCGCCAATCACCCGTCGGGTGGATTAGAGGGGATCGCCCTCATCGCGGCACTATGCCGCACCTACGGCCACTGTCTTGTTCCGGCTAACGACCTTCTCGGCGTCATCCCTCCCCTAGCGTCGTTGATCGTCCCGGTCAACCGGGGACACCCCTCTCGGGAGTCCGCCGCCGCCGTCGACCGAGCGTTTGCCCAAGACGCGCCGATTATCGTGTTCCCCGCCGGCGTAACCGCCCGGGTCTACGGTGGTCGGCTCCGGGAATTCCCCTGGGCCTCGACCTTCGTGACCCGGGCCAGACGCTACGGCCGTCCGATCCTGCCGGTCCACGTCAGCGGACGAAACTCCCCACACTTCTACCTTATCCACAAGCTGCGTCGCCTCTTCGGGGTTAGTCTCAATCTCGAAATGTTTCTCCTTGTCGACGAGCTTCTTCGTCGCCGAGGCGACACAATCACCCTGAGCTTCTTGCCCCCCCGGAAAGTAGCGCAGACGAACGACCGAAGGGGCGACGCGGCTTTTTCGGAAGTTCTCCGCCGCGCCGTAGAAACCGCCGATAGCTTTGGAGATAAGCATGGTTGAGATTGCCGCACCGACACCACCGGAGGAGATCGCTGGGGAGCTTACGCAGCGGACCCGCATCGCCGATTTCAAGGACCTCGAGATTCACCTTATATGGGCCCCGGAGGCTCCTGCGACGATGCAGGAGATCGGTCGAATCCGTGAGATTGAGTTTCGAGCCGCCGGAGCCGGACGCCAGCTAGAGAGGGATATCGACCGCTTCGACATCGAGTTTCCCTGGTACGCGCAGCTGGTCTCCTGGGATCCGGCACGGAGAGAAATCGTCGCCCTGTATCGGGCAATTCGGTGTGACTGGGCCCTCCGCCATGGCGGTCTTTCCGCCCTTCGCACAGCTGGGCTTTTCCACTTCAGCGAACGCTTTGTCTCACAGTACCTCTCCCGCTCCGTCGAGCTTGGGCGGTCCGTGGTCAACAGGAGCGCACAACGGGCTCTCCAAGGTCTCTTCTCGATCTGGAGTGGCCTCGGGGCGATGACTCGGGAATGGCCCGAGGTCGACTACTTCTTTGGCAACGTCTCTCTCTACCGGTCGCTTCCGCCGAGCGCCGTAACCGGCATTATCGGATACCTTACAGAGAATCACGGCGCCGAAGACGGCCTTGTCACTGCCCGGGAGCCGGTCTCGCCGGGCGTGGAGAATGTGGCGAAGGGTACGAGAGACACCCCGGGCATAAGCCTCGACGGTCTCCTCGACAAGGCAGCGAAGGAAGGGTGGCAGTTCCCGCCAATCCTGCTCTCCTATCTAAAGGCGAACTCCGGACTCCTTGCCTTTGATGCAGCCTGGGATAAGGAGTTCGGCGGAGCAATGGAAGTTGCGATCGCGGTTCCCACGAAGAGCGTCAACCCGAAGACGGTCAAGCGCTTCATCGACCCCTACCGAAGCACGAACCCGGCACGTTTCGAGCTCCCGGAAGGCCCATGACACCCACGATTGCCATTTCCATCGCCGTCCTGGTCGGTATTATCGGCAGCTCGGTGGTGCATCTGTCTAAGGGCATAATGAAGGACGGAGTGGTGCGAAGAAGCACGCTCCTGTACCTAACCGGAGTCGCCTTCAATTTTACAAACCCACTCTGGGTAATCGTCGCGAACCGCTTCGCCCCCACGGTGTACTACACATCGGTCTACGGGCTCGGCTTGCTCGCCTTGGTACTCTACGGCCGCCGACGTCTCGGCGAGACGCTCAGCCGCCGGCAGCTCTCCGGTCTCCTTCTGATCGTATTCGGAACGCTCATAATCGGCGTCTCGGAGTTTAGCATTCCGCAGCCGACGCTCTACTCGGCCTCCCGGAGCACCCTGTTTCTGGTGGCGGGAGCCTGGATTGTCGGTACTCCCCTGATCGCCCTCGTCCTACCGAGATCCAAAGGGGTACTCCAGGAAGTCTTCTTTGGGATTGCCGGCGGCGGGTTCGCGGCCCTCGACGCGGTGGCTAAGGGTGTGGCCCAGGCCGGGGCGGATGGCAGCACCTTTCTACCGACTTCCCCCGAAAACTGGCTCGTCTTCGGTTTGAGCTTCCTCGGCGCCGCGGCTGCCTTCGGCATGATCCAGTGGTCCTACGTCCGGTCCTGCAGGGCGTCGATGATGGGAGCCAGTTACGACGTCGCCTACGTCGCGCTCCCCCTCTTCCTGGTCCCGGTGCTCCTCGGGGTTCCCATGGTCGGGCTCTGGTGCATAGTCGGCCTCGCCTGCCTAGCCGCCGGCGCCGTTCTTTCAACCCAGGGTGGTAGCCGGTCCGCCTCCGCGTCGTCCGAGGCGCTTCGAAGCTCTCAAAAGGCGTACTCCAGCCGCACTTCGAGGTAGTCGTTGTCCTCGAACTGCCCGAAGTAGCCCTCCTCACCGAGAAAGATCGCCGCTT
>CAZTRQ010000113.1:0-7415 GCA_964616245.1 uncultured Spirochaetaceae bacterium | reverse complement strand
AATCCGACCAATCTGGCGCCGGTCGCCGATCTTCTCTATACTACTCCCCATGCGAATTCTTCGAGAGCAGGCGGTTGGCCTTCTGGTGGACGTCCAGGAGCGATTGTTTCCCCACATGCACGAGAAGGAACAACTTCTCGAACGCATAAAGATTCTCTTCGCCGGGCTCGACGCCCTGGGGGTTCCCCATCTGGCGACGGAGCAGTACAAGCGGGGCCTCGGAGAGACCATCCCGGAGCTGGCCGGCTACGCGGCCGCGGCAGTGGGGGGCGCCGATCAGGGCCGGGGCGCCATCGAAAAGCTCGCCTTTAGCTGTTACGACGACGAGGGGGTTGCCGCGGCACTCGAGAGGACCGGCCGGAAGGCGGTGATTATCGCAGGGATAGAGTCCCACGTCTGCGTCTCCCAGACGAGTCTCGATCTCCTGGCGGCCGGCTACCACCCGGTGGTCGTCGCCGACGCCGTATCCTCCCGGAAGCTCATCGACAAAGAGACCGCCCTCGCCCGCCTCCGGCAGGCCGGGGCCACCGTTACCAGCGTCGAGGCGATTCTCTTCGAGCTCTGTCGGGTAAGCCGCACCGACGAGTTCAAGGCAATAAGCGCATTGGTCAAGTAGCGCGCAAGTAAAACGTAGGAGTTGGGTATGAAAAAGAACGTTGGCTTTGTCTCTTTCCGCTTCGCCGGAACCGACGGTGTCTCTTTAGAAACGCAGAAGTGGGCCGATGTTTTGGAGGCCAACAACTGCGTCTGCTTCTACCTCGCCGGAGAGATCGAGACACCGCCGGAGCGTTCTATGCTCGCCGAGGAGCTTCACTTCCAGCACCCGGAAATCAAGGACATCTACGAGAGGGCCTTTTCCCAGTCCGAGCGCCCGAGGGAGCTGACCCGGCGCCTCCACCACTACCGGAACCTCATCAAAGACCGGCTCTACGAGTTCATCGATACGTTCAACATCGAGCTTTTGATCCCGCAGAACGCGGTGACCATCCCCTTGAATCTCCCGCTGGGGATGGCTCTGACAGAGGTGATAGCCGAGACCAAGATCCCGACCATCGCCCATCACCACGACTTTTTCTGGGAGCGAAAGCGCTTCTTGCGGAACTGCGTCTGGGACGTCATCAACGCCTGCTACCCGCCCCACCTCCCGTCGATGAGCCACGTCTGCATCAACACCTCGGGGCAAAACCAGCTGGCCTTGCGAACCGGTATCTCGTCCACCCTTATCCCGAACGTAATGCACTTCGAAGAGCCGCCACCGGGAAAGGACGACTACAACGCCGACGTCCGGGAGGCCCTCGGTATTGCCGACGACGAGCTGATGATCCTTCAACCGACCCGGGTCGTGCAACGGAAGGGCATCGAGCACGCCATCGAGTTGGTGGCGAGGCTTGATCGGAAATCGGTATTCGTCATCTCCCACGCATCGGGGGACGAGGGGTACGAGTACCAGCAGCGGGTAAGGGAATTCGCCGACCTGATGAAGATCCGGGCACTCTTCGAAAGCGACATTATCGGGGAGAAGCGGGGCACGACCCCGGACGGCCGGAAGATCTACAGCCTGGAGGATGTCTATCCCTACGCCGATTTCGTGACCTACCCCTCGCTGATCGAAGGATTCGGAAACGCCTTCCTCGAGGCCATCTATTTTCGAAAACCGATCCTGGTGAACAACTATTCAATCTACTCCCACGACATCAAACCGCTGGGTTTCGACGTCATAGAGATGGACAACTTTATAAGCGCCGACACCGTCCGCCGGACCCAGGAGCTCCTCGACAACCCCGACCGCATCCAGGCTATGGTCGACACCAACTACGCCTTAGGATGCCGCTATTTCTCCTATCACATCCTGGAGAGTAAGCTCTGGTACCTGGTTCAGTCCTTCTGGGGCATCACCGACTACGAAGGCTGCCCCGACGCTTGACACATAATACGTGCGCACGTATTATGTGGCCATGAACATCACGCTCTCCGCCGACGAAGATCTCATCGAAACGGCCAGGGAGTACGCTCGCCGTCACGGAACCTCGTTGAATCAGATGATCAGGGACTACCTACAGACGATCACCGCCGCGGAGACTCGGGAGGAGGCGGCCGACGCCTTCGAAGTCGTGGCGCGGTCGATGGCCGGGGACTCCGGCGGCGGCCTAAGGGCCGGCAGCCCCTGGGAGGGGCGTGAAGCGCTCTACCGCGAAAGGCTGGGGGAGTAGCCGAGGATGCCCAAGGAGTTTCTCGACACCAACATCCTCGTCTACGCCAACGACCGTGGAGCGGAAGAAAAACAAAATGTCGCGATCTCTCTCGTAAAAGGGCTCGTCCGCTCCGGAAGCGGGGTGCTCTCGACCCAAGTCCAAATGGAGTACGCTGCAGTGGCAACGGGAAAGCTCCGGCAGAGCCGGGAAGCGATTACCCGGCAACTCTTCGTGCTGGAACGACTCGAGGTGGTCGCCGTCTCCGGGGAAATTATCCGAAACGGTCTGGAGCTCTCGGAAGCCTTCGACGTCTCCTTCTGGGACGCGGCAATCCTTGCTGCGGCCCTCGCCGCCCGGTGCGAGACCGTCTGGAGCGAAGATTTTCAACATGACCAGCTCTATGGCTCGGTTCGGGTGAGAAATCCCTTCCTAGCATAGAGCCACCCGGCGACGTTATCTGGAGGCCGAGGAATGCACAGAAAGCAGGTACGGTTAATCGTAGTGGCCATTCTCATCGCCGCCCTACCCACTTCGGTCTTGGCAACGGGCCGGCAGGAAGGAGCAGAGGGCGGAGTAATCAGGATCGGCGCGTCGGTGCCGCTTTCCGGAGAGTTCGCCCGGCTGGGGAAGATGGTCCACAACGGCTACGAGCTGTGGGCCCAGGAGATAAACGCCCGGGGCGGCGTCCAGGTCGGCAATCTCCGCCTTCCCGTTCAGATGGTCTACTACGACGATCAGTCGGACGCCGGGACGTCGGCTCGGCTTACCGAAAAGCTGATAACTGAGGACGGAGTCGACTTTCTCCTGGGCCCCTTCGGGAGCCGGGCGACCCTTGCCGCGGCGGCTATTGCCGATGAATACGACATGATAACCATGGTTCCACTGGCAAACGCAGGCGGCATCTACGACCGCGGCTTTCGGAACGTCTTTAGCGTCCTGGCCCCGGCGGACCAGATTTTCGCAAGCTTTATCGACATGCTCGATTCCGTGACTCCCCGGCCCGGGCGCCTCGCCATCATTACGCCCAACGCCCCCTTCTCAACGACAGTCGCCGCCGGTGCCCGAGACTACGCGGAAAGCAGGGGCTTCGAGGTTGTCTCTTTGGAGGAGTACGCCGAGGGGGGCCGGGATCTCTCCTCGACGATTCTGAAGGCTATCGAGTCGGGGGCTCAGGCCCTGATGGGATCCGGCAATCTGCAAGAATCGATTCTTACCGTCCGCCACCTTCAAGAGAAAGATGCAGATTTTATGGCTCTGGGCTTCGTCGCGGGACCGGAGCTCCTCGAGTTTCGGTCGAATCTGGGGGCGGCCGCCGAGCGGGTATACGGAGTCGCCTGGTGGATGCCGGAGATGAGCTACTCCGGTCCCCTCTTCGGCTCCTCCGTCGACTACGCGTTGCTGTACACCGAAAAGTTCGGCGAAGGGCCCACCTACCACGCGGCTGCCGCGAGCCAGAGCGCCCTCTTGCTTCAGCTCGCTATCGAAGAAGCCGGTACCACCCACACCGGCCCCGTCCGGGAAGCTCTCCGGGCCTACTCCGGAACCACGTTCTGGGGTTCGACTCGATGGGACGAAGGAGGACAGAACGTTGGAGGCGCGACGGTGACCTTCCAGATTCAGAATGATGAGGTCGTGACGGTATGGCCACCGGAGGCCGCATTGGCCGATCCGGACTACCCTGCGCGATAGGCTTTCGGTTTCCCGATCGCCTTCGGCCGGGCCCCGGTTCGGCCGGGCCCCCGGGCGGCGTCAGATCAGCCAGAGCACCTCGTAGGGGCTCAGCTCCACCGAACAGCTGTCGGCGGATTCCGGATGGGGAAAGAGCCTGTCTCCGGAGACAAGGTCGGTGAACCCACCATCTTCGCTCTTCGGTTTCGGAAGAACCACCTCCGCATCGGCGCCGGAGACGTTTACCAGGCAGTAGACGGGCCCGGAATCCTGATAGGGTCCCCGGGCAATACCGAAGACGTTGGCCGGGGTCGCGAGGACAGCCTGAGGCGATGCCGGGTCGAAGGCCGCCTCCTTTGCCCGGGCCCGGATAAGCTCTTTGTACCCCTCGAAGACCATGTGCCTTAAGGAGCCGTCGGCCAGGAGCTCCGTCGCTATCGTCTGGTAGTCGAACTTCCGGCGATTGATCGTACGGTTCGCCCCGGTCTTCTCGACGCCCTCCTGCCAGTTCTCGGACCCCAAGAGGCTGTGGACGTAGACTCCCGGGACGCCTTGAAAGGCCAGCATAACGGCCTGGCTCGCAAGGAAGACCCGGGCCCGTTGGTCCTCCGGGAGCGCCGGGTCCGTTACGGCGGAGAGGTAGTTTACGTTCAATTCGTAGGGGATGTCTCCCGTCGGCGTGCTCTTGTAGGAGACCCTCCCCCCCCGGGCCTCGACGGTCTCGATGAGGTTCTCGACCTCCTCGTCGGAGAGGTAGCCCTTCGCCGGCAATACGCCGACGCCGTCGTGGGAGGCCAGAAAGTTAAAGAAAGAGGTCTCTTCTCCGAAGCCGGTAAGGCTCCGGGCCCAGTCGGCGAGGTGGGTCGCGTCCTCCCGGATAAAGGCGTCGAGGGTCAGCGGCGGGAGGGAGAAGTTGTAGACCATGTGGGCCTCGTTATCCCCGTCCCCGAAGTAGCTGATGTTCTCCGCGTGGGGAACGTTGGTCTCGGTAATGATGATTCCCCAGGGGGCCAGCTCGTCGAAAAGGTCCCGGAAGAGCTGGACCATCAAGTGGGTCTTGGGATGATGGAGGCAGGAGGTCCCGAGCTCCTTCCAGAGGTAGGCGATTGCGTCGAGGCGGATTACCTGGGCTCCTTCCGCGAGGTAGGAGAGCATGATGTCCGCCATCTCGAGGAAGAGCTCCGGATTGGCGTAGTTAAGGTCGACCTGGTCGGGGCTAAAGGTGGTCCAGACCAGCTTTTCCCCGTCGGCGGTGTCGAAGGGGGTCAGAAGCGGCAGGGCCCGGGGACGAAAGACCTGCGAGGTGTCGGTCCCCGGCGAAACGGTAATAAAGTAGTCCCGGTACGGCTCCTTCCATTTAAGAAACTCGGTAAACCAGTCGCTTCCGGCGGAACAGTGGTTCAGCACTAAGTCCGCCATAAGGCGAAAGTCGCCGGCAATCCGTCGGATCTCCTCCCAGGAGCCGAGATTCGGATCCACCTCCCGGTAGTCGATTACCGAGAAGCCGTCGTCCGAGGAGTACGGAGAGAACGGGAGGATGTGTACCCCCGAGACGGTCCCCTCGAGGTCCTCCTCGAGGAAGCGATGGAGGTAGCTCAGGGGCACCCCCTCGGGGCCGGAAAACTGATCACCGTAGGTAATCATGATGACGTCCTCCTTCCCGAGAGAGAGGGCGCTGCCGTTGGTAAGTTGAGAAACCGGCTCCGCGATCTTGCCGCGGTAGCTCTGTATAAGCTGCGTTAGCCGCGGCATCAGCGTGGCCGCAGTCGCCTTCCCGTAGATTTCCGCAATGAGCTCTTCGAGGGGACGTTTCATAGTGACCCCACTTTAGGCCGAAAGATCGTGGAAATCAATTCGTCTATGTCGTAGTCTAACCGGCGGAAGCCCATTTTGACGTTGACCATATTTCACTACCATCTTCAGCCCGGCGGCGTGACCGGGGTCATAGCCGCTGCAGGACCTATTGCTCTGTCCTCCATCGAGGGTGTCACCGCCTTGCGCCTCGTTACCGGCCGCCGGGAGAATGCGGATACGGTAACCGAGAACCTCCGGGAAGCCTCCTTCGGCAAGGTGCCGGTCGAGCTAAAGGTCTACCCGGAGCTCGATTATGTCTCGGAGATACCGGAGGGCCGGCGGTCGGGGCTCTCGGAGAGAATCGAGGCGATTCTAAACGAGCTCTCGGATCCGGAAGAGCTCTGGTGGGTCCACAATCACCACATCGGCAAGAACCCGGCCTTTACCGACGCCCTCCTCCGGAGTGCCCGAAGGTTGCCGCACCAGAGGATCGTTCTCCAGATCCACGACTTCCCGGAGTCCGGGCGGTATCAGAACCTTGCGGTGGTCAACCGGGATGTCACCGAGCCGCTCTACCCGGTCTTGGAGAACCTTCGCTACGTCGTCTTGAACCGCCGGGACTACGGAGTGCTCCTATCGGCCGGCGTCCCGGAAGGCCTGCTTTTCGCGCTGCCGAACCCCGTCCACATCGGGGGCCCGGCGAAGGCGGACGGCTCGCACTCCGACCCGGGAGAGATCCGCCGCGCCCTTGCGGCTGTTCCCGGCAAGGCGTCCCGGCGCTTTGCCGAAGGGGGACGCCTCGCCATCTATCCGGTTCGGTGCATCCGGAGAAAGAACGTCCTGGAGGCGGCCCTGCTGACCGAGTTGGCCGGCCGGGGGACGACACCCTGGAACTTGGTCGTCACCCTTCCGGGGACATCGGACCAGGAACGGCGCTATTCGCAGATGGTCGAGGACGCCTTCGATGCGGGACTCGTCGCCGGACGCTTTTCCCCGGGAACCAAGGCGGATATCCCCTTCCGTTCCATTATGGAGAGCGCCGACGCCATCGTTTCCTCCTCGGTGCAGGAAGGGTTCGGATACACCTACCTCGAGGCCGTCGCCACCCGGCGCCCGCTCGTAGCCCGGTACATCGACGTTCTGTCGGGTGTCGACAAAATCCTCCGGCAGTTTGCCGTCTCCTTCTATCACAACGTCCTCGTGCCCTTTTCGACGCCCTCCCTCTCGGACATGCGGCCCCTTCTGCGCCTCCGGTACGACGAGCGCCTCGAGGGCGTCCGGCCTCTCCTACCACCGGAGATCTTCGCCGGGCTTGCCGCCGAGGTCGACCGTCTCCTCTCGGGGGACGCCATCGACTTTTCCTTTCTCTTACCCCAGATGCAGTACACCGTCCTCAAGGACCTCGAGAACGACCACTTCGCCGGGGAGTTGGTTCGCAGGAACGCCAAGGCCCTCGCCGGGTTCCGACGGGCCGCGGCGGCGGCAGACGCTACGGGGGTCGCCGAAACCGCGACCGGGGCCGCCGGCTCGGCGCCGCCGGAGGACCTTTCGCCCCTGGAGGCCGAGTTCGGCTACGCCGTCTACGGAAAGCGGCTTAGGGAGATTGTCGGGTCTTTTGAAGACGGACAGGGCCGCCGGATAGACGGTCGGATGGGTCGCCGGGGGGCCGAAGACGAAACCGCCCGCCGAAACCAGGCCGCCGACGCCGACTCGGTGCTCTCGCACTTCGCTACGATCGACTACCTGCGGCTCCTCTACGAG
>CAZTRQ010000112.1:0-7524 GCA_964616245.1 uncultured Spirochaetaceae bacterium | reverse complement strand
TCAGAAGAAGGGCGACGGCGGTGTTGTCCCGGATAAAGGGATAGAGGTACATCTCTTCGAGCATCGAGAACTCCCTGACCGAGAAAAAGGGGCGGAACTCCGAGAGCTCCGGCACTTCTTCCTGCGCCGGCACTCGACTCTCGGGAATACGCATCCGGTGTTCCGTCGTGCGGTCGAAGCCGATGCTGCTCCAGGGCGAAAAGTAGGCACCGTCCGGGTCCGGAAGAAGAAGGGCACCCTTTTTTATCCCGAGGGATTTTCGAAACCGGGCAAAGAGACGTAGAGGAGCGGTCATACTCGGGGTGATGGCCTCCACCCCCCGGAGGAGCTCTCTTATGGCTTGCTCCGGCTCTATCTGCTCAGGCGGCTCCGGCGGGACCTGTACTTCTTGAGGACCTTGCGGACTTTTTTTTTTACCTCAGATCTATCGACGTCGCCGTGTTGAGCCGACTGCGCCCGGGTCAAGAGCCCGGGATGATTCGGCGCCGCCGGTGTCTCTCCGGGGTCGAGGGCGATCACTTTGCTAAAAAGGCCCATTATCGCTGCTCCAGCCCAAGCTCTTCGAAGAGGCGCTTGTAGACCTCAAAATGCTCCGAGCGAGCAAACTCTTCTATCTTGTCTTCCGGAAGTGCCTCGAGGAGTTGATCCATGTAGGAGAGTACCGATCGGATCTCCGTCTTGAGGTCCGGCGGAAGCGCGGACTCGGCGACGGTCTCTTCCGCCTCCGGGACGTCCATCTCTTCGCTGACGTCGGCGTCCTCGAGGTCTCCCAAGAGCTCTTCGGGTTCCGGTTCAGGTTCCGGTTCCGACAAGTCGATCTCGATCGCCTCGTCTTCGGTAGTCTCCTCGGATTCGGGCTCGTCCTTTAGTTCGTCGATGCCGGCGAGCTCCGAGTCGATGTCCATTTCGGCGAGGGTGGCGACGTCGTTCTCGTCTCCACCGAAGCTCTCCTCTTCCGGCAGCTCGAGGGCCGGTATGTCCTCGGAGCCTATCGTCAGGTCGTCGAGAACCAGGTCGTCGACTCCGCCGGTTTCTTCTTCGATATCGTCGAGGGTAATCTCCTCGATCGGACTCTGGTCTTCCGGCTCTTCTTCGAAACCGCCGAGATCCAAGTCGACCGCAGCAACTTCGGTGTGCTCGTCGTTGTCCTCAGGCGGCGTCATGTCCATTTCTTCGGGGATAAGGTCTTCGCCGGATCCGAGTATGTCCGAGTCGTCGAAATCTGTGGAGAGATCGAAGTCCTCGTAGTCTGAAGGCTTGCCCGCCTCTTCGGTAAACTCCGCCGTGTTGAGAATATTGTCCAACTCGTCGCCGGTTAGGGCGATGGTTTCGTCTTCGTCTTCTTCGAAGAAGCCGGTGACTTCCCCGTCCTCTTCTTCCTCGGAGGGGGGCGTCTCTCCTTGCGGTTCCGGAGCCTGGGGCTGTCCACCTCGGAAGGAGGCAAGCTCTGCTCGAAGCTGATGCAGCTCCGACTTGATCGAGGCAAGCTCCTCTTCGATGGTGGCGAGTACCCGGCCGTCGGCCTGGGACTGGCTCTGTTCCTCGGCGGCTGCCGGCTCGTATGTGGGAGCCGTCATCGACGCTTCCACAGCGGAAACGTCGTCGAAATCATCCTCGAGACTCTCGGGACTCGGTAGTTCCTCACCGTCTAACTCTATGGTTTCGTCTTCCGGATGCGGCTCTTCGAGCTCGATTTCGTCGAAGGTCGCCTCCGCCTCGAATTCCAGCTCCGGAAGCTCTTCTCCGCCCCGGGGCTCGTCTTCGTCTTCGATAGTTAGATCCTCGAATTCGTCCTCTTCGCTACCGGGAATGCCACCGAAGTCGAGGCCTTCCTCTTCTATCAAATTATCGAGGGATTCGCCCTCCGGCTCCTCGAGCTTCTCGTCTTCCTGGTCGACGGAAAGGTCCGAGAGATCGTCTTCGAAAGAGGGTTCCGGAAGCTCGAGGTCGTCGAAGGAGAGATCGTCAGCTTCGAGATCCAAGGATTCTATCGATTCAGCCCCATCCGATTCGGGTTCCGACTCTTCGAGGTCCGCCAAGAGGTCTTCTTCTTCGCTGGTCAGGGTCGTTTCGCTTTCTTCTTCGAGGTCCGCAAGACCGAACAAGGACTCGCCTTCATTCTCGTCTACATCTTCCGGCCCAGCTTTTACCCAGACCCCGTATTCTTCGAGATCCTCACCGAGGCTCGCGCTGTCTTCGAGATTCTGGTTCTGATCCTTGTCTGCCATATATTCTCCTGGGCCAGTGCTGTTCTTCTATTTTATCGGCACGAGAGATGAGACTGTTGAACCATCAATCAATGTAGCCCGCGCCTACACACTTGTCAATATTCTCCAAATTCGGCGGTAAAGTATAGACCATATCTGTCCGTACTAGGTGATGTGAGGTTACAGACCCTGCTGCTCTCCCTTGCCGTCGGTCTATGCGTTCAGCTGTCGCTGACGCTCGTCAATGGGACCTATAGCTCGAAAGCCTACGAACAATTGGAATCCTACCGGGATGCCCTAGCCGCAAACGTCGAGGCGATCGAGGCTCAACGGGAAGTCCTGGTGAGCCAGGTGGAGCGCCTTCGGTTCGATCCTCATCTTATCGAGGTGGAAGCCCGACGGCTCCTCCTCTTCGGGGAAAACGAGATGATCGTCTACCTTCCCCGAGACCTTCGAAAAGCGTCGAATCTAAGGCCCGGGGCCGTGGTGGTCCGGCAGATCGACCCGCCTCCGGACCGGCGCCCCCTCTTTCGGTCGATAGCCTTTGTCGTCGCCTTGCTCTGTTTCTTGGTTCTCTCCTTCGTGGACCCGCCTCAGCGCGAATCTATCCGCCGGCATTCGAAGTAGTAGCGCTTCTCTTCCGACTCCCCGAGGGAGAAAAATTTCCTGGGAAGCACCCGATGATGAGCAACCGTCTCGAAGACGATCTTCGGGTCTATCTCCGGGTAGAGGATGGCGCACCCCCCGCTTTCCCGGGCAATCCGTATAGTCTCCTCCGCCCCGTGGATATAGTCGACCTCGATCGCCGGGGTGTCCTTTTCCAGCGCTTCCAAGCGACGCTGTAGCCGAACCCCGATCTCCGTCGGGCTCAGAGCCGTCGAAATTAGACGATAGGCCCCCTCGGCGCTCCAGAAATACAGACCGTCGGCGGTGCCGCGACCCTCGGCAGCCGCATCGGGAACCGTGTTTACCCCTTCGATTGCTTCGATATCCCGCCGGAGATCGGCGGGTGCTCTGTTTTTGACGAGTCTGTGTATCGGCTGGACGTTTAGGTTCGGGTCGTGGCTGTTTACGAGCTCGACCATTACGTAGCGTAAGGGGTGCTCCGGTCCGAGGGCGCCTTTCCGCTCGTCCCAGACCTTCTTCGCCGAAGCCAGGGAGTGGTTACCGTCTCCGATGGCAAAGAGGAGGGGATCCTCCGACTGGTAGCGCTCGGGACCCGCGGCGGCGATTGCTTCGAGGGCGTCGACCACGCCGTTGGCGGTCTCGGTGTCTTCGACGACATACCCCGAAAGCTCGCCGCCGTTCCCCATCAGTCGGGCGTGGTAGTCCGGCTCGGCTCCCTCGAGGGCTGCGAACACCGGCCCGATGACGGTGTTCCCGGGATCGTCGAGGAGAACGAGAACGTGGGACACCTCCACAGCAGCCTCGCGCCGAATGGCCATCCGTGGGGGTAACCGGTGCTCCAAGGTTTCCTCGGTCGCCCGGGCCGGGAGGCGCGACTCCGGGTGATAGTCGTAGCGCTCCAAATCCAACAACACAACGAGCCCTCGTCGTCCCGGCACGTAGGGTGTGGACCGCTCAACCGCGATTACCGAGACCCCCGTTTCCCGGAGAAGCCCTCCCTTAAGGTAGCCCTCCATCGCCCGTCGAATCGCTTCGAGACGCTTATCCTCGGTGCCGGTCCCGAGGTAGACCTCCGGGAGTACCAGCCTGAGGGTCGATGGTGCTTCCCCCACCGCGCTCTCTACGTGGTGCCAGTATTCGGGGTTCGAGGTGTGTTGGTCGCAGGCGATGACCGCCCAGGTGTCAGGGTCTATTTCGGGACCCGGAAGCAGGTAGCTGCCGAATCGAAATCCCAGCCGCTTTGCTCTGTCGTTTAGCTCGTTCCAGTTCTGCATTACCCCAAAAGCATATCGGTCGCGCTACTCTCGAGCAACCACGAGGTGCCGGGCGTGGGCGTCGAGGAACTCCAACATCCACTGCTGCATTCCGGCGAAGTAGTTCCGTTCGAGGAGGGTCGCGTCGGTCCCGAGGTAGCGAAAATGCCAGGGCTCGTAGGAGTAACCGGTAATCTCCTCGGCGCCTTCGGGGTAGGAGAGAGAAAAGCCGAAGCGCCACGCCTCCCGGGCAAGCCATCGGCCGGCGGCAGTATCGGCGAAGGCGATGGTAATCGACCCGAAGTCGACGGCGGTACCCAACTGGTGCTGCGAGTGCCCCGGTCTTGCAGAAACCCGAGAGGCTTCTTCCATTCCGAGTTGGGCGACGTGGCGATCGAAGAGACCCTTCTGATAGTCGTAGCTCCGGTAAGCCGAAGAGACGTCCAAGGTGACCCCCTCGCCGGCGGCGGCTTCCGCCATCTCGGCCAGCGCCTCGGCGGCCCGGCGCTCGAGGAGCATTCCCTCTCGGTTGACTACGAGGGGGCCCGGGAGCTCCACCACGGGGACGAGGTTCTCGGGCACGAAATCCGGCGCAAGACCGTGGTGCTTGTCGACGAGAACCCAGTTCAGGGGCCGGGATTCGGCCACCGCGATCGCCAACCGGAGGAAGTCCTCGGGGTTCGCCTTGATCGCGCTTCGGGTTTCCAGGGGCAGGGCACCGAGGAGCGGCTCGAGAAGGTCCGTCGCGGTGGCCGGCGCCTGGGCCGGATCCTCCGTCGGCGTCTCGCTCTGCGGGGTGCAGCCGGCAACCATCACTGCCAGAACCAGGAGAACAAGCGTCGTTCCTTTAGAAGAGATGCGCGATAACTTCATCCATCCGCTCCACCGGGTGGAAGGTAATGCCCTTTCGGATGTGCTCCGGGACCTCGAGAAGGTCTTGCTCATTCGCCTTCGGGTAGATAATGTCCTTGACCCTATTCCGGCGGGCTGCAATCACCTTCTCCTTGAGCCCGCCGATCGGAAGGACGTTTCCCACCAGGGAGAGCTCTCCGGTCATCGCCAGGCGCTTCTTGATCTTCCTGCCCGTCGCCAATGATAGCAGGCTAGACGCCATGGTGATACCCGCCGAAGGGCCATCCTTCGGCGTCGCTCCCGCCGGGATGTGCAGGTGGACCAGCTGCGATTCGAAGTAGTCTTTGTCGACGCCGAAGTTCTCGGCGATCTCCCGGACGTAGGTGTAGGCAATGCCGGCACTCTCCTGCATCACATCACCCATCTGCCCCGAGAGCTTGAAGGAGCCCTTTCCCGGGACCGCCGCCGACTCGATGGTCAAGGTCTGTCCCCCGTAGGGCGTCCAGGCGAGACCGGTGGCCATTCCCGGCCGGGTAAGCTCCGCCGCGTCTTCGGCCCGGAAGGCCGGCTGCCCCAAGAGATCCGTCAGGTCCTCGGCGTCGATGGAGTAGGGGGGCTTCGCCGTCTCGGTTACGGTCTTACTCGCAAGCTTCCGGTGGATGCGGTCCAGGGCCTTCTCGTAGTTACGCATTCCGGCTTCCCGGGCGTAGCCGTCGGCGATCGCGACGAGCGCCTTCTTGGTGTACTTTACGTCTTTCTTGCCGAGACCCGCCCGGTCGAGGGACCGGGGAATAAGGTACTTCCGGGCGATCGCCACCTTCTCGTCGTCGATGTACCCCGAGAGACGAATAATCTCCATCCGGTCCCTCAAGGGCCCCGGAATGGTATCGAGGGTGTTGGCCGTCGTAACAAAGAGGATGCTCGAGATGTCGAAGGGCAGGTCGAGGTAGTGGTCCCGGAAGGTGACGTTCTGCTCCGGATCGAGCACCTCGAGAAGCGCCGACGAGGGGTCCCCCTGGTAGGAGGCGCCGAGCTTGTCGATCTCGTCGATCATAAAGACCGGATCCTTACTCTTGACCACCCGGAGCCCTTGGATAATCTTCCCGGGCATCGCCCCGACGTAGGTCCGGCGGTGTCCCTTTATCTCGGCTTCGTCCCGCATACCACCCACGGAAAACCGGAAAAAGCTCTTCCCAAGGGCCCGGGCGATCGACTGTCCGACGGAGGTCTTCCCGACCCCCGGCGGTCCGACTAAGCAGATAATCGAGCCCTTAAAGTCCCCTTTGAGCTTCCGGACCGCGAGAAACTCGGTAATGCGCTCCTTGACGTCCTCGAGGCCGTAGTGGTCCCGGTCGAGGATTCGCCGGGCTTTCTCCATATCGATCGTGACTGGATCGGGGTCTCCCCAGGGCAGACTGATGATGGTCTCGAGGTAATTCCGGGTAACGTGGTATTCCGAGGAGGTCGGCTCCATCAGGGAGAACTTTTCGAGCTCCTGCTCCACCGGCTCCCGGACGTCTTTTTCGAGGGGGAGGCTGTCGACCGCTTCCTTTATCCGGAGGTACTCCGAATGCTTCGCATCGACGGGCATACCGAGCTCTTCCTTGATGACCTTGAGTTGCTCCTTCAAAAAGAACTCGCGTTGGTGCTTCTCGATCTTCTCGTTTATCTGGCTCTGGATCTTCTTCTGGATCCGGAGAAGCTCCTGCTCCTTCTTTATGTGGATAAGGACCTGCTCCATGCGTTCTTTGACGTCGGTGGTCTCGAGGATGCGTTGCTGCTCGTCCCGGGGGAGGTTTAGAATCGAGGCGATAAAGTCGGCGATCTTCCCGGGGTTGTCGATGTTGACCATGTTCAGCCGCATCTCTTCGGAGAACAGCGGGTTGTTCTCCGAGACCTGCTTCATTTCGCTGATAAGGGACCGGGTCAGGGCCTTGATCTCGTCCTCGGCACCGTCTTGGAACTCGTCGTCGAGGTAGTCGACGGCAACTACGATGGGGTCCGACTTGGAGAGGGTCTTCTTGGTGCGAAACCGCTTTAGGGTCGAGATAAAGACGTTTACCCCACCGTCCGGCAGGTTGATCTTTCGAGCAATTTTGGCTGCGGTGCCGACGTTCTGAAGGTCCGCGGCCTCGGGCTCGCCCTCGTCCTCGTTCTTCGTCAACACCAGGCCGATCATGCTGTCTCCGGCCATCGCCTGCTCGACGGCTGCGAGGTCCTCCTTGCTCTGGAGCATCAGAGGTGTAAAAATGCCGGGAAAGATGGGGCGTCCGTTCAGGGGGACAATGAGCAATCTATTCGGCAGTATCTGGTCTGCGGGGATTATTTCAGTGGGGGTTGGCACGGGTTTCCTTTACCCAGAATATCTAGCTCTCACCGAAAGCCAGTCAAGCCTGGGGGCTCTCCGCCTGTGAAGCGCCAGCGCCGCTTTTCGGCTATCATTCTCGCCACCAGTCGGTTTGGAGAGATCCATCGCTCCGTCCAGCTCTTGACCGAGGAGGACGAAATAGTCCGGGCAATCGCCCACGGTGCCTCTTCGGCGAAGGGGAAGCTCCGGGGCAAGGCCGAGCAGCTTACCCTGGGCG
>CAZTRQ010000111.1:0-7534 GCA_964616245.1 uncultured Spirochaetaceae bacterium | reverse complement strand
CGGCCTGTCGACCTTCGGCAGAGCGAAGCTGGGCGGCCGGGGCGGGGCCCGGCGCCGTGGAGGCGTTGCTTTCGGCCCCCGCAGCCGTTAGGCTCGAGGCGATGGAGACAATCAGTAGCAATCCGGTCAGCTTTTTCACGCTCTCAAATGTACCAACTATTCGAGGATTCGACCGGGAGTAGCACGAAAAAAGGGGGGACGCGCCCTGCGCTCATTGCTAATAGCTCGAATTAGCTTTATAGTTTTTTAATAACAAATATATCCATCCGCCGGGAAATTCAGCAGACAGGACTGTAGACTCGGATTATAAGGGGGAGGACGTGCATGAGAGAATCCTTGTCGTAGAAGACGAAGCCGTCGTCGCAGAGCTGGTCTGCGCCATTCTAGGGGAGAACGGCTTCGATGCGACCTACGCTCTTACCGGGGAGGACGCCCTCGACCGCCTCGCCGGGGGAGAGGCTATCGATCTGGTGCTGATGGACATCTACCTCGGTCCGGGGCACATAGACGGCGGCGCCGCGGCGAGGCTTATCAACGAGAGGCACGGCATTCCCCTTATTTTTTACTCCGGCAGAGACGACGCGTTAACTCTGGGGAAAACCCGAGAGGACGACTGCTACGGCTACGTCCGCAAAGGGAGCGGGTCAAGTGAGTACCTCGTTCGGTCCATCAGGACCGCGCTCCACCGCCATTCCGTGGCAGAGACGCTCACTAGCACGGTTGCGTTCCGAAATCTCCACGCCGAGGAGGCGAACCACCGAATAGTTAACGGACTAACGATGGTGCGGTCCTTTCTGGAGCTAAAGCAACGGAGCGTCGAATTGGAGTGCGATCTTTCGGACGTTATCGCCCGAATCGAAGCGCTCTCGCAGTTGCATTCCCTGGTCTCCTTCGAGGGGAGCGGACAAGTCGTCGCCCTTCAGCCACTTGTCACGGGCATCCTCAGCCGCGTCTTCGCGACGGCTCCCTTCCCCGTGGAGACGAGCTGCGACCTCGGAGCTCTAACACTCCTCTACACCGACGCCCGGGCCCTCGGACTCGCCGTCGCCGAGGTCGCGACCAACGCGGTCAAGCACAGCTTCTCCCCCGGCTGCGAGAACCGCTTCGAGCTCTACCTTGTTCCGCAGCCGGAGGGCGATTCGGGCCCCTCCGATGCACCGGAGCACTTAGAAGTCGTCGCCGACATGAACGGGTTTCCGATAGACGACTCCGTCGACCTCGACGATCCGGAGCGCCAGGGCCTTCGGATTCTGCGGGCTCTTGTGAGACAGTTCGGCGGCCGGTTGACCATTCGCCGAAGCCCGACGCCTCGGTTTACCATCGCCATACCTCGGGAACGAATACCCGGCTAACCGGCGCATAGCTTCTCGCGGTCTTCGAGTAGCCGGAGGGACAGAGATAGGGCTACAATGCAGCCATGCAGGAGACGGAGGGCCCTTCTCCCCGCCGGTCGCTGAACGCCCGGCAGGTGCTTCTCTTTACGGCGATCGCGGTTCTAACGGTCGTTATCGCGGTCAGCGTCGGCTGGCTCGTCGCCGAGCAGAGCACAATCTTTAGCGACTACCTCGACAGCTACCTCGCTATCCACCGTTTCCGCGTGCTCCTGTCGGAGAGCGAACGAGCGGTGGAACGCTACCTTCGCGACCTGTCGCAGGGAGACCGGGAAACCTACTACGAGCTTGTGCCGGCGCTGACACAGCTGCACCGGACCTTGGATCGAACCTCCACTAAAGAAATCGAGGATTACTTCCAGCTTCGGGCCATGCACTTTGGGCTCCTCGCCTACGTCGGCGCCATGAACAGCGCGGTCCGGTCGACCGATTCCGGAGCCGGCGGGGCCTACAGCCATTACGTCCGGGGTGTTCAGATCCGTCGCTACGTCGACGGCTACGCCGAGAGGCTCTTGCAGGTCCGGTTGGACGTCGGCGAGGAGGATGTCGCCCTCCTCGCTCGCCGCGCGCGGGCCACGGCGGTGGGCTCCGGTTCCGCGGTGGTGCTCTTAATTCTGTTGATGGTCGGTTTCTCGATGCTCTTTTCGCGAACTGTTACCCGGCCGATCGTGTCCCTGGCGCAGACGGCGCAGGAAATATCCGGCGGCAATCTCGACGCCGCCATCATCCGGGTCGAAACCTCCGACGAGATACAGATTCTCGCCGATGCCTTCGCCACGATGCAGCGGAACGTCAAACAGCTTATTCACGACGTCCAGGGTAAGCGGGAGCTCGAGCTTCACACCGCCCGGCTGAGCCACTCCCTCCGGGAGGCTCAGCTCCTCGGCCTTCAGTCTCAGATTAACCCGCACTTTCTCTTCAACACCCTTAACACCATCTCCCGAACCGCCCTCTTCGAGGGTGCTTCCGAAACCACGAACCTTATCCAGTCCCTCGCCCAAGTGTTTCGATACATGCTCCAGGAGCCCCACACCACGGTAAGCCTCGAAGACGAGCTCCAGGTCGTCGAGGAGTACATTATGTTGCAGCGCCACCGGTTTCACGAGCGCCTCGAGTTTGTGCTCAACTGCAGGGTAGACGCCCGGTTGGTGAGCATTCCCGCCCTGACGGTGCAACCCTTGGTGGAGAACGCGATCCGGCACGGAATCGAGCCGAGGGAGGAAGGAGGTACGGTGACCGTCGATTGCGGCCTCGAGGGCTCGTCCGTCGTTATTACGGTAGCCGACACCGGTGTGGGAATCGCGTCGATACCCGATGCCCTCAACGGTCCGGTGGACCACATCGGATTGCGCAACGTCAAGACGCGGCTCGGGCTTCTCCACGGAGACGACTTGCGCTTCGACGTGAGCTCTCCCCCCGACGGCGGCACGGTCGTTACGATTAGGTTTCCGGCACAGTAGGAGGAAGGGATGTTTCGGGTCCTTGTGGCCGACGACGAGCGATTAGAACGCGAAGCGCTGCAGTTCGTCATCCGAGAGGTCGACGACGTCGTCGACGAAGTGCTGGTAGCGGCCAACGGCAGAGAGGCGATCGAGCTATCCCAGGAAACGCCGGCGGATATCGCTATCCTCGACATAAAGATGCCGGGTATCAACGGAATTGAGGCGGCCCGAAAGATCAAGGAGCTCCATCCCCGTACCCGTATCGTCTTTCTTACCGCCTTCAACTACTTCGACTATGCACAGGAGGCGATTCGCCTCCACGCCGACGACTTTATCATCAAACCGGCGAGCAACGACCGTATCGAAGAAGTGGTTCGGGGCCTTGCCGAAAAACTCTTGGAGGAGCGCGCCCTCGAGACGCCCGGCGGTACCTCCGCTGCCTCCGCCGATACCGACGAGCGTAATCTCGCGGAGAGCAAGCTGATCGGAGACGCCGTCCTCGGCCATATCGACGAGTCGATCCTCCGTCGCTATCTGCACATAGACGGCGAGAAGGAACCACAGACTACCGCCCTGGTAATGAGAGTAAAGGCCGAGGGGGAGCTTCTCCGACCGGATTCGGCGGTCCACGAGCGGGTGCTGCGGCGCCGGGTGGTGTCCATCCTTCGACGCGAATGCCTGCACACCGGGGTGCTGCTGTTGGCCGGCACCGAAACCTCGGCGTTGTACGCCCTCCTCGTTACCGAGGCGGACGCCGAAGCCGCCGAGGGTTCGGCGACGCCGGGCACCCTGGTGCGCCGGGTAATCGATTTGGCCCGGCGGGAATTGGGGGTGGCGGTAACCGCCGGGGTGGACGGTCCTTCGCCGGGGTTCTCGGGTCTCGGGCTGCGGTTCGCCAACGCCAAGACCGCGACCAAAGGCGGCTCCGCTCCCGGCGGCGGCACGGGCTCCGGTCGTCCGGCGGATCGGTCGGCCCGCCGAGCCCTCCTCGACTCCGAACAAAAGCTGGTCCGGGCGATTCTCTCCGGCGACGCCGAGGCGATGGAACGGCTCGGCACCGATCTCTTCGACCACGTCCGGGCGGTGGCGCCGGGTATAGAAGCCATGAGGGAGGAGCTTGTCGAGGTAATGTCCTACGTCGTCCACGCAACGGCGATGCAGATCGGACGGCTTTCGCCGACAGTCCCGGGGCTGGTCCGTTCGATTTCCGATCCCGACGCCGAGCCCGGGGAGCGAGACCTGCGGCTTTCGATCGCGGGAATCTGCGAGCACCTCGCCCACCACGCATCGGAGGCCGGCGAATCGACCCACCAGGCGGTCCGGTCGGCCCGCCAGCTTATCGACGAAGGCTACGCGGAGGATCTTTCCCTCGACCGAATCGCGGACCACGTCCGTCTCTCGCCTTTTCATCTTTCCCGAATCTTCAAAAGCGCCACGGGGTCGACCGTTCTCGACTATCTGACGGCCCGGCGCATCGAAGCTGCCCAGCGGCTTATCCGGGAAGAGTCTCTCTCGGTAAAAGAGATCGCGGCCCGAGTAGGATACGCGGACCAGAACTACTTCAGCCGGGTATTCCGACGGATAACCGGCCTGACCCCGAGTGCCTTCAGAAAGAACCAGCAATAGCCCAAGACGGGGCACATACGTGCTAATGCCGCAAGATACTCCTTACCCGGTCTGCCGTCCCGCAAATTCGTCCAGAACATGACCCGATCATCCGGTTGTGCGATCGCCAAAACGGGCTGACACTGAGTAATCAATCCATAAGGAGGATAAGATGAAGAAAACCCTGATAGCTATCTCGGTTCTCGTGTTTGTTACCGGGATGGTGTTTGGCGGCGGTGCCGGCGAGCAGGCCATGGACGAGCCCATCGTTCTGCGTCTCGCCGAAACCCACGTCCAGGACTATCCCACCACCCAGGGAAACTACTACTTTGCCGAGCTCGTAGAGGAACGGACCGACGGTCGCATTACGATCGAGGTCTATCACTCGTCACAGCTTGGTGAAGAGCGGGACGTGATCGAGCAGGTTCAGTTCGGCGCGATCGACTTTACCCGCGTGAGCATCTCGCCCCTCGCCGCCTTCTCGCCCTCCCTCGACGCTCTCCAGATGCCCTACCTCTACCGGGACGCCGACCACATGTGGAACGTCTTGAAGGGCGACATCGGCGACGAGTTTCTTGCGAGCTTAGAACCCGCCGATTTCGTCGGTCTCGCGTGGTACGACTCCGGAGCCCGGAGCTTCTACAATTCGGTTCGCGAGATTACAAGCATCGCCGACATGGAAGGCCTGAAGTTCCGCGTCCAGCAGAGCGATCTGATGGTTGGTCTCGTGGAAGCCCTTGGTGCCGTCGCGACCCCTATGCCCTTCGGCGAAGTCTACAGCGGCCTCCAGACCGGCGTTATAGACGGCGCGGAGAACAACTGGCCGAGCTACTATTCGACGAGCCATTACGAAGTCGCGCAGTACTACACCCTCGATCGCCACACCCGAGTTCCCGAGATTCTGATCGCCAGCAAGATCGTGATGGACCGACTGAGCGAAGAGGACCAGGAGATTATTCGACAGGCAGCGAAGGACTCCATCGACTACCAGATAGAGCAGTGGGCAAACTTCGTCGAAGTCGCGGAAAGCGAAATTCGCGATGCCGGTAACGTCATTACCGAGCTAAGCCCGGAAGCCTACGCGGATTTTCAGGCGGCGATGCAACCGCTCTACGACCAACTTTCGCCCGAGCTTCAGGAAGTTGTTGCCAGAATTCGCGCGGTACGCTAACACCTAGAGTAGAAAAATTCTTTTGATACGTCGCCGGGTCCTCGCACTGTTGCAGGGATTCCGGCGACGTGCTTTTCGTTCTGAGAGAGGGAGCCCATGCTCGGGAAGATCGGCCGATTACTCGTCGCAGCATTCGATTCGCTCTACAAGATCTCCGCGGTAATCGCGCGGACCCTTCTGGTTGCGATGGTGCTGATCATAAGCGTCAACGTCTTTATGCGCTATGTCCTCAACGCCGGACTCCGGTGGGGTGAGGAGATCGCGCTCGTCCTGGTCGGCTGGTTTGTCTTTCTCTCCATCCCGATGGGAGTCCGAAAGCGTTTGCACATCAGCCTCCATCTATGGCGCCGTCCGATTCCCTGGCTGGACTCGATCCTGCAGCGGATAGCGGCCGTCGGGGTAATCGTGGTAGGCGGGGTCTTCTTTATCTACGGGAATCATCTGATCCAAGTCGCGATGCGGTCTATAATGCCTGCTTCGCGCCTCTCGTCGGGATACCTCTACGCGGTGCTTCCTCTTTCGGCTCTCCTCCTACTCTACGAAGGGGTGACAGACCTCATCGGCTACGAAACCGATACCGAACTCGAAAGCGATCGAAGGGCCTGGGAGGAAGAAGATGCCTGATCTGGGAGTTGCGTCCGTAATACTGTTGGGAGGCTTCGCCCTCCTTCTGATTTTAAAGGTTCCGATAACCTTCTCCCTTGCAATCTCGTCGATAGCGACTGCTTCCTACCTTGGAATTCCGATGGCGGCGATCGTGCAACGCATGATACAAGGAACGCGGATATTCTCGCTCCTCGCGATTCCCTTCTTTATCCTCGCCGGCGAAATAATGAGCAAGGGTGGAATTTCTCGCCGCTTGATTATGTTTAGTAACCTGATCGTCGGCCGGATGCGTGGAGGGCTGGCCCAGGTAAACGTCCTTGCGAGTATGTTCTTCGGCGGGATCTCCGGCTCCGCAGTGGCCGACGTTTCGTCCATTGGGACCATCATGGTTCCCATAATGAAGAAGAAGGGGTACGACGCCGATTACGCGGTCGCCGTCACCGTGACCAGCGCCTGCCAGGGTATTATCATTCCTCCCAGCCACAACGTCATCATCTACTCCCTCGCCGCCGGGGGCATCTCCGTCGGCCGCCTCTTCCTCGGCGGCTTCGTCCCCGGCGTAATGCTCGGCCTCGCCCTGATGATAATCAGCTACGTTATCGCCGTCCGGAAGGGCTACCCCAAAGAGGACAAGTTCACGTTGAAGGAAGCGGCGACGATTACCAAGGATGCGATACTCGGGCTTTTTACCGCGGTCATCATTATCGGAGGCGTCCTTTCCGGCGTCTTTACCGCCACGGAGTCGGCGGCGGTCGCGACCATCTACGCGGTGTTCATCACATTTTTTGTCTACCGCGAGATCCCTTTCAAGGCCTTATGGAACATCCTCCGGTCGAGCCTCCACACGCTTGCCATCGTCATGAGCCTTATCGCTGCCGCGGCGGCCTTTGGATGGCTTTTGGCCTTTCTCCAGATTCCGGCCAAGGCCACCGAGGCGCTCCTGGCGGTGTCACAGAACCGTATCGTCCTGCTCTTGCTAATCAACCTGCTTTTGCTGATTTTGGGGATGATAATGGATATGGCGCCCCTCATCCTGATCACCACACCCATTCTTTTTCCGGTGGTCGTAACCGAGCTGGGCATGAGCCCGATCCAGTTTGGTATCGTCATGATGCTGAATTTGGGGATCGGTCTCTGCACCCCCCCAGTCGGGTCGGCGCTCTTCGTGGGATGCGCGGTCGGCCGAACGACTATCGAAGAAACGGCAAAGGCGATGCTGCCCTTCTACGTTACGATGCTCATCATCCTCTTTCTGGTCACCTTTATACCGGACATCGTAATGTTCGTCCCGAACCGTCTTATGGGGAGTTAGCGCAAAG
>CAZTRQ010000110.1:0-7657 GCA_964616245.1 uncultured Spirochaetaceae bacterium | reverse complement strand
ACACTAATGCGGGTGCCGGAGGCATCCGTAAGGAGGTTACAATATGAGAGAACGCAAGAGTTTGCTTCTCGTCCTTTCGCTTCTTTTGACCCTGTCCCTGACCGCCTTCGCGGCCGGTGGGCAGGAAGGGAGCGCAGCAGACGATGAGGGTGATATCCACATCGCCCTGAGCGCCCCGATTACCGGGGACTGGTCCGAGTACGGGGTTAACTTTCAGCGCTCGGTCGAGATGGCGATAGACCATCTGAACGAAGCCGGGGGGGTCCTCGGAGGCCGGGAGTTCCGCCTGAGCGTGGGTGATACCAAGGGGAATCCCCAGGAAGCCGCGACCCTGGCGCAGAAGTGGACGTCCGATCCGACGATTGTCGCCCAGATCGGCGCCTTCTCGAGCTCCAGCTCGATGGCGGCCCAGCCGATCTACGACGCGGCTGGTATGGTCCAGCTCTCGCCGACGGCGAGCCACGCCGACTACGCCGGTGGTTCCGAGTGGAGCTTCGGCATCGTCGGGACCCAAGCCGGAGAAGGCCCCCACAACGCGGCCTTTGCCTACGAAGGGCTCGGCCTCCGGAAGGTCGCGGTTCTCCACCTGAACAACGACTGGGGAATCGACGCCGCAAACTACTTCGCAGAGGCCTTCGAAGGGATGGGCGGAGAGGTTGTCGGAACCGAGTTCTACTTCGACGGCGAGCGTGACTTTACCGCAGCCCTTGCGAAGCTCGCCCAGAGCGACGCCGACGGGCTGTATATCGCGTCCTTCTACAACGACGGTGCGGCCATCAACCTGCAACGAGATCGCCTCGGGTGGGATGTAACGGTTCTCGGACCGACTTCCCTCTACTCGACGCAGCTTATCGACCTCGGCGGCAGCTCGGTGGAAGGCCTCTACACGGCAACCGGCTTCTTTACCGAGGACACCGACCCCATGGTCCAGGACTACGTCGACGAGTTCGAAGAGCGCAACGGTGCCAATCCGAACTTCCATGCGGCCCTGGCCTACGACGCGATGATGCTCCTGGCGGACGCCATCGAGCGTGCCGGAAGCACCGACAGCGAAGCCATTCGGGACGCCTTAGCTGCAACCGAAGACTTCCCGGGGCTTACCGGTAGCATCACCTTTACCGAGGACGGCGACGCCGTTAAGGGCTACCGCAAGCTCGTAATCGAGGACGGCACCTTCCAGGTCTGGGACGAGTAGGTTTCCTACCCTTTCACGAATCAACCGGCCGGTGGTCTCTTGTAGGCCACCGGCCTCTTTACGAGTCGACTCTAGCAGGGGCCTGCCGTGTTATTTGTTCAGCAGCTCATCAACGGGATAACGCAGGGGAGCCTCTTCGCCCTCCTCGCCATCTCCTTCGCGATCGTCTACGGCGTACTCAAACTGGTCAACTTTGCCACCGGTTCGCTCTACATGATCGGCGCCTTCTCCGGCTACTTCCTGGTTACCTACGTGGTGCCGGACGTTTTCCTCGGAATTCTCGCCGGCGCCGTCGGCGGCTACATGGTCGCCTTTGTCTTGGAAAAGCTCGCCTTTCGGGCCCTTCGGGGGGTGGCGCGGATCGCCTCGCTTATCTGTACCATCGGTTTCTCGGTCTTCCTCAACGAATTGGCGGCGGTGCTCTTCGGCGCCGAGGTCAAGTCGATGCCCGCTTTCTACAGCGGAAACGCTGCGGTAATCGCCGGAGTAAACGTAAGCTGGCTACAGGTCGTCATGGTCGGCACCGCCGCTACGGTCCTTATCGTTCTGCAGCTCTTTCTCTACAAGACCAAGATGGGGCTGGCAATCCGCACGGTCTCCCTCGACTTTAAGACGGCCGGGCTCATGGGGATAAACGTAGACCGGACCATCTCAATCGCCTTCTCGATCGCCGGCGCGATGGCGGGGATTGCCGGGGTTCTCGCGGCGGTCTACTACAACGCCGTCGTCTTTAGCATGGGAAACCTTCCGGGACTCAAGTCCTTCAGCGCCGCGGTATTCGGGGGGCTCACCTCTATTCCCGGGGCCATTCTCGGCGGCTATCTTTTAGGGATTATCGAGAACTTCGGTGTCCAGCTGGTCTCGACCGGCTACCGGGACATCATCGGGTTCGTAATACTGGTCACCTTTCTGTTGGTGCGCCCCCGGGGCCTGTTGGGCAGAAAGATCAACATGTAGGGGATGTCGTGATGAAACTGCAAGAGATTCGACCGGCCCTCAGCGCCTTCCTACGCCGACACCGTCTTCCCCTAACTATCCTCGGGTCCCTTATTCTGGTCGCCTTCCCCTGGATCGTCCGGAACCAGTACTACCTCCGGGTGGCGACGAACGTCGGCATCGCGGTGATTCTCGCCTCGAGCCTGAACATTATTATCGGCTTCTCCGGGATGTTCTCGCTGGGGCACGCCGCATTCTACGGCATCGGAGCCTACACCTCGGCTCTCCTCGCCACTCGCTTCGGAATGCCCTTCTGGGTCGGCCTGCCGGCGGCGGCGGTGGTCGCCGGGCTCTTCGGCACCTTTATCGGCTTCGCTACCCTGCGGCTCCGGGCCGTCTTCCTCGCCTTTACGACCCTGGGGTTCGGCGAGATTACCCGTATCGTCATTCTCAACTGGCGCAGCTTTACCCGGGGCCCGCTGGGCATCGCGGCTATTCCGGTTCCGAGCCTCTTCGGATGGCAGTTCAACCGGGAGGCGTACTACTACCTTATCTTGGTGCTCTGCGTCCTCATCGTCACCTTTATCTACCGAATCTACCACTCCCGGTTGGGTCGGGCCCTCATCGCGATCCGGGAGGACGAGACCGCCGCGAAGAGCATGGGAATAAACGTCTTCGGCTACAAGGTGTTGGCGTTTACCATCGCCTGTGGCCTCGCAGGGGTCGCCGGAGCCTTCTTCGCCCACTTCCAGCGCTTCGTGTCCGCCGACAGCTTCGTGTCCACCGAATCCTTCGAGATCATCACGATGGTGGCCCTCGGGGGAACCGGTTCGATCGCCGGGCCGATTATGGGCGCCTTTATCCTCGAGCTCTTCCCCGAGGTGTTTCGCTTTCTCGCTGGGTACCGACAGGTTATCTACGGGGCGATTCTGATTACCGTTATCGTCCTGAAGCCGGGAGGAATAGCCGGCGTAAAGGGAGTCTTCGAGAAGCCGAAGTCCGCCAAGAAGGGATGGCTCGCCCGGCGTTTCGCTCCCCGGGGCACCTCTATGGGAGAAGCATGATGATCCTCGAAATAAAGAAGGTGCGCAAAGCGTTCGGCGGCCTGGTGGCGGTGAACGACATCGACATGACCATCGAGGAGGGAACGATCCACTCGATTATCGGCCCGAACGGCGCCGGGAAGACGACGTTCTTTAACTGCATTACCGCCTTGAACCCGGCGGATTCGGGGCAAATTCTCCTCGAGGGGCAGGAGATTCAGGGGCTTCCCACGCACAAAATCTGCGGACTCGGCATCGCCCGGACCTTTCAGAACATCCGGCTCTTCCCCTACCTCTCGGTGCTCCAGAACGTCTTGGTTGGCACCCACAACCAGACGACATCCCGTATCCTCCCGAGCGTCCTGCGGACCCCGGCTTTTAAAAAGGAAGAGCGGGAGATGGTGGATTTCGGCATGGAGCTCTTGGAGAAGATCGGACTTGCGGAGGAGCGCGACAGCTACGCCCGGAACCTCGCCTACGGCGACCAGCGGAAGCTGGAGATTGCCCGGGCGATGGCGAGCCGGCCGAAGATTCTCCTCCTCGACGAGCCGGCCGCCGGCATGAACACCACCGAAACCGCCGCCTTGGACGAGTTTATCCGCCGGCTAAAGGACGAAGGGTACACCATCATCCTAATAGAGCACGACATGAAGCTGGTAATGAGCATAGCCGACCTTATTTCGGTTATCGACCACGGCGTAAAGATAGCCGAAGGAACCGCAGACGTGGTGCAGAACGACGAGAAGGTCATCGAAGCCTACCTCGGAAAGAGGAGGGAATCGGCATGACGCTCTTGGAAGTCGAGAATCTAATCGTCCACTACGGGCAGATCAACGCCCTCAAAGGCGTCTCCCTCGCTCTAGACGAGGGTCGCTTTGTAACGCTAATCGGGGCCAACGGCGCCGGGAAGACCACGCTTCTCAACACCATTACCGGCGTCGTCCAGGGGACCTCGGGTCGCGTCTCCTTCCGGGGGGAGGAGATTCTAAACCAGCGGCCGGACCAGATCGTCCGGAAGGGAATAGCCCACGTCCCCGAAGGCCGCAAGATCTTCGCGGAGCTTACCGTCGAGGAGAACCTCCGGACGGGAGCCTACATTATTGACGACAAACCCAAAGTAGCGGAGCTTATCGAGAGGAGCTACGAGCTCTTTCCCCGCCTCGCCGAACGCCGTCGGCAGGAAGGGGGGACCCTCTCCGGAGGGGAGCAGCAGATGCTCGCGATCGCCCGGGGGCTGATGTGCGACCCGGAAGTAATCCTCCTCGACGAGCCGAGTCTCGGCCTCGCACCCCTCTTGGTCGAGAAGATCTTCGAGTTCGTCGTCCGGATCAACGAGTTGGGAAAGAGCATCCTCTTGGTCGAGCAGAATGCCAACCTGGCCCTCCAGGTCGCCCAGTACGGGTACGTTCTCGAGACCGGCCGGGTAATCAAGGAAGGGCCAACCGAAGAGCTCCGGGACGACGACGCGGTGCGCAAGGCGTACCTCGGCATAGCCTAACGACACATAAGGAGTCTTTTGTGACAAAGAAAGAACGCGTAGAAGCTTCGGTATCCGGGCGAGAGTTCGACTACCCCCCGATGAGCTTTTGGTACCACTTCGGCACCCAACACGAGGGCGGCGAGAAAGCGGCCGAAATCCACCTGGCCTACGCCCGGTACTACGACCTCGACTTCCTCAAGGTGATGAACGACTACTACTACCCGATGCCCGAGGGGAAGCTGGAGCTAAAGAGCGCCGAGGACCTTAAAGCGATACAGCGCTTCGACATCCACAAGACGCCCTGGGCCGAGCAGCTCAAGGCGGCGGACATCCTGGCCCGGGAGCTCGACGGGGAGATGTACTTTATCGACACCGTCTTCGAACCCTGGCAGTGCATGCTCCGGAACATGGCCGGGGAGCACCTGATGGATCTCGTCGAGCGGGAACCGATCGCCTTTCTCGAGGCGATGGACGTGGTAACCGAAAACGTAATCGACTACTGTCTCGAGGTGCTCAAGCGGGGGGCCGCAGGCATCTTTCTTTCTACCTTCGCCTCCAAGAAACAGCTCCCGAAGGACGTCTACATGAAGTTCTCCTACCCCTTCGTCGAGCGCGTCATGAAGGCGGTCGAGGGAAAGGGTATTTTGAACACCCTGCATCTCCACGACCTCGGCATCTACACCGAAGAGGCGGTCAAGCTTCCGTGCGACGCCATCTCCTACGAGGACGTCGACGATTCCAACCCCTCGATCGAAGAGATGCGAAAGCACTACTCCGGGTCGCTGATGTGCGGGATGCACAAACGCGTCTTTACCCGGGTGACGCCGCAGAAGGTCATCGACAACGCGGTTGACGGCGTTACCGCCGGGGGAAAGACGAAGTTTTTCTTAGCCCCCGGATGTTCCATCGAAAACTGGCTCTACCCGCCCTCGGCGAAGATGGCCATAGAGCGCGCCCGGGAGGCGTATCGATCCTCTACCTGATCGTCGACTACGGGAGCTCGAGTTGCCGCGCCTCCATCGTCGACGAGAGCTGGTCGATCCTGGAAAGCGTCCGCGTTGCCACCGGATTGAACCGGGACGAGAGCGGCGGAGCCGAGGTCGACCCGGAGACCGTCTGGGGGACGATTCGTACAACGATCCACCGACTGGTTTCCGGCCTGCCCCCAGCGACGGTCGGCAAAATCGACGCCCTCGGGGTTTCCACCATCTTCGGCTACGTTTTTCTCGACCGCCGGGACCAGCCCCTCGGCGGCGCCACGACCTGGTACGACGCCCGGGCCGCAAGTGAGTGCGCCGAGCTCAGCCGGCTTGTGGGGAGAAACGCCGGCGCCGATACCGAGGGCGATGCCGGCCGGCCGGAGGAAGCCGGGGCCCGGCGCCTCGCCGAGATTACCGGACGGCGGCCGAGCCCCGAATGGCTCGCCCCCCTTCTCCTCTGGCACCATCATCATGCCCCGGAACGCCTCGAGAAGACGGCTTCGGTCATCGGCCTCAAGGACGAGATCCTTAGGCGCCTCACCGGCGTTCTCGGGACGGACTTTGCGCACCAGGACTACAGCATGCTCTGGGATGTATCCTCCGGGCGTCCGTCGGAGGAGATCGTCGAGGCCCTCTCCGGCGCCCTCGCGGCCGCCGGCCTCCGGAGTCCCGGCCCCCTCCTCCGGGAGGCATCCCCGGCGCAGGAGAGCGCGGGCACCCTTCTTCCGGCGGTCGCTTTGGACCTGGGGTTGCCGCCGGGACTTCCCGTCTGCCGGGGGAGCTCCGACGGAACCGCCGCGATGTACGGCGCCGGAGTGCTCAGACCCGAAGGTGCCGCCCTCGTGGCCGGCACTACGGACGTACTGATGCGCTTTGTGCGGGAGGGTGGAAACGGTGCCGAGGCCGGGGCGCCGGCCGCCGGCGGGCTGAGCGTCAACCGCGGCATGGAAGGAGGCTTTCTGGTCGGTGGAGCAACGGCCTCCTCGGCCCGGGCGGTCGAGGTTGTCTGCACGCTTTTAGGTCTCAAGCCCCACGAGGCTTTCGCAGCCCTCGAGGCAGCCCTTAAGGAAGAGAAGGCCCGGGAGTCCGGCGGCCGGCCACGGTTGACGCCCCCTATCGTCTTTCCCGCCTTCTTCGGCGAGCGGGCGCCCTTCTGGGACGACCGGCTCTCGGGGAGCATCGTCGGCCTCCGGCCGGACCACCGGCCTCTCGACATTTTCCGGGGAACCCTCGAAGGAACCGGATACCGGCTGCGCCTCCTCCTAGAGGCCCTCGGCCCGGTGGCGGATGTCACCGTCGCCGGGGGTAACGGCGAGATTGCCCCGTGGAATCAGATTCGCGCGGACACCTTGGGCACCGCGGTGCGGCAACTCGCCAACCCGGAGGCAACAACGATTGGTACGGCGATGTTCTGTCGATCCCTCCTCGCGGGCGGTTCCCTTGCTTCTTTGACCGAAGCGCTCTTCGAAGGAGCGGTTGACTACTCACCCCGGCATCAGGAGTATCATCTAAAACGACGACGCCACTTCGGCACCCTCGCGGCGGTCAGCCGCCTGGAGGAGTAGGTGAACATTTACTTCTGTGGCCTTATCGGATCGGGAAAAACGACCATCGGTGAGCGCCTTGCCCGGGAGCTCGGCCTTGGGTTTCTCGATCTCGATCGGGTGATGGACGACCGCCTCGGCTACTCCTTCCACCAGCTCGTCGCGGAGCAAGGTTGGCTCCCCTTCCGGGAGTTGGAGTACAACATTATGAAGTACTTCGCCGCTCAAAAGAGAACCGTCGTCTGCCTCGGGGGCGGCACCGTACGCTACGAGTGGAACAACGACGCTATTCGAGGCACCGGGCCGGTCATTCTTCTCAATCTCCCGATCGAAACGATTATCGACCGCATCCGCCACAACGACCGCCCCCGGGTAAACCCGGGGACCGATCTCGCGAAGGACCTCGAAATAATGTGGACCAAGGACAGACACAAGTATTTCGACGCCGCGGACATCGTCTACGACTGCGCCGGCAAGAC
>CAZTRQ010000109.1:0-7815 GCA_964616245.1 uncultured Spirochaetaceae bacterium | reverse complement strand
ATCCTCGCCGTCGTCGGCGCCGGGCACATGCCGGGAATAGTCCGGATTCTCGAGGAGCTCAACGCAGAGGGAGACGAAATCGACCTTGGTGCCATCAACACGGTTCCGCCCTCCTCGGTCTTCGTCCGGGCTATCCCCTGGCTCGTCCCCCTCGCCGTTGCGTCTCTGATCGCCTGGGGATTCGTCCGATCCGGATGGGACGGCGGCTTTGCGGCATTAACCAGGTGGGTTCTCGTCAACGGAACCTTGTCCGCCGCCGGCGCAATCGTCGCCCTTGCTCACCCGCTAACCGTCGTGGTCTCCTTCCTCGCCGCTCCGATTACCTCGATGAATCCCACCATCGGTGTGGGTATCGTGGTAGGGCTCTTGGAAGCGGTCCTTCGAAAGCCCCGGGTCGTCGACTTTGAACGTCTAACCGAGGACATTGCGACGGTCCGGGGATTTTTCCGAAATCGACTGACCCACGTTCTCTTGGTTTTCTTCTTTTCGACCATCGGAAGCGCCGTCGGGACTTTTATCGCCCTGCCGCTTCTCTTTCCGAACTAGCCTCGACGCTCTCCCGGAGGGTGGCAAGCGCCTTCCAGGTGACCGACCCCGATTCTCCCGCCGGGGGAGGGCCGAGGGGCCGGGGAAAACCGAGGTCCCGGGAGGCCCGGGCCCGGGTCTCCATCTTTGGAACCGGCCGGATGTCCCCGGAGAGGCTCAGCTCTCCGGTGGCGGTTATGCTCGCCGGGATCGGGCGGTTGGTCAGCGCCGAGACCAGCGCCAGGGCTATCGGCAGCTCGACCCCGGTCTCCCGGATGCGGAAGCCACCGGCCACGTTCACGTAGAGATCCTGATCCGAGAGCGTTAGTCCTAAGTGCTTCTCGATAACCGCCGCGATTCGGGCAACCCGGGAGGAATCGATGCGGTCGGAGTAGACCCGGGAGAAGCCGCCCTTCGCTGGGACTGTAAGCGCCTCGATCTCCACTAAGAACACTCGGGATCCTTCGTAAATCGGAGCAGTGATAACCCCCGGTGGGACCTCTCCCGATCGTTTTACCAGAAAGGCCCTGCCTGGATCGGCCACCTCTTTCAACCCCCCTTCGGTCATCAAAAAGAGGCCGACTTCGTCGACGGCGCCGAACCGGTTCTTAGTCGCCCGGAGGAACCGAAGCTCCCGGTCGCTTCCCTCGAAGTAGAGAACGGTGTCCACGAGATGCTCGAGAACTTTCGGGCCGGCTATCGACCCCTCTTTGGTAACGTGGGCGATCAACACCAGGGTGCTCCCGAGGCTACGAGCCGCCTCCACAAGCTCGAGACCACAGTACTTTACCTGGCCCGGGGTTCCGGGAACCACGCCGGCCTCCTCCGAGAGGACGGTCTGAATCGAATCGACGAGGATAAGGTCCGGTTTGAGGGTTTCGATTGCAGAGAGAATCTCTTCTAAGTTGTTCGAAAAGAGCACTCGGAGACGGTCCGCGTCCACGCCGAGGCGCGCCGCCCGGGAGCGCAGATGCGCCGGCGACTCTTCGCCGGAAACATAGAGCGGCAGGGAGACCTCGGCGTTTCCCACAGCCTGGAGTCCCAGGGTCGATTTTCCCACCCCCGGGGCGCCGCCGATCAGGACCGAGGACCCGACCGTAAGCCCTCCTCCGAGGACCCGATCGAACTCCGGAATGCCCGTGGTCCGGCGGAACTGCTGCTCCGCCGGGATATCCGCCAAGGCCATGGGCCCCCCGGCGCCCGGGGCCGCGCCCCGGGCCGATGCCGAGCGCCGGGCCGCGGCGACCCCCGAGGATCGCCCCCCGGCGACGACCGCCTCTTCGGCGGTGTTCCACGCTCCACATTCGGGGCACCGGCCGAACCACTTGGCAGATTCCGCACCGCATTCCCGGCAGCGATAGACTTCTTGGCTCTTGCGGCTGCTTTTCGCTGCCATCGACGTCGAAACCTACCGGGAGACGGAGAGGACTTCGATGTCAAACACCACAAAGGCGTCCGGCGGCACCTTCTGCCCAGCGCCGGTTGCTCCGAAGGCGAGCTCCGGGGGGAGGACGATTACTCTCCGTTCTCCGGGGCGCATCATAAGCAGGATTTCCTCCCATCCGGGAAGTAGCCTTCCTTCCCCGGCGGTAACGATAACCGGGTCTATCTGCCGCGTCGATTCGAACGGCTCGGTGGACGTCAGCAGGGATGCCTCGTAATGGATCGTCACCCGGCTCCCGGGCTCGATGACCGGCCCCCGGCCCTGCTGCCGGACTAGGTAGCGAATGCCCGATTCCGTGCTCCGGGCGCCCGGCCACCGCTCCTCGATTATTCCGGCGGCCCTACGCCGCTCTTCGGCCTCCGCTTCCGCCTGCCTCCGCCGCTGTGCTTCTGCCAAGCGGTCGAAGGCGTTCTGCCCTCCCCGGAAGGCGAGGGCGTCGGCGCCTCGCCGAATAATCTCGACGGAATCGATCCGGTCGCCCTGCCGAATCGATTCCACGACCTCTTGGCCGTCGACTACGTAGCCGAAGACGCTGTGGCGGTCGTCGAGCCAGGGCGTAGCGTCGAGGGTGATAAAGAACTGGCTACCGTTGCTGTTTGGACCGCTGTTGGCCATCGACAGCGTTCCCGGGCGGTCGTGCCGAAGCGTCGGGTCGAACTCGTCGGGGAATCGGTACCCCGGCCCTCCGGTCCCGTTCCCCGCGGGGTCGCCCCCCTGGATTACAAAGCCGGGAACCACCCGGTGGAAAGTCAGGCCGTCGTAGAAGGGGACCCCGGTGCCCCGGGAGGAGTTTAAGCGCCCTTCGGCGAGGCCGACGAAGTTCGTCACCGTCAGGGGCGCCCGCTCGTAGGCGAGCTCGACGAGAACCTGCCCCCGGGTGGTGTGTATCCGGGCGTAGAGGCCCTCGGAGAGCTCCTGTGCGCCGAGGTTCGAGGCACCGAAGACGCCGAAGAGCAAGGCTCCGGCGGCAAGAGCTCGAAAGCAAAACCTTCGGAATGCGCCGTCCCGGATCGCTTGGCCCCGGATCACTCGGCCTCCTCCGCAGGATGGATCTCCCGAAGGGCGATGACGCCGTCGATGCCCTTGATCTTTTGGAGCGACGGGGCCGGCACCGGGGCGTCGAGGTCAATGATGTTGTAGGCGATCTCCTCGTAGTGCCGGTTGATCAGGTCCTGGATGTTGATATTGGCGTCCGCCAGGATGGTCGTTATCTGGCCGACCATGTTCGGGATGTTGCGGTTGGCGATGAGGATGCGCTCGTTATTCGAGTAGTCCAGCTGGCATTCCGGGAAATTGACCGAGTTGACGATGTTGCCCCGGAGTAGGAACTCACCAAGCTGCCGGGCGGCCATGATGGCGCAGTTCTCCTCCGCTTCCGGGGTCGAAGCGCCGAGATGGGGAACTGCCAGTACCTTGGCGTTTCCCAAGAGCTCCGCCTCTGGGAAGTCCGTCACGTAGACCGAGAGGGTCCCGGCGTCGAGGGCCGAAAGAAGGTCCTGATCGTTCACCAGGCCGCCCCGGGCGAAGTTTAAGAGGCGGGCTCCCGGTTTGATCTTCGAGAGCGCTCTCGCGTCGATCATGTTCTTGGTCGAACCGTTTAAGGGGACGTGGAGGCTGATGTAGTCCGACTGGGAGAGGAGGGCGTCGAGGTTCCGTGCCCTGCCCACGGACCGGGATAGGCCCCAGGCGGACTCGACCGAGAGATACGGGTCGAAGCCGACGACGTCCATCCCAAGGGCAACCGCGGCGTTGGAGACCATCACCCCGATAGCTCCAAGGCCGACAACCCCCAGGGTTTTCCCGGCTATCTCCGGGCCGGCGAAGCTCGACTTCTCTTTCTCTACGAGAGCCGAAACCTCGTCGCCCTTGTCCCTTAGCGTCTGGACCCATTCCAGCCCTTCGTGGATTTTTCGGGAGGAAAGCAGAAGCCCGCTGATTACCAGCTCTTTTACGCTGTTGGCGTTCGCCCCGGGGGTGTTAAAGACGACGATACCGGCGTTCGTGCAGCGCTCCACCGGAATATTGTTTACACCGGCTCCTGCCCGGGCGATGGCCTTGACGCTCTCGGGGAACTCCGTGTCGTGGAGCTTGTAGCTCCGGACCAGGATGGCGTCCGGGTCTTCGAGGTTCTCCCCGACGTCGAAGAGGTTCGAGTTCAGCATTGACAACCCCTTCGGGGATATCTTGTTGTGGGTGCGGATGCGGTACACGGCTACTCCTTATAGTATCCACAGTATACCCGGGTCTGTGTCTGTTTCAATTGTCGCGGGGCTTGTATTATACTCGCCGCCATGCGTTTGTCCGACTTTGGAACAAGATTTACCCGCCGCACCGGAATCCTCGAGCTTATGGCCGACCTCGGAGCCGCCGTCGAGTCCTCGGGCCCGGTCCACATGCTCGGTGGAGGAAACCCGGCGCAGATAGCCGGGGTAAACGCCCTCTGGCGCCGGCGAATGGAGGAAATTCTCGCCAACGGCGACGAATACGAGCGGATGATCGCCACCTACGACGCGCCTCAGGGACGTCTGTCCTTCCGTAAATCGGTCGCCGCCTTTCTCCGGAAGGAGCAGGGGTGGGATGTTTCCGCCGATAACATCGCCATTACCAACGGAAGCCAGACCGCGTTCTTCCTTCTCTTTAACGCCTTTGCGGGAAAAAGCGACCAGGGGCTCCGGAAAATCGTATTCCCGGTTATTCCGGAGTACATCGGGTACGCCGACCAGATGCTCCAGGACAACTGCTTCGTCGGCCGTAAGCCCACCATCGAGGAGCTCGGCGAGAGGCGCTTCAAGTACCACGTCGATTTCGGCACCCTCGATATCCCGGAGGACGCCGGGGCAATCTGCATCTCCCGGCCGACCAACCCGACGGGAAACGTCATAACCGACGAGGAGATCGCCGGCCTCGACCGCCTGGCCCGGGAGCGGAACATCCCCCTGTTTATCGACAACGCCTACGGCGTCCCCTTTCCGAGCATGATCTACACCGAGGCCGAGCCGGTGTGGAACGAGAACATCGTCTTAGCGATGAGCCTGTCGAAGATAGGCCTTCCCTCGGTGCGTACCGGAATCGTCGTCGCCCGGCCGGAGGTTATCCAGGCGATATCCGGCGCCAACGCCATCCTAAGCCTGGCAAACGGAAGCTTCGGCCAGGTACTGCTGCAGCCCCTCTTCGAATCCGGGGAGATCCTCCGGATAAGCCAGGACATTATCGAGCCCTTCTACCGTCAAAAGTCGCAGAAAGCGCAGCAGTGGATAGACGAGCTTTTCGGCGGGAAGGTGGACTACGCGATCCACGCGAGCGAGGGAGCACTGTTTCTCTGGGTCTGGTTCCGCAAGCTAAAGGGCACCACCGAAGAGCTCTACCGGCGCCTCAAGGAACGGCAGACCATCGTGGTGCCGGGGCGCTACTTCTTCTTCGGGTTGGCCGACCGGTGGGACCACGAGGACGAGTGTGTCCGGCTGAACTTCGCCATGCCCGACGACGAGGTCTACGAAGGATTACGGATTATCGCCGAAGAGGCCGAGAAGCTACAGGGATAGGCAGAGGACACCCGGCCACGGCCGGGTGCAGGCCCGGCGCTCGGGACGGCGCCGTGTGTCCGGGCCCGTTTAAACTGTCGGCTCGGCTTGGCCTTTCGGCTCTTCCTCCGGGGGGGCGACCACCCGAATCCCGAGCTCCTCGAGCTGACGCTCGTCCACCGTCGAAGGAGAGTCGTCCATCGGCGAAGCGCCGAGGCTATTCTTCGGAAAGGCCATAACCTCTCGAATGGTGTTCTCCCCGGCCATCAGCATGACCAACCGATCGAGTCCCGGGGCGATTCCCCCGTGGGGCGGCGGGCCGTAGCCAAAGGCTTCGAGGAGAAACCCGAAACGTCGCTTCGCCTCCTCCTCCGACATACCGACGACGTTAAAGACCCGCTGCTGGAGCTTTGGGTCGTGAATTCTTATCGATCCCGAGGCGAGCTCGAGACCGTTACAGACCAGGTCGTAGAGATCTCCCTTAACATCCCCGGGATTTTCCTCGAGGGTGTCGATAAACGGCTCCTGGGGCATCGTAAACATGTGGTGCGCCGCCTCCCACCGCTTTTCGTCCTCGTTCCACTCGAAGAGCGGGAAGTCGATAATCCATGCGAAGGAGAAGCTCTTGTCCTCTTCCGGGATAAGGCTTTTTCCGATCTCCCGGCGGACGGCTCCCAGGGCCGTGCAGGCGGTCTTCCAACCGTCGGCCATAAAGAGCAGCAGATCCCCCGGCGCCGCCTCGGTGGCGGATAGAATCTCCTGCGTCTCCTTCTCCAAGAAACGGGATACACCCCCCTCGAGGGCCGGAGACCCCGCCTCGCCGACGACCCGGGTCCAGGCGAGGCCCTTCGCCCCGTAGTCCTTGGCGACGCTCTCGAAGCCGTCGATCTGCTTTCTCGAGTATTCCTGGCCCCCGGAAACCCGGAGCGCTTTTACGACCCCGCCGCCTGCGACGACCTTCTTGAACACTTGAAAATCGCTCTCCGCGACGACAGTGGAGAGGTCGACCATTTCGAGGCCGTACCGCAGGTCCGGCTTGTCCGAGCCGTAACGGTTCATGGCGTCGTGGTATCCGAGCTGGGGAAAGGGTGTCGGCACGTCGACCCCGAGGGTCTCCTTAAAGATGTGGGCCATCATCCCCTCGACCACCTCGAAGACGTCGTCCTTCGAAACGAAACTCATCTCTATGTCTATCTGGGTGTGCTCGACCTGCCGGTCGCCCCGGGCGTCCTCGTCCCGAAAACAGTGGGCAAGCTGGAAGTAGCGGTCGAAACCGGAGACCATCAACAGCTGCTTGAAGAGTTGGGGGGACTGGGGGAGGGCGTAGAACCTCCCCTGGTTAATCCGGGAGGGTACGAGAAAGTCCCGGGCCCCCTCGGGGGTCGACCGGATAAGCGTCGGCGTCTCGATCTCGAGAAAACCGAGCCGGGTCAGGTACTTGCGGGTCTCGGTAGCAACGTCGCTTCGGAGACGGATTTTCCGCTGCATCGAGAAGGAGCGCAGGTCGAGGTAGCGGAACTTCTGCCTGAGCTCCTCCCGGGCTTCGCTCTTCTCGTCGATGGGGAAGGGAAGGGTCTCGCAGGTCGCGAGCACCTCGACGGACTCCGCCGCGACCTCTATCTCCCCGGTGATCATCTCCGGGTTCTTCATCTCCTCCGGACGGCCCCGAACGACGCCGGTAACCGCGATGCAGTACTCGTTGTGGAGCTTCTCGGTCGTCCGGCGCACTTCCTCGGCGGCGTCCTCGTCGACGACGACCTGGGTAATCCCGTAACGATCCCGGAGGTTGATAAACTTTACGCCGCCGTGGTCCCGGAGGCGATGCACCCAGCCGTTTAAGGTAACGGACCGACCGGTATCGGCGGCCGTCAGCTCGCCGCAGGTGACAGTTCTCTTGTTCTTTTCCATCTTGTTCTCTTTTATGCGCGATATGCGCGACGCGTCGCCGACGGGCTCTAACCCGGGGGCCAGCCGAGCTGTCGGCCACCGAGGATGTGGGCATGGATATACGCAACCGACTGTTGCGCATCCGGACCGCTGTTAAAGACCACTCGATAGCCGTCCTCGTCCAACCCCAACTCCGTCGCGACCTTCGAGACGCTCTTCATAAAGCGTCCAACGGTCTCCGTGTCGGCCTTCTGTACCTCAATAAAGGAAGCGAGCTTCTTCCGGGGGATAACGAGGACGTGCGTCGGCGCCTGGGGATTAATGTCCCGGAAGGCGTAGACGTCGTCGTCTTCGTAGACACCCTCGGAGGGAATCTCTCCGGAGAGGATCTTGTCAAAGAGGGTCTCTTCAGCCATGGGGGTATCCTATCGCCTTGGA
>CAZTRQ010000108.1:0-7840 GCA_964616245.1 uncultured Spirochaetaceae bacterium | reverse complement strand
GCTTCGCACGCCTGGATCTGAGGCTTATGTATCAACAGGGTTGTTGATACGTCACTTGACAATCCCAGCTCTGGGGCAATAGTTTGGGCTATTACGAGGAGAAAGACCCCATGAAACAACTACTCATTGCCATTATCGTCATGATAATGCTTACTACCACCCCGCTTTTCGCCGGAGGAAACAGTGAAGACGAGTCTGAAACGCCAGACCAGACGACGGAAACCGCAGGCCAAGGGTCTGACGGAGCGCAGGATTCCGCCGAGGCTGTGGCGGAGGTAAACGGCGAAGCGGTTCTTCGTGGCGACTTTGAGTCCGCCTTCGAGCGCTCCCGAAGACAGATGGCCCAACAGAATCCCACACCCAGTGAGGCTCAGTTGAATGAGCTCCGGGCCCAGGTACTGGACAACCTGATCGATCGCGAGGTTCTTTTCCAGGAAAGCGTAACCGAGGGATTCGGTATCAGCGAGCAACGAATAGGTCTGGAGATCGAGGGCATCAGGGGACAATTTGCGACTCAGGAAGAGTATCAGCAGGCGCTCGATAATCTCGGCGTCACCGAAGCGGAGTTGGAGCTCGACATTGCGAAAAGTTTAGCGATCCAGGAGCTCTTAGAGGATCAGGTCCTGGCGTCCCTCGAAATCTCCGAAGGGGAAGCCCGGAGCTTCTACGAGGAGAATGTCGATGTGTTTACCCAACCGGATCAGGTCCGAGCGCGGCACATTTTGATCTCAACCCAGGGTCTCGAAGGGCAGGACGCTGTCTCGGAGGCGCGTTCCCGGGCGGAGGCCCTTCTCGAAGAGTTGGAGCAGGGGGCGGACTTTGCGGCCCTCGCCCAGGAGAATTCGGAGGGGCCGAGTGCTCCCCGTGGCGGTGACTTGGGCCTCTTTGGAAGAGGTCAGATGGTCCCGCCCTTCGAAGAAGCGGCCTTCGCTCTCAATGAAGGGGAGATCTCCGGCATCGTCGAGACTCAGTTCGGATTCCACATCATCCAAGTCACCGAAAAGGTTGCCGGCGGGCCGGTTCCCTTCGGGGATGTTCAGGGAGATATAGACCAGTACCTTCTGCAACAGAAGCAGGGTGAGGCTATTCAGGAATACGTCGATGCCCTTCGAGAAGAGGCGGAAATTGTCCGTCACGCCGAGTTCGGCTAAACGTAGCACCGCCTTCGCACTCCTCCTCCTATCCGCTCTCCTGCCGCTCTCGGCAGAGAGTGGCGGCCCTACCCTCTTGCCAAATAGCCGATTACCGGCGGTCTTCGTCGATTTCGGATTTTCCTATTTGTTTCCTCTTGGGAGGTTTGGCGACGTAGCTCCACCGGCACCGGGGCCAACGGTGGAGCTACGCCTTCCCTTGAGAAGCTATCCCAAGATTGAGGGCGGAGTGCTCTTCGGCTTCGTCGCCCTCGAAGGCCGGGAACCGGGAATTGACGGCGGGAGCCTGACCCCAATACTCGGTCTCTTGCGCTTCAGCCTTCTCGAGGATCCCTGGTTCCATCTCCAGGCGGTGGGTGGACTCGGAGCCGCTCATACGAGTTTGGACTATGCAAGGGATAGTTTTGGCGGCCCAGAGCCGGATGTCGACATCGACGAGGGCTCGGCGACTCACCCTGCCTCTCTAATCGGACTCGAGTATCGAATTACCCTCGGCAGGTTACTCTCTCTTTCTGCCGGATGGGGATTCCTGATGGTATTCGAGTCAGCCCTTCCCCTCGGTTCTTTCTACGCGCCGCTAGCCCTCGGGATCGGCCTCTAGGGCAAAAACGACCGTCAGGCGGAGAGACGATGGGATAGCGGTACCGTTGGATTTCGCCGGCCGAAACGACGCTGAAGACGCAGCCTCTAGGGCTGCCGAATCCAGGGCGGAAACTCCGCTCGATTCCAAAACAGACACCTCGCGAACTCTACCTACTGCGTCGACGGCAAGCCAGAGTCGGACTTCGCCCTCTTGCCGGCGCCGCCGAGCCCTTGAAGGATAGGCTGGGGATATTACCTCCGCCGGTACAGCCGGTAGGTACGCCGCAGACTACGGGCCCGCCCTGGGGCTCGGTCCGCCGAGGTCATCACCCTCTACAATCGGACTCAAGGCGCCTTCTTCGGAACTGGAGCTCCCGGCGCCCCGGGGCACACCCTCGGCGACTGAGGTTTCAGTCTCGGTCTCGGGGCTCTGAATGGTAACCGGTGTCCCGGGGAGCTCGAGGTGGGGTGCGGTCCCCTCGCCCTCGATCCTCAGATTGCGGACTCCGGACCCCGAGACGTCCCTAAGGAGCCGGACTTCGAGCGCTTCGATGGCTTCGCCCAGAGCCGGGGACGGCGGTGGCAGTAGCATAGGAAGCGCGACGAAAAGCGCTGTTGCGTGCAAGACAAGGCTCCCCCCTACCCCAGCCGCGAGATACTTCAGTAGGAGCCCCCGAGAGAAAGTAGATACCGGCGCCCCGCGGAGGGATAGACGCCGGAGGGAAAGGCAACCGAGGGGTCCCGGTCGTCGAGGAGGTTTTCTCCGGATAGCCCGAGAGACCAGTCGACGGTAGCGCCGGACAAGGTGAATGCGGCACCGAAAGAAAGGAGATCCCGACGATACTCCGGATCGCCGTCGTTGGTCGGGGTATCGTAGTAGCGCCCAAAATAGTGATACCGCCCCCTCAGATCGAGCCAATCGGTGGGGCGCCAGAGGACCGACGCGTCCGTGGAGTGTCGCGGCACCTGCGCGATGATGTTGCCCTCGTTGTCCCCGGATGCGTATCGGGGGTCGACGAAGCTGTAGCCTCCGAAAAGCTCCACTCGGTCTCCTAAAAGGAGACGCAGGTCGGACTCGACGCCAAGCCGCCGGGTGGAGTCGATGTTCTCGTTCTGGCCGTAGGGCGGGGCGAGGGCCGTCGGATCGAAGACGAAGGCGATTTCGTCTCGAAGAAAGGTTCCGAAGACGCCGGCTCGGAGAGACACAGCCTCCGAGGGCTGGATCCGCACCCCGATGTCGATCGCGGTGCCTCGCTCAGCGGACAAATCGGTATTAAAGCCGGTCCCGAAGCCTTGATAGAGGGCAATTTCGTCGATCTTCGGGAGGCGGTACACCGTGGCGACCCTCAGGGTGCTGCGAAGCTGTTCGGCGTCGTAGTGAAGGGCGAGATCGCCGCCGGTTCCCTGCAAGGTAGTCGTTTCGTCGAGAGCCCCCTCGGCCCGGAGAACGGCGAGGTCGTAACGCGCACCGGCCTCGAGCGCCCAACCACCGGAAAGGGGGAGCACGCCACCGCCGTAGATACCGATGGCGGGTCTGCCAAATGTTTGGTCGGTAACCTCCGTGGCTTCCGCAGTGGAAGCGAGACGCACCAGCTCCCCGGATATGCTGCCGTACACCTCGAGATCCCGAAGCCCGGGCACGACTGCGCGTCCCGACGGCTCCACTCGGGCCGTGGCCGTCTCCGAACGCGTTGTCGTACTGAAGCTGACGAATTCTCCATCGTCGGCACGGTACTCGAAGTAGACCGGCACGGTAACGTCGGCCTCGGAAAACAACCACGAAAAACTGCCGGAACCGTGGAATCGGGTCGTTTCACCCCGGTCCTCCGGCGTTCCGGCGGCGTCCGGATCCTCGGCAAGGAGATCGGGAGAGACCGCTCCTGGAAGGCCGTAGCTCAGTTGCGAAAAGCCGATTGACGCTCGCAACTCCAAGGGGCTCCCCACCGTGGGGGCAACCGACGGCCGGTAGACTGTCGCCAGAGTACTGCCACCGGAGCTGTCGCTGTTCTCCCGTTGACCGTCGCCCCGGAACAACTCTCCGGACGCCGACACCAGGGTCTCCCCCGCCTCGACGGTCGCACCGCCCTGGATATCCCGGTAGCCGAAGCTTCCCACGCCTCCTCGGAGATAGCCCCCTTCGACCGACGGGGTCGTCTCCACAACAAGGGCTCCGGTAATGGCACCGCTACCGTAGCGCGCGGCCTGCGGGCCCCGGAGTAGACGTGCCGACTCGACTGCGGCGACGGGGACGCTTCCCCAAGGAAGCCGACCGAGATCCGGTGGGTTCACGCGGTGACCGTCGACTACCAGGGGTAGGTGGGAGCCGCCATATCCGCGGTAGCGAACAGCCGCTTGCCGCGGTTCCTCGGAGAAAGAGTCAAAAGAGAGACCCGGAAGCCCGACGAGCAGATCGGGGAGGCTTCTCTCCGGGAGAGCAGACTCCCCCGCCGGGAGCTCGGTTTCCAAGGGGCCGAGGTCGGGCAAAGGCGGGGCGGTAACGGTAACTACGATTTCCGTCGTCGCCTCCGGTTTATCTTTATCGGATTCCTGGGCCTGCACGCCTCTTCCGGGATCCAAGGCGACTAGCGCCGCCACGATAAGAGCAAGAACAGCCGACCTATGAACTTTCAAAACATCCCCTGTTCGATGTCGGTACGCCATACCTCGTATTCGAGGTCGTAGTCGCCCCAGGAATGCTCGGCGGAAAGCTCTACCCGGATTTTCCCGACGTTTTCCTCGAGCTCGAAATCTCGATTCGGCGTTGCTCGCTCGGAGAATCGGTACTCCTCGCCGTCGTAGGTAACGACGAGCTCCACGGTGAGGCCATCGTCCTCCGGGGTGGCGAGAAGACGGTAATCGATCGGTATCCGCCGCCCCTCTCTGTCCACGAAACTGACGTCTTCGGTGACCCGAAAGGGTGCCCTGGACGACGCAGGGATATCCTCCGACTTCCGGAGAAGCTGCATCTCGAAGTAGATTATTTCGTTGAAGTGCCGGCTCTCGTCGCGAACGACCGTTCGTCGCCCAGGGTCGACGACGACTTCAGCCTCCCACCGGAGAAATTCGAACTCGGGAAGCTTGACGACACCAAAAGTCCGACCGAGGTCGGTCTTGATGGTGTAGCGCCCCGGGGGGAGGTCTTCGATCATAAAGGGATCCCGGGCGTTCCCGGTCGTGTAGCCGACGAAATCCCCGTTTAGAAAGATCTCCGCGTCGATGAGGTGGGAGTGGAGAGCTATGGAGCCGGGTGTTTCGTCCCGGAGCGAGAGGATCGAACGGTCTTGATCCGGAACGACGAGGGAGACGCGCCGTCCGGTAATGCTCTGAACGAGTTTCTCCGAGAGAAGGTGTATGGTGTTCTCTTGCCGCCCCCGCTCGGAAAACGTCCGGGATTCTGCGGTTACCACGTCGATCAGGTCCACCGATATCAGCACCTCATCCCCGAGAAAGACGTATCCAGCGTTCAGCAGATAGTCGGCCCCGAGGACCTCGCCGACGATCCGCACATCGTCTTGCCGTTCGGTGATACCGCTCAGCCGAAGCTCCTGCTCCTCGAGAACGCGCTCGAGGTTCCGCCGGTCGACGAGGGAGATGTCCTGCTGCTGCGAGAGGTCGTAGAGGAGGATGCCCTGGATAATTCCGCTCAGGTAATCGTAGGCCGGCTCCTGGGCCAAGTTGTTTACCGACAACAGGGCCACCGTATTCTGAGCGACGGCCTGGCCCGGGACTGCCAAGACAACGAAAAGAAAAACCAACGTCAATCGCCGGCGCTTCCCGGCGGCTCCGATTGCTTTCATCATCACTTCCTTCCCCATCGCGGTCATGATCTTGTCAGATTGGTCTGCTGCCGTCAAATGGTGTACCTTGTGAAGTACCAAGCACATGTCACTATATCGGGTACATTTTAAATGGAAAGAGAAGGATCTTCTCCTCCGGGCCAAGAGCCTCGATTTGACGCATCCGTATTTTGTGTCGATCAAGGACCTTGTATTTCCCGAAGGGGATGGCCTTATCATCGATCCGACAGCCGACGAGGTCCGACGCGTTTTTGGAAAGGCGGATCACCTGATGATTCCCTTCCAGACCGTAGCCTTGATCGAAGAGTACAGCGACGAAAAAGCCGAAACACCGAGGGCCAAGGTCCGGTCTTTTACCCTTGTAGAGAAACAAGAGGAACCGGAAACGGCGCTAGACCCCGAAGAGCAGGATGGCGGCGGTGAGGAATAGAGGAATCGTAACTACCGAGGCGAGGTAGGTCGTCAAAATCGCACCTCCGGCGTAGTGGACCTGCTTCTCCGTTCCGAACGCTTTGGAGATAAGCAGCACGTTCGTCGCCGGGGGAACTGCAGCTTCAATTATCAACATAATTCGCAAGCCCCACTGGAACTCCCGCCCGAGGCTCTCGGGGATAAGCCAGGCGAGTAGGAGCATCAGAGCAGGGTAGACGAGCATCCGCAAGACAACCAGACGACCAAACTCCGGTTTGTAGGCCAAGTCTTCCTTGGGTACCGTAGCCAGAATTCCACCGAGGACGATGAGGATGATGTCCATGCTCGTCCGGCTTACACCCCCGATTACGTTCATCGCCGGATCCGGGACGGAGTGATGCCACCCCAGGAGAACCGCGACGACTCCGAGGAGCATCGCGACCAAGGGTGGCGTAATCTTGAGACGGATAGTTTCTCGCCCGCTGATAAGGCTTACCAGGTAGGACCAGAGCATAAGGGAGAAGGCGAAAAAGTAGAAAAAGAGAAAGACGTTTATCTCGTCCGGGGCGAGCACCGCGAGTATCGGGAAAGGAATAAAGACGGCGTTGTGTACGCCGAAGAGGGCCACGACTTCCCGGGGGTTCTCCGTCGGCAAAAGACGTGTGCGGTATACGATCCACGCCCCTATCGTCGACTGAACGGCGACGGCCCCCCAGCAAGCAAAGAAAAAGACCAGAGTCCACTCCCAACCGAACCGAAGGGCCTCCTCCCACCCCGTCGCGAGGCGGTGAATGAGGTAGAGCGGCAAGAGCACGTTGATCAGAATCCAGAGCAGGGGGTTCAGGACCCTCTCCCGCATAAACCGGATTTGGAACAACAAGTAGCCGAGAACCGTCAGCCCGAGAAGCTTGCCGACGACACCCGCGAGAGTCATTACCACGGGGCGCCCCTACTCACGAACGCGGTTGGCCCCGGTGTACGCGATAGGACGCGGTGAGAGAACCTGGCCGATAAGCGTTATCCCCGACAGGTGCGCCAAGCGGTAGGCCGGTGTCGTGGGAATACCCCGGGTAGCAAACACCGGCGCCTCGACGTTAACAGCTTTTTGCACCATCTCCTGAGCGGCGCGTCCACTCGAGAGAAGACAGACCTCCCCGAGAAGCGGCTTTTCGGCCATCAGCCGGGCGGCAGCCCCGATGGCCTTATCCAAGGCACAATGACGGCTCACATCCTCTCGGATAATGACTCGCCCGTCCGGCAAGAGCGCGCCGGCGCTATGGACACCACCGGTAGCGAGGCGGAGGGGGCCCTCCTCCATTATCTTCCGGGCCGCGTCCCGCAGGGGCCCGAGGGTAACCCTAAAACCGCTTTCGACGTCGGTGCCGGCCGCCGGCCGGGTGGGAGAGGTCGGCTGGGCAGCGGTAGTCGATCCGGTGTCCGACTTGGTTTTACCGCCCCCCTGCGACGCCGCGGCCGCGGTGGTCCGAATTACCCAGATTCCGTCGTCCTGGTTTTCGCCCGGCGTCTCGACTTCTATCGAGTCGAGGTCCGCCGGCCTATCAATGCGTCGGGTGCTCATCAGATAACCGAGGGCGAGGTCTTCGAGATCGGCTGGACTGCACCACAGCGAAACAAGCGCTTCGTCATTCAAGAACAGGCTGCAAGCCGCCTCGTCGGCGACAGGGCCTGGAGGAATAGGAAGAATATTCATATTGATCCCTTACCAGCTATCGGGGACAGGGTCAATCTTGTGTATCAACAAGCCTGTTGATATTCCGTCCTAAGTTCTTTTCGAGTCGCCCTATAGCGGAAAACCACGGATTTTCGGGCAAGAAATCATGTTAACCCTCTGCTATGTGGAAAGTTGTACTCTCGGCCATCAACAGGCTTGTTGATACC
>CAZTRQ010000107.1:0-7855 GCA_964616245.1 uncultured Spirochaetaceae bacterium | reverse complement strand
CGGCGGGCGAAGCTTCTTGACACTGTTCTTCCATCTCTATAAGCTGCCGACAATTTATGCAAACGGCGGGTAACGACAACAGAGGTTGTAAGCATGCAGTTCGGCGGAAGCGCCGAACCCGTTGTTTGGTATGTAATCTAAGCCATTAAGGCGCCGGTTTTTCCGGCGCCTTTTTTTGTGCCCCGGTCTCCGGGGCACGGAGGTTCGGAGTACGGCCGAAAAGGAGGAGCAGTGTGAGCGTGGAGACAGGGACTATGGAACGGCAGAGGGAGGTTGGCAAGAGGTCGAGGCACCGCGGTCAGCCTTTCGTGGGACGTACGCTTCAAGTTATCGGCGACTTTAATCGGGAGGAGCGACTCTACCTCTTCCGCCGGGCACGGGAGCTAAAAGGGGCCATTCGGTCTCGAGACGGAGAGACTATGGATCGCTTCCGAATCGGGGACCCGGACTTCGGGCTCTACGAGGTATTCTTAGAAGACAGCACCCGAACCCGCGAGTCTTTCAAGAACGCGGCCGAGTTTCACCGGGTCAAGTCTCTCGAGCTAAACGCTGAGAGCTCTTCGTTCAACAAGTCGGAGAGCTACGCCGACACCTTCGCCAACCTTATCGGCTACGACAACAAGGTGTTCGTGGTGCGAAGCCGCCTCGAAGGGGTCTGCCGCCACCTCGCGGAGCGGACCGACGAATACGTGGCCCGGCATGGGTTTCCCGAGTCAGTAAGCTTTATCAACGCCGGCGACGGCCGTCACGAGCATCCCACGCAGGAGCTCCTCGACGAGTTTACCTTCCTCGAAGACTTAGAATGGTCCGACGCGGCGATCCATCTGGCGATGGTGGGAGATCTCTACCACGGCCGCACCGTGCACTCGAAGGTTTACGGACTCAACCTGTTTCAGTCCGTAAGGGTCGATCTGGTCGCCCCCCGGGAGCTCGCGATGCCTCGCTACTACGTCGAGGCTATGAGAGCGCAGGGTTATCGGGTGCGGGAGTTTGAATCCATTGAGGAGTACCTCGAGGGTGATGAGGTAGCCTCGCTGTGGTACTTTACTCGGCCCCAGATCGAGCGGATGGGCGACCGGGTTCTGAGGCGGCAAGAAGAGCTCCGGGCTGCAATCACCTTTACCAAGGAAATGACGAGCCGTGTCCCCGAGGGGACCAGATTTTATCATCCGCTCCCGAGACACCGGGAACACCCCACGATTCCCCCCTTCCTCGACAACACGGCGCTAAACGGATGGGAGCGGCAGTCCGCAAACGGGTGGGTGGTACGGATTGCGCTTCTTGCCCTCTTGGCCGGAAAGATCGGCGGCGACTACGAGGGCGCCGTAGGCCCCGAGAAGCAGAACGGGGCAGACACGGACTTCGTTCGGGAGGTTCCGGCAGCGGCGTCGGCTCCGAAACACTACTCCGAAGGAGTCCGGCCGATTACCGACGGGGTAGTCATAGACCATATTGCCGCCGGGGAGACCCCTAAAGCCATCCGGGCTCACATGGCCACGGTGCTCTCTGTGGTCTCCCTCGGTGGGCGTGGGGGGGAATGGACATCCCACGGGAGCAACGGAGAGTACAAAGGCATCATCTTTAGGCCCGACCATCCACCGCTAACCGAAAGTGAGATACGAAGGCTCGCCGCGGTTTCGCCGGGAGCAACGGTAAACCTTATCAAGGACGGTTCGGTAATCCGGAAGTACCGGCTGTCGATGCCGCAGCGCATCTACGGCATGCAGGCCCTTGTGTGCCGAAACGAGGCGTGTATAACGCATCCGGATAACCACGAGCCGGTCAGCCCGAGCTTCAGAAAGAGCGGCGAGAACCAGTACAGCTGCGAATACTGCGACCACAGTTACGGCTTCCAGGAGATTTGGCGATGACCTCGGTGAGCGCCGATCTGGCCGACATGATGCTGGAAGAAGGGACCTTCGTGGTGCGGCCGGAGAATCCGGTACGCTGGGCCTCGGGGCACCTGATGCCTGTGTATAACGACAACCGCCGCCTGCTTTCGCACCCCCGTGCGCGTCGCCTGGTAGTGCGCGGTTTTGCCGAAATACTCGACCGGCGCCGCCTTTCGGTGACCGGGGTTGTCGGGATTGCGACGGGGGGCATCGCCCCGGCCGTATCCCTGGCCGACCGACTCGGTCTGCGCCTGTACTACGTTCGGGCAGGAGCAAAGGACCACGGCCTCGGACTAAAGATCGAGGGTGCCGACGACGCAGAGAATCGAGAACCCGTCGTCCTGATCGAAGACCTTGTCTCCACCGGTGGTAGCTCGGTCGGGGCGGCACGGACAGTCCACGAGGCGGGGTTTCCCCTCGAGCTCTGCCTTGCCGTGTTTTCCTACCGCTTCGAGGAGGCGGAGCAGCGGTTCGCAGCTCTTCCCTTTCGTTGCGCGATGGAGCCTTTGGTGACGATCGACCTGCTGATGGAACGGGCCACGAAGCAAAACCGCACGAGCTCTGAACACATCGAGACCGTACGGAAGTGGGTGGCTTCTCCCTTCGAATGGAGCGCACGATGACCTCTTTACCCCGAGGACACAAAGAGAGCCCTTCCTACGTCGCACGGCTCCGAGAAAGCAGCCGGAATTCCGGCTCCCTCCTTTGCCTGGGTATCGACCCGGTTCTCGACTACGTTCCGGAAGAGTTTACCGGCTCTGTGACCGCACGGGTTGTCGGTTACTACGCGGAGCTGTTCCGGATCGTCAAAGAGCGCGGTGCTGTTCCCGGCGCCTTCAAACCGAATATCGGGTTCTTCCACGTCCTCGACCGCCCGAGAGAGGGCGACTTTTCGGGCTCCGCCGCCCTCGCCACCCTTCTTGGGCTTCTTGGTGATGAGTTTCCCGGGGTGCCGGTGATACTCGATGCGAAGCGAGGTGACATTGCCCGGTCGAGCACGAACTACGGTAGAGAAGCCTTCGATTCCTGGGGTGCGGACGCCGTTACCATTTCTCCCTACATGGGGGACGATTCGGTCCTGGCGATTGCCGAGGAGGCCCGCCGGGTCGGCGGGCTGGTCTACGTGCTCGCGGCAACGAGCAACCCGGGGGCGAGGCGATTTCAATCCCTCAAGACCGAAGGGGGGGCTCCGGTCGCCGTGGAGGTCGCCCGGGCCGTTGCCGGATGGCATGTCGACCATGGGGTCTGTGGGACGGTGGTTGGCGGCACTCGCCCAGAGGAGCTCGGGGCCCTTCTAAAGGTGCTCGCCCCTTGCGAGGTTCCGCTTCTGATCCCGGGCGTTGGCTCCCAGGGGGGCACTCCGGAGTCCATCATGAACGCGCTAAGCCGGGCCGAATACCCGAAGGAACTCGCGCGCATAAACGTGTCGAGTGGAATCACCCACCCCTGGAAGGAGGCGGGCGCCCCCGGGGATTGGCGCGAGGTAGTCGGAGACAGCCTCGCGGAGTTCCACCGGAGGCTGGGATGAGGCTGGAGGAGATCCGCGGCCGGCACCTCGCCGAAGCTCCGCTTCTGGCCACGGTAAGCGGCATTGCCTCCACGGCTCCGGCCATGATCGACTGGTTCGCCCGGAACACCTGTGCGCACATCGTTACCACCAAGAGCATAGAACGAGTCCCGAACCCAGGGAACCGAGAGCCGGTCATAACCGAGCCCCGGCCCGGGTGCTTTGGGAACGCCGTCGGCCTGAGGAATCCCGGAGTCGATGTTGCCCTCGCAGAGCTCCGGGCCCTGCGAGAAGGGTGGCAGACAAGCCCGCCCCGGGTGCAGTCGGGGCCGCTTCTAAACGTGTCGCTCTCGGCGGCATCCGAAGGAGATTTCGTTGCCCTGGCCCGGGCGCTTTCGCCGGTTGCCGATCTTCTCGAGCTCAATTTTTCCTGTCCCCACGCCGCCGCCGGCTACGGGGCGACCATCGGGAGTAGCGCCGCGGCCATCCGCCTGATTACGAGAGCCGTAACCGAAGAAGCGACGGTTCCAGTCTTCGTAAAACTGACGCCGAACGTAGAGGACATCGCGGCTATGGCAGCCGTCGCGGTGGAGGCCGGGGCCGACGGCATTGTGGCTATCAACACTGCAGGCCCAGAGCGCTACATCGATCCCGCATCCGGGAAACCGATCCTGACGAACGCCCCGGGGGGGAGAGGTGGGATGAGCGGCGCCTGGGTCTACGAGGGAGCCCTCGAAGCGGTTGCCTCGATTCGCAGGGCTCTGGGACCCGGCGTGCCTCTGGTGGGCATGGGGGGGGTATCCACGGCGAAGCAATTCCGAGAGATGCACCGCGCGGGAGCCGACGTGGTCGGGATCGGCTCCGCCCTCGGTACGCTTCACCAGCGAGACTGGCCGGCATTCTTGCAAAGCCTGCAGCGAAAGGAGGCCGTCGGCACCGCTGTTAGCGGCCCGCTTCTCGGTTCGCCGGGCCACGCCGAGACAGCACGGTCTCGGATGAGCTATACCCGGATTACCCTGGCAAGGGTCGACTTCCTGGAGCCGACTATTGCGGAGGTAACGATGGAGGAGACGATAGAGTCCGGACCGGGACAGACGGTGTTCCTCTGGATACCGGAAATTGGTGAAAAACCGTTCGCCGTTGCCTCCACCGGTCCGGCGGTCTTCGTCGTTAAGGTAAAAGGAGCGTTCACCCGGGCCCTCGTCGCACTCCCGCCCGGGTCGGCACTGTACGTTCGCGGTCCGTACGGAGACCGCCACGTCTCGCCGGAGGGCCGGATCCTGATGGTCGCCGCGGGAACGGGCATCGCAGCCATCTCTGTGCTGGCGGTCGAGCTTTTGGCCCGGGGCACCGACCTGCGGATTCTACTCGGTATGCGGGACTCGAGGGCCTGCGCCCCTCTGGCCTCGGACCGTGCACTGCAGGCCGTAACCGAGGTGGTGCACGACCGGGGCGTGGTGGGCCGGGTACTGGACGTCTTTTCCGATGCTCTCGCCGCTGGGCCTGCGCCGACCGTCGTGTATACTGTCGGCCCGGAACCCTTCATGAAGCGTGCCCGGGCGCTTTCCCTCCGGGCGGGGCTGCCGCCGGGCCGTATCTTTCTCTGCCTGGAGCGAACTATGCTCTGCGGCGTCGGGCTCTGCGGAGCCTGCGGCTGCCGCGGAGCGCTAACCTGTCAGTACGGTACCTTCGTTGACGCGGGAGGCTACGATGATTGATCCCCACGTGCACCTCCGGGACTGGTCTCAGTCGGCAAAAGAGACGATGGCCCACGGCTTCTCCGTAGCCTGGCAGGCCGGAATAACAGGCGTCTTCGAAATGCCGAACACCGACCCGCCGCTAACGAGCAAGAGTGCCGCGACTCGCCGCATCGCAGAAGCAGACGAAGCACTTGCGCGGCTGGGTATTCCGCTGTTTCACGGTATGTACCTCGGGCTTACCGAGGAGGAAAACCAGATAGACGAGGTGGTAAGAGCGCACCGGGAGCTCTTTCCCCGAGTTGTCGGATTTAAACTCTACGCCAGCCACTCTACCGGCGGGATGGGAGTAACGAGTATTCCGGGGCAGCTCCGGGTCTGGAGAGCCCTCTCGGCGCGTAGCTACCGCGGTGTGGTGGCCGTGCACGCCGAACGAGAAGACCTTCTTCGCCCGGAGGCCTGGGACCCCGGACGACCGGAAACCCATGCCCTCACGCGGCCCCCGCTTGCGGAGGTGGCAAGCGTACAAACCCAGCTCGCCCTTGCGGAGGCAGCCGGATTCCGCGGCCACCTGCATATTTGCCACGTAAGCGTGGCGGACACCGTTACGCTCCTTCGAGCCGAAGCCCCGGCGCTCCCGTTCTCCGTCTCCCTCGGGGTTACTCCGCATCACCTTCTTTTGAACGAAGAGGTTGCATCCCAGAGCGCCGTTCCGGAGTGGAACGTAAACCCACCGCTTCGGAGCGAGGCCAACCGCCGCGCCCTCTGGGAGGCCTTAGCCACGGGAGAGATAGACTGGATCGAAAGCGACCACGCTCCGCACACGCTTTCGGACAAGGAGGCTGGGGCAAGCGGACTCCCGGGACTTCCGGCGTACCGGCTGCTTGTCGATCGGCTCGCCGGCGACACAGCAACCGCGGTGAGGGCGCCACAGACGGAGCTTTCCGATTGGACCGGAGGAGCCGTGTGCCGGGTCTTTGGTATCGGGGCCCACCATTTTCCGGACAATCCGAACAGTCCTTTCGCGCCCCAAGGAGCCGTGCCGTTTTCTTATTCCCGCCTCGCCCGGGAGTATCCCTGGGATCCGTATCGGTTCTTAGTACGAAATACGTAGGCCGTTTAGGGCCAATTGCGATAATCGTTCGATGTGGCCCCCGGGGCATGGCTCTATCATCACCTCAGAACCAGCGGGTTCACGGAGGTGTGTATGGAAGCGAAAACAGGGGAGCGTCCGGCGGGAGCCACAGGGACCTCGTATCGGACCTTCTTGATGGTCTGGGCGGGGCAGCTGGCCTCCGGTCTCGGAAACGGGATGACGGCCTTCGCCCTCGCGGTCCACGTCTACCGGGAGACCGGAGCCGCGACGCCGGTGTCGCTGGTCATTCTCTGTCTCTTTCTGCCGTCGATTCTTCTGCGGCCGATCGGCGGGCTCCTCGCGGATCGCTTCGACCGGCGGTATCTGATCGTCCTCGGGGACCTCGGGTCGGCTTCCGGGGTGCTCTTTCTGCTGGTCGCGGCCCTGACCGGGAGCTTGGCACTCTGGAAGATCTATCTCGGCGTGGCGGTAAGCTCGGTCTTCGTCGCTCTCCAGAGCCCGGCGTACAAGGCCGCGGTAACCGACCTTCTGAGCCCACAGCAGTTCTCCCGGGCCGGGGGGCTGGTTCAGCTGGCCTCCTCGGCGCAGCACCTGGTCTCGCCGGTCCTCGCCGGAATTCTGATGACCGTCGGCGGCCTCGCCGCAGTCTTTATCATCGACATCTCGACCTTCGGTCTCGCGGTCCTCGCGGCCTTGGCTATCAACCGGAGCCTAAAGCCGGCCCGAAGCGCCGAAACGAAGAGCGCTATCGGCGAGCTCAAAGAGGGGTGGGCCGCGGTGGTCTCCAACCCGGAGGTTCTCGGTGTCGTCGGGGTCGTCTGTCTTGCGACCTTTTTCGTCGGGGTGCTCCAGACGCTCTTCGCCCCGATGGTCCTCTCCTTCTCCGACCCCCGGACCCTCGGTATCGCCCAGTCGGTAAGCGCCTCGGGGATGCTCGTCAGCAGTCTCCTTCTCGGCATCTACGGCATCAGCCGGCGCCACGCCGAATTGCTGGTCCTCTCGTTGGCCGCCGCCGGGCTCTTTCTCGGGCTGATGGGATTGACCACGCACATCGTTCTTATTACCGCCTCGTTTTTTCTCTTCTTCTGCGCTCTGCCGGTTATCAACACCGCAGCCGACGTCCTTATCCGGACGAAGGTGCCCAACGAGACCCAGGGACGGGCCTGGGGGATTATCGGACTTCTGTCGCAGCTTGGTTTCGTCCTCGCCTATTCGATATCCGGCCTCTTGGCCGACCGGGTCTTTGTTCCCCTGCTGGTGGAAGGCGGGCGCCTCGCGCCGTCGGTGGGCCGGGTAATCGGAACCGGGGCCGGGAGGGGAATCGGGTTGATGCTGGTTCTCTGCGGAGTCGGAGTCGTCCTTGTCGCCGGGTTCGCCCGGAGGAGGGTAGTAGCGTGATTCGTTTGCGAATACTCAAGCGAGATCTTTTGAGAAAGAAAGGTGTGATGATGGTGATCTGCGCCTTCGTCGCCCTTTCTGCTCTTCTGGTAGCCGGGGGCGCCCGGATGATCGTCGAGCTGAACGGAGCCCTTGAGGCGCTCTTTGCCGACGCCGTGGTTCCCCACGTGGTGCAGATGCACGCCGGGGATCTCGACCCCGGCGAGATAAAAGACTGGGCGGAGGGGCAAGAGCTGGTCTCCCGTACGCAGATCGTCGAGATGGT
>CAZTRQ010000106.1:4097-7922 GCA_964616245.1 uncultured Spirochaetaceae bacterium | reverse complement strand
CTGATCCACCTCCGTTTCGTCGTACATCTCGCTGAAGCCGAGGACGGTGGTGTTGTCCAAGGAGCCGCCGTAGTCGTAGTCGAAGGCCGGCGCCGAGAGTGAGGCCAACATCAAAAGTGCTGCGCTAAGAAGCGTAATCTGCTTTTTCATGGTTACAGCCTTTCTCCTTCTCGATAGGCGAGGGCACGGCCGAGCATCCGCAGGGCGCGGTCACCCGAAATGTCCATTCCGGAGAAGGCGTAGCCTTCGGCGATCCCGATCGCGGAGACGTCCCGGGCGGCGTACCGCGGGCCCGGAAACAGGCGATACATAAGTCCTCCGGAAAACTCGAGGGCCTCCATCATGAGGTACGAGTATTCGCCGAAGCTCACCGCGTCACCGGCAGACCGGGAATCGAGCGGCCAGCCGAGGGACTCGAGCTCCGACAGGGCTTCCTGAGGCGATGCGGTCTCGGACAACCGTTCCGCGGCTACGAGTACCAGGTAGGCCGCGTGGCCGTAGGTCAGCTGCTCCTCTTCGAGCACGCTATCGATAATCTCGTTCGATTGTCCGAAAGCAAAGCCGGCAACCACAAGAAAGACAACAATCATTCCGAGCGCCTTGACGCGCGTCGTTAAGGGTTCCATTAAACGTCCCTCCTCTCCATAGAATTCCTGACCATAGTCTAACGGCTTTGCCCTCGGTATTCCACGAAAAACGGAGAGATCTTGTCTACAAATATCCTCTTGACAACCGTAATACGCAGTATTACTGTCGCACCATGGCAGTAGCGAAGCGAAAGGAAGAAGTCATTACTTTTAAAGTTGACGAGGCTCTCGCCGAAGCGATGTCCGGAATCCGGAACCGGTCGGAGTTTATCCGGCACGCGATTCTCTCGGCCCTGGGCAACACATGCCCGGTCTGCAACGGCGCCGGTACCCTGTCGGTGTCTCAGATGAAACACTGGGCGGAGTTCGAGGCGCATCATCATCTGGAAACCTGTGCGGAGTGCCAAGAACCCCACCTGGTCTGCGAGCACGAGGCCGTCGCCGGGTCCACAAAATAACGGAGGGATACACATGTTAAACTACACAACACGAGGATTGATCCTCGGGCTTGTGCTTCTTATGGCGCTCTTCGCAGGAGCGAATGTCTGGGCCGGCGGTGCCCAAGAGGCGGTGGACGATCACCACGACGACCACCATCACGAGGACCACGACCACGACCACGACCACGACCACGATGATCACGGTGCGATGAGCCTGCCCCACATCGACCCCGTCGACCTCGGGGCCGGGGAGCGGCTGACTGTCGTCGCAACCACGAGTATCGTCGGAGACGTCGTGCAGAACATTGCCGGAGACGCCGCAGAGGTTACGGTTCTGATGGCGCGGGGGCAGAACCCCCATGCCTACGAACCGACTCCGAGGGCGATGGCGAGGATGAACGACGCCCACGTCGTCTTCGTCAACGGCCTAAACCTGGAGGAAAACCTGATGGAAGCCCTCAAGGGAATGGATGCCGGGTACGTGGTGCCGGTGTCGGCGGGTATCGAGCCCCGGGGGGGCGGTCACCACCACGACCACGACGATGACCACGACGACCACGACCACGACCACGACGATGACCACGACCATCACCACGCCGCAGGGGACCCGCACTTCTGGTTTGCCCCGACCAACGTCATCGTCTGGGCCGAAAACATCGCCGAAGCCCTGAGCGAAGCGGATCCGAGAAATCATGAGGCCTACGAGGCCAACGCCGACGCCTACATCGCAGAGCTCGAGGCGATCGACCGGGAGATCCGCGCCGGGGTCGCCGAAATTCCCCGGAGTCGCCGGAAACTTGTCGTCGACCACGCGGCCCTCGGCTACTTCGCCGACGAATACGGCTTCGAGGTTGTCGGTGCTGTAATCCCGTCGACGACGGACCAGGCCGAACCCTCGGCCCAGGATATCGCCGGCTTGGTCGAGGTAATCCGGGAAGAAGACGTCCGGGCCATCTTCGTCGGTGGGACAGCCGGTCGGGGCTTACGAAACCTCGTCAACACCGTCGCCGAGGAAGTCGGCCGGGATCTCCCCGTGGTCGAACTGTTGACCGGCTCCTTGGCGCCGGAAGGCAGCCGAGGCGACACCTACCTCGAGTTCGCCCGGTACAATGGCGAGGCGATAACCGGAGCTCTCTCACGCTAGAGAAATTTCTCGGCCGACTCAACTACGGCGGGCGCTGCCATATTTCGGCGGTGCCCGCTACCCCTGCCCTTAAGGTTGCGGGGGTTCGTTTCCGCTATCCCGGCGGCGACGAGGATGCCCTGGAAGGGGTGGACCTGACCGTAACGCCCGGGGAGCGGGTGGCCCTCGTGGGACCCAACGGCGCCGGCAAGTCGACGCTTCTCCACCTGATTCTCGGTATGGAACGGGCGCAGGCGGGAAGCATCGAGGTCTACGGAAACCCCGCGCAGGAATGCCGCCACCGCGTGGCGGTGGTTCCCCAACGTTCGACCGTCGACTGGCGTTTTCCGGTGACCGTCCGGCAGGTGGTGACGATGGGGCGCTACGTACACCTCGGCTGGTTCCGACGTCCAGGCGCCGGCGACCGCCGCAAAGTCGACGCGGCCCTCGAGGCAATGCAGATTGCCCCCCTCGCGGACCGGCAGATCGGCGAGCTCTCCGGAGGGCAGCAGCAGCGAGTCATGCTCGCTCGAACCCTTGCCCACGACGCGGATCTGCTCCTTCTCGACGAGCCCTTGAATCACGTCGACATCACAACCCAGGAGCTGATCTTTCACACCCTCGAACGGCTTACCGCCGGTGGAAAGTCGGTTATCGTCAGTACCCACGACCTGGGAGTTCTGACGGTGCACTTTAGCCGGGCGATCTTTTTGGACCGGCGGGTAATCGCCGACGGGCCGGTGGACGAGGTGATGACACCGGAGACGATCGCGAAAGCTTACGGTTTCGAGTTCCACAAGGACTATCATCCATGGTCGAAATAGTCCTGGAACCGCTAACCTACGCCTTTATGCTTCGGGGTCTCGCCGCCGGGCTTCTCGCCGCTGCTGCCTGCGCGGTCTTGAGCGCCTTCGTGGTCTGGCGGGGGATGGCCTTCGTCGGGGACGCCTTGGCCCATTCGATACTGCCGGGCATCGTCGTCGCCTACGCCTTCGGGTTTAGCCTCTTCTTCGGTGCCCTCGGCGCGGGCACCCTGGCGGTCGTCGGAATCGGGGTGCTCTCCGGGCGCCACGCTCTCAAGGAGGACACGGCGATCGGCGTTATCTTTGCCGGTTTCTTTGCCCTCGGGATTCTGCTCTTGAGCCGCATTGCCACCTACCAGGACCTAAGCCACATCCTCTTCGGAAATATTCTGGGTGTTGCCCGGGAAGATCTTACGATAATGGCGATCGTCGTCGCCGTCGTTCTTCTTGGGGTGGCTGCGTCGTACAAGGAGCTCGTGGTGACCTCCTTCGACCCGGCTCACTCGGTGGCCATCGGGCTCTCCCCGGAGGTTATTCGCTACCTTTTGCTCTTTCTTCTCGCCCTGACCACCGTCGTCGCGATCCAAACGGTGGGGGTCGTCCTGGTGCTTGCTCTTCTGGTGACCCCCGGGGCAGCCGCCTCGATGGTCTCGAAGCGGCTCCACGTAATCATTCCCCTCTCGACCCTCTTTGCGACCCTCGCTACGGTCGTCGGGTTCTACGTTTCCTACTACTGGAACGTCGCCTCGGGCCCCGCCATCGTTCTTACCTTGACGCTCTTCTTCGTCGCAAGCTTCGTTCTCGGGAGGCTCCGGGCCCGGGGGCGGAGGGTCTAGTCGGCTCTGCGCGCTCCACGGACCCGACGCCGTCGA
>CAZTRQ010000106.1:0-3997 GCA_964616245.1 uncultured Spirochaetaceae bacterium | reverse complement strand
GTTCTCTTCTTCATTTCGTTTGCTCCTGATATTCCTTCTCTATTGCCCGGACGATCTCATCGACCCGTATGTCCAGGATCCGTAGCGATTCCACTAACCGAGGAACCTCTTGCCTTAGGAGTTCCTCTACCTTTTCGTCGCGTATCTGGCGGCGGGCGCCTTCACAGACGAAGTATCCGATGCCCCGCTGGTTGTGGATTATTCCCCGTTCCTGCAGTGCCGCGTAGCTCCGCATGACGGTGTTCGGATTTACCTGAGTGTCCATTGCCATCTCCCGGACCGAGGGGATGCGTTCCCCCTCGGAGAAACGGCCTTTTAGTATTCCCTCCCCGATGTAGTCGACAATCTGCAAATAGATCGACTGACGGTCGTCAAACTCCATGGACGACCTCCGTCTCCCGGAGGCGGAGCCAGGTAAGGACCCAGAGAGCCGGGGTGATGGCGTAGGTGGAAAAGCGAAACACCCGCCCGGCGGTTCGCGCCAGATCTGCGAGCCGCGTCATCTGGGAGGCGACAAGGGCGTCGTCGATCGCCATGCCGGAAAAGAGCCCCGCGGCTGCCATTTCGCGGTAATCGCCGAAGGCGATCCACGCGAGAAAGGCGGTAAAGAAGGCGAACATCATTCCGAGCACCGCGAGGCTCAAGAGGGTCTTAAGAAGGTTCCTGCGGCGGAAGTAGACCGCCCCGAAGAGAAAGACCGCATGGATAAGGGCGTAGCCCTTGATCGCTTCGAGTCCCTCGCCGGAAACCGGAAGGTAGAAGCCGAAGGAACGGCCGATGAGCAGCTCTCCGAGACCGGCGGCCACGAGGGAGAAGAGCCCGTAAGCCAGGGACACCGCCAGGATAAAGAGGAGGTTCGTCGTCAGAACGCGCTCGACCACCCGCTCGGCTGCGGAGACCGGGAGCATCAGATACGCCTGGCTCTTCTGAGGAAGGTGAAGGTCTATGAACGCCAGGCTGGTCACGATGGTGCCCGAGATTGTAAGCGCCATGGGAAAGAAGCCTTCGTGGAAGTCCCAGGATCGACCGCCGACAAGATTGAGAAGGTAGATAACCAAGAGGCCTCCGAAGGTCGCCCCGGCCGCTATGGCGACGGCCTTTCTCTGCTCGATAATCGAGAGCCGGATAAGTGAGAGAATGCGGCGAATCATCGGATACCTCCTTCGGGAGCGGTTGCGGCGAGGAGCGGCAGCACCCGGTCCGGCTGCTGCGTCACGGCGTTAAAGAGAAGCTCGACGTCGACCTCTCCCGGTGCGCCGCCGTCGTTCTCTTCGAGAACCTGATAGCCCCCGGGGACCCGCTCCTGCCAGAGTACCTCCCCGACGGCGGCCTCGTCGCTTCGAATTCGGCCGGTTAGGCGTCGACTTAGGGTCTCGACATCGACGTCCAGCAGGATCTTCCCCTCGTCGAGGATGACGATCGGGTCGAGGATCGACGCGAGATCCCGCACCTGGTGGGTCGAGATGACGAAGGCTCGGTCTTCCGAAAGGCTGCCGATGAGCAGTTTCCGGAGTTGGCTCTTCGACGGAATGTCGAGGCCGTTCGTCGGCTCGTCGAGAAGAACCACCCGGGAGCCGGCGGCGATGCCGAAGGCGATGAGGAACTTCTTGCGCTGCCCGTAGGACATCGTGTGGAGGCCGACTTGTTGCGGCACCTCGAGCTCTCCGAGGGCCTCGGTGAGGATTTCCCGGTCGAACCGGGGATAGAAAGGGGCCCGGGTTGCCACGAAGCTCTCCGCGGAGATCTCCGGTAGGGCAAATTCTTCGGGGACGAAGTAGATATCCCCGAGGAGCTCCGGCCGCCTTCCTTCGCTTTCGATTCCGAGAACCCGGCTCGAGCCGCCGTCGGGGAAGAGAAGTCCGGCGATAATCCGCAGGAGGCTGGTCTTTCCGGCGCCGTTCTTTCCGAGGAGACCGCACATCGATCCGGCGTGGACCTGAAGGTCGAGGCCGTCGAAGAGGCGCTTCCGGGGTGTGTAGCCGAAGCTAAGCTGTTCCAAGTCGATCATGTTCTTACTCCCTGTGATTGTTTCACACTGTACTATTGCACTAATACACCAGGAATATAGAACGCTGCGGGCCGGGCGTCAAGCCTTTCTCGGAACTTTTTTTACGGGTGCTACTTTGAAAAACTGTCGTCGTCGCCGACGACCCGGGCCTGGGTCTGAAGGTCCTCCATCTCCCGGATCCAGAACTGTTTGGTCCCCCAGTCCGGATACTCCCGGCGGAACCAGTGGTCCTCCCGCTGGCGAGCCTGCCAGGCGAGAAAGTGAATCATCCGCATCAGACGGAGGGGCTCGATAAGCCGGAGCGTTTCCCGGGGGAAATCGAGAAACCTCTCGTAGCCCTCGAGGAGGAAGGTGAGCTCCCGCCCGCAGTCGGCGGCGTATCCGGGAAGGAGTAGCCAGATGTCCTGAACCGGAGGACCGGTCATCATGTCGTCGAAGTCGATTATCATCAGCCCCTCGCCGGGGCGCTCTAAGAGGTTCCCCCGGTGGCAGTCCCCGTGGATGCGCTGAAGGTCGACCCCGGTAAAGAGGGGCTCCAAGAGGGCCAGTTGCTCTTCGGCAAAGTCGGCGAGCTCCCCGGCGATATCGGGATGAACGAGGCCTTGATCCAAGAGCTCCCGGACAAAGGGTGCCGTCCAGGCCGCGGGGGTACACACCGGGCGTTCCGGGGCCGGTTTCCGTCGACCGACGGCGTGGCATCGGCCCACGATGCTTCCGAGGCGGAGCCACTGGTCGTCCCCTTCGGCGTCGAAGCTCCTCCCTCCGCGCTTTGGATAGAGGGCGAAGGCAAAGGTCTCGGAGTCTTCCGGTCCCGCCACCTCGACCTCGCAGAGGGTGTCGCCGTCGGCGTCCGGAAGGGGCGGAATAACCGGGATGTCTTCGGCGGTGCACTCGAGGACGAAGGAGTGCTCCGCCAGAATCGCCTCCCACTCCCACCGCCCCGGCCGATAGAACTTACACACGTATTCCCGGCCCTCCTCGGTACGCACGCCGTAGACCCGGTTGATGTAGCTGGGATAGGTGGATAGCGTCCCGTCGAGGACGACGTCGAAGGCTTGTTCCAAGGAAGAGAGGATCGCCTGAGGCGTCAGCAGGTCGAAGGAGCCGAGTCGCTGTTCCATCACCTTGCGAGTATGGAGCCTCGAAACCGGATGTGGAAGTGGTCGTCTATGTCATACCGACTATGGCATACTGGCAGACGTGAGAACCCTCTACCCCGGCGATAGCTACAGAACCCCCGAGGGGGCGGCGAAGCCGTTCTTGCGCTTCTTGTCCCGTCTCTGGCGATGGTTCTTCTACCTGCAGTATTTCGGCGAAGTTATCTACTCCAAGAGGATCGCCGACAAGGGCCTCTACGACACCGAGGAATGGGCCGAGAGCTCGCTTCGGGTCGTCCGGATTATCGAGCGAAACGGCGGCCGCTTCGAGGTAACCGGTCTCGACACCCTCCGTCAGGCCGCCGACGCAGGTCCCTTCGTCTTTATCAGCAACCACATGAGCACATTGGAAACGCAGGTACTCCCGTCTCTGATCGCGCCTTTTACGTCGGCGACCTTCGTGGTCAAGGAGAGCCTGACAACCCACCCCTTTTTCGGCTCGGTGATGCGTTCCCGGGATCCTATCGCGGTAAAGAGAAAGAACCCCCGGGAAGACCTCGGGACGGTCCTAACCGAGGGGCAAAAGCGCCTTTCTAAAGGAATGTCGGTGGTCATCTTCCCCCAGAGCACGCGAACGCCGGTATTCTCGAGGGAGAGTTTTAACACCCTCGGGATAAAGCTGGCCCTGGCTGCCGGAGTCCGTGTCTTTCCGATCGCGGTAAAGTCGGACTTCTGGGGGGAAAGGGGCCTTGCCCGGGGTTTTGGGCCGATTCGACCCTCCCGGACCATCCACATAGCCTTCGGAAAACCGATGGCGGTGGAAGGGCGGGGCAGGAAAGAGCATCAACAGATCGTGGAGTTTATCGAAGGCAAGCTCGCCGAGTGGGGTGCC
>CAZTRQ010000105.1:0-8016 GCA_964616245.1 uncultured Spirochaetaceae bacterium | reverse complement strand
CACTATCTGAGCGGGATTTGAAGCAGCATTTCGAGGTGCCCTCGAAGCAACCCTACTCCGGGCAGCCTTGCTGTGCTCAGCTTCTTGCCGAAGCTTTACTTCGACTCAAAGACGTAGACCCCTGCCCATTCCTCGGCCGGCGGCTCCATCCGATATCTTTCGGAGCGCTCGAGGAGAGTCCTGCTCGGGGGGTCGTCGAAGGCTTCGAGGATCTCGGATAGCTTTGCCACCGCAGCCTCCCAATCGCGCCGGCGGTAGAGTCGCAAGGCGTCCGAGTAGCCGTCGAGTAGCTGCTGCGTCCCCTTCGGCATCTCCGCCCGGAAGGCGACCAGCTCGTAGAGGCCGACGGACTCGCTCTTGCCCTTAACCGTAATCCGGTCGAGCTCCCTTACGACCATATCATCGGAGAGGCGTCGCGCCGTGTACTCGCTGATCAGCGTCCGGGTGCCGTAGTACTTGTTTATCCCCTCCAGGCGGGCGGCAAGGTTTACCGTGTCTCCGATAACGGTAAAGTTGAAGATACTCTCCGTTCCCATGTTTCCCGCGACGACGGTTCCGGTGTTTATGCCGATCCGCATCGAAAGGGGCGGGAGGTTGCGACTGCGTTGCTCCCGGTTGAAATCGGAGAGTCTCCGGTGCATCAGATGCGCCGCCTCACAGGCCTGTTGGGGATGGTCGTAATTGACCACCGGGCAGCCGAAGTAGACCATGATGGCGTCCCCGATAAACTTATCGAGGGTCGCGCCCTTCGCCTGGAGGACCGCCATCATCTCCTCCAGGTACTCCGAGAGTATGCCGGTAACCTCCGACGGGGAAAGGATCTCGGAGAGGGTGGTAAAGCCCGCAAGGTCGGAGAACAGAATCGTCGCGTCGTACTCCGAGCCGCCGAGCTTGAGTTGGGAGGGGTCGTCGAGTATCTGCTCCACGATCGCCGGGGCCAGGTAGTGTTTGAAGGCGCCGACGATCTGCCGTCGCTCGTTGATGCCGTAAACTGTTCGATAGACGAGAATCACGAGAAACACCGCGGCGATATGTACCACGGGCGCCACCGCCGGAATACGGAGGTTGGCACCTTCCAAGGCGCCGTAGGATCCGAAGAGGACGGCGCAGAAAGAGGCTAAGACCACGAGGAATCCGGTCAAGGGACGAATTCGGTAGAGTGAGAAACCGACCAAGATCGCCATTGTAAGCGAAAAGGCGGCGGTGGCCGTCTTCGAGGCGAAGGGGTCCCTCACAAAGCTGTCGCGCATCAGATTGTCGAGAACGTTCGCGTGAATTTCGACCCCGGCCATCATTGACGCGAAGGGCGTCATGTAGTGATCGGTGGCTTGCTCGATCTCTGTGGCCGCAGCAAGGGAGAAGCCGACAAAAACAACGGCGTCCTGAAGAAGGCCCCGGGGCAGGTAAGCGGCGGGGTCGAGAGCCTGGTAGTAGGACACCGTTCGAATCCCGTGCCGCGGTGGGCCCCGGTATCGCAGCAAACGCGGGGAGCCGGCGCTCGTAGCCGCCACGCTGTGGCCAAAGCCGGGGTCCGATACGCCGAGGGCGGCGAGGGCGAGGCCCGGGCGGCCGTCGACGGCAATGGGAGCCCGGCGCACCACACCGTCGGGGTCCAAACCCATCCGGGCGATGCCGACACCCGCCGCGGCTTCCCTTAGTTCCGGAAAGGAACCGATTACCTTTTGTACCGAGTATTGAGGATCGTCCACCGTAACGATATCCGAAGCAAGGATGACATTCCCGGCGCCGCGGATGCTGTCCGCAAGGATCTCATCGTCGAAAGGGTCCCCGGGTTGATCGAAGACGATATCCAAGACGATAGCTCGGGCACCCGCGTCCCGCAGTGCGGCGATGAGCGCCCCGTGGAGGCTCCTCGGCCAGGGCCACGGGAGCCCGATCTCCTGAAACGAGAGCTCGTCGATCGCCACGACGACGATGTCGGACGGTGGCGCTCGGCGCGATGCGGATCCTCGCAGGAAGACGTCGTAAACCGCCCACTCCAATCTCTGCAGCGGCTCCAAGGCCAGGGGCAACAGTCCCAGGAGGGCCCCCAGGACAACCACCGTCGCGAACGCGGAAAAGGGGATCGACCGACGAAACGGAAGAAAGAAGGCGTGAATCCGGCGCACCGTATCGGAGATCGCTCGGGCACCGAGGGGCCTACGCCGCGCCGGGTCTAAACCTTCCGTCACCTTCAGAACCTCAGCCGTAGGTCGATCGCGACCTCGATATGTGGCGGACTCCGCAGGTTGGTGAAGGTGTCGGTGTACCGCGTAAAGTCGACATCGAGAAGGTTCTTCCCCGCGAGGGTAATCGTCCCCCTCTTGTCCGGGAGAGCGTAGTCGGCTTCCAGACCCAAAAGGTTGTAGACGGCATCTTCGAGCTCCGATATCTCGGTCTCGCTGTAGCGGTCGAAGATGGTGGTGTTCGTAAGCCTTACGCGAAACCCGTCGGGATGGGAAAAGGCTATCCCGCCCTCGACTTCGTCCTGGATGCGACGGTAGGGATCGGTTTCGGTCAGCGAAAGCCTGTTTTCGACCGAGAGCCCTACCCTCGGGTGCACAAGAAGGTTGAACGCATTGTCCACACCCGATACGACGGCGTCGTCTATTCCGTCGAGACTCTCCGGCGGATTGTCGATCCACCGCCGATAGACGTGGGTACGATGGAAGAAACGGTCCCAGATTGTCTCCAGGGCTGCGTTGTACTCCGTTCGCTTGGCGTAGTTCTGCTCGCTACGGTCGAGAAGAAAACTCTCCACGGTGGTAGGGGCGAGCTTGTCGCCGAAGAGGCGCGCGTTCAGGCGCTGAAACGCCGCGGCGCGCAACACCAGGTGGTTACCGATGTAGAGGGAAGCACCGCCGAGGGGGTAGAATCCGGTGTAGTCATGCTTCACCTCCTCCCCGAAAAGTGCCGAGACGAAGTCCTCGCCGATGTCTCGCTGGTACCGGACCCCGGCGGTCAGGTGGAGCCAGTCCGCCGGTTCCCAGCCGTCCCAGAGCCACGCCGCCCCGCCGTAGTCCCGCACGCTCGCGTCTGCCTCATCGAATGTCGATCCAAAGAACGACTCTGTGATCTCCAAGGCGGTGTTGATGCTCCGGAGGTAGCCTTCGGCGCCGGCAGCAAATCGGTGTCTTCCCAAAGCGAGGGTCTGCTGCTTCTGGAGTCCATACGCCTGCCATTTGAAGTTGTACGTTTGCTCCAATTCCAGACCCGGCAGAATATCGTCGGCACTTATTGTAGTCAGGGAATCCGAAGTGACGTTCATGAATTGGAATACCGAGGCATGGGTGTTGCCCGGACCGAAGACGTGCTTAAAGCCCAGAATTGCACCGAAATCGGTGTACTCCCGCTCCAGATTGGGATCCGGGTTTTCGTTGGGAACATTGATTTTAATCGGGTTGTCGGTGTCCTCCCCGACGAGCACGTTATCATAGTAGTAGTCGCCTAGCAGCGCGCGGTCGACCATCAGTTGGAAAAAGAGATTGCTCCGGAGGCCCATAGCCACCTTGGCGCGGAAGGCCGCCAGAATGGAGACATCGGTATTCTCCGAAGGCGTTCCCTCTTGGCCTTTGACGTTGAGGAGCGCCAGGTGGGCGAAGTACGGATTTCCGCTTACGGTGGTCAGTTGCCCCCCCATAGAAAGGGGATACCCGGCGGTGGTTCCGAGGCCGGCGCCGAAGCGCGGCTGCTCGAAGAGAGCCGTGTATTCGTTGTACGCCGTGAAGGAGTTTCGGCTCACCGGGGAGTAGACCAGGTACTGAAGGTACTCGCTTTTCTGCGCCTGCAGTCTGCCGGGGAGCCCGTAGAACAGGTCCGAGAGGAGAAGGTGTGCGCCGGCGTTCGTCGGGTCTTTCGTCACCGACCGAATCGCCTCGGCGAGCCCCCGCCGCTCGAAGCCGAACTGACGGTAGACGCCCGCGAGACTGACGTTGGCCGTCGCGTGGTCCCGGTCCAGAAGGAGGCGTCCTCTGTAGACCCCGCGGTTGTCGTTAAGGAGCATCGCGGTACGGTACGCCGAGAGCGCTTCTGCGTGGCGATACTGATCCTCGAGAATTACGGCCATGTACAAATGCGGCGTCGGATCTAAGGGATCGAGCGTCGAGGCACTCTCGAGGGCGGAAAGCGCTTCTGCGTCCCGCTTGAGCTGGTAATATCCCTTTCCAAGGTAGCTCTGGTACAAGGAGCGCTTGGGCTCCAAGAGCGTCGCGGTAAGAAGCTCCCAAAGCGCTTCCTCTTCTCGCTTTTGAGAAAAGCGGACGATGCCGAGGCCGATATGAGGTTCTCCGAGAGTCGGGTCTGCGGTGTAGGACGGCTCGAAGAGAGCCTCGGCCTCGGAGATCAGGTTCCTCGCCAGGTGCAGAAAGCCTGCGAGGGACGCCGCGTGGGCGTCCAGCGGGTTCAGGTTCAGTATCCACTCGGTATCCTCCTCCGCGCCGGAGACGTTCTCGGTCCCGAAGCGGACCCGAGCCCGGTTCAGCCGGGCCCTGGCGCTATCCGGGTCCGCGTCGAGGGCCCTTCCGAAATGGGAGAGCGCCGACGGCAGGTCGTAGAGCGCCTGAGAGACTTCCCCGGCAACGATATGCGCCGAGGCCGAGTTCGGATTGGCGTCGAGGGCCCGTTGGGCGTAGGAGCGAGCCTCTTGGATTCGGTTCTGCGTCAGGGCCGTCGTGCTGAGGAGAGAGAGAGCCCGGGGGTTCTCCGCATCGAGTGCGAGGGCCCGAGTAAGGAGCTCCTCGGCGGCCTCAGTGTTGCCGACCGCAAGCTCGACGGCCCCCCGCTGTGCCGCGTGCCACGCCCCGATCTTTCCAATGGGGTCTCGATCGATTGCTCCCCGGGCGGCCTGGATATCGCCTCCTTCGAGATGGGCAACCGAGGCGAGGAGGGGCGCCCAGGGATTGGTATCGATGACGGCTTCGAGCTCCGCAAGGGCGGCGTCGGGGTCTCCTCGTCGCAGTAGACCGACGGCCTTCCGTATGGGAGTGCCGGCCGCCTCCGGGGGAATGTCCGAATAGCTCATATCTACCGGGTAGTAGAGGACCCACTGAACGGCGTCTTCGGGTTGAAGGATGATGGCCTTTACCGGAGCCTCTCCGGGATTCGCGATGCCCTGCTCCCCAAGGGAGACCTCTATCGAGCCGAAGTCATTCGACACGATAACCGAACCCTCAACGACGGTTACGACCGTACGCCCTCCCTGATCGACCTCGACATTGACCTCGGTTCCCCGGATTGCGGCGGTCACCGCCGGCGTCGTAATCGTCAGGTCGGACTCCGTGTTCTTGGTCCGAAACCAACCCTCTCCCCGGGCAAGGTCGAATACAGAGCCGCCCTCCTGCCGGGAGGCGACCCGACGGACGGTCAACTCCGCCTCATCCCGAAGGCGCACCTGGGTTTCGTCGAGAAAGAGAATAGCGGTTCGGCTGTCCTGAAAGGTCCGGACCCGGTCCTCCTCGAAGAGCTCTTCGAGGATCCGCGCGGGGTTCCACAGCTCCCTCCGGCGCGGCTGGTGCTCAACCCGCCCGTGTAGGCTGATGATGCGCCCCTCCGGGGCCTCCTCGGCAAAGGCCCCGAGCCCCGACAACAAGAAGCCCGCCGCCATAACGAGGACGAGGGCCCTGCTTCGTCTACAGACGCATCTATCGGTGACCGGAGCGTGTCCCACGGCTAGTACCTCCGATTTCAGTGTGGGCCGTCACGGGGCGGTTGTGTTGTCGCGATCGGACGTTTTTTCGTCGCAAAAGGACGTCTTTTCTCGCGGTACGCGGCTACGCCGAAAACCCGGCGTAGAATGAGTGTAGACACGGAAAACGGTGGGAGAGCGATGAAAAAGCACGGTCGGTACGAAGGAGAGGCTCTGTCGGCATGATAAGACAGGTCATTTTTGCTCGACTTTTTGCGGCGAAGTTTTCGTAGACGGGCCCCCGGTGGGTCCATAATCGATATGGTGAGACCATGCTACTTCGGAAGCTAAGGGGAGCTGGTTCCACCACGTCAAAGAGTGGTTTACCAACCGCCATCGGTTTCCGATTCTCCGGTTGCGGTATGAAGACCTTGTAGCGGACAAGCGAAGGGAGATTGGCAAGATCGTAGACTTCCTTATGCTCGAGGTAACCGAGGAGGCCCTATAGAAGGCCCTCGAGTACAGTAGCTTCGACTACATGAAGGCGCATGAAACCAAGTTCGGCGTTCAGCCTCCGGATCTCAGCGAGAGAATCCTCGATCAGTTTATCCGCAAAGGCAAGTCCGGGGAGGGCGAAAGCACCTTGAGTCCCGACCAGAAGCGCGCGTTCGCGGCGAAGCAGCGACGCATTCTCGGAAAACTCAGCGAATCGCTTGGGCTCGACGGCGAAAGACGCGACGTCAAAACGGTCACCGGCACCACCACCGAACACTAAAGAAATCGGGAAGGACTTACCGCCAGAGGGGGCGCGAGCCTTGTTCGCTCTGACGCCCCCGGAGGAAGCGGGGCCGGCGACCGGCACATTGCGGCCGGCCCTTTGCCGACCCCCTCCTATTATTCCCTACTGCTTAGAACGGCAATCCGTACCCGACGGAGACACCGATGGTTGAGGTCCGAAGCTCCACACCGCTGATGTCGGAGAGATTGAGTACCCCGGCGGTGTACCGGACGTCGAAGATGAATATCCCCGGTCCCGCACCTACCGTAAGCCCGAGACCCCCGACGACGCCTAGGTCGAAATCGACGAAAACGTCATCATCAAAGTCTCCCTCCTGTGAGCCCCCATCCCAGCTGTCGTCGTACTTGGCGGAATAGATGTACGCCGGCGCCGGTCCGACGAAGAGGGCGACGTCCACCGCGTCGGTAGGAATCGGCAGGAAGAACTGCACGAGAATGGGTAGCTCGATGGTGTTGAGTTTTATGATAAATTCACCACTTGGCTCATATTCGTACTTCGCGCCCCTCCCAGAGGCCAGGAGCTCCGGGCGTATCCCGACGATATCGCTCAGCCGGAAATCGAAGAAAGCGCCCCCGACGAAAGCGCCCCGGGATCCTTTTGTGTCAGCGCCCCAGCTTGGCGCATCGGAGTCTTCACCCACGAAGGTGCCGGCTGTTTATCCCGATCTTCGCGCCCCAGTAGGACTCTGAAAACACCAGCGGCGTCCCGACCACCACGGCGAGCAACACAAAACACAACCATTTCTTCATCCGTTCCTCCTCGGATTTCTTAGTTCCGCCGATTCGCTTCGGCGTACCTTGGCGATGAACCCGCAGAATGCGTCGGTTCCCAAAAGGCCGAAGATCCAAGAGCGTTTTAACGCAGGATTGACTCCCGCCTACCTCCATTATGATCGAGTATCGAGAATTAAATTGTCGCGAAAGGACATTTTTTCGTCGCGAAAGGACGTATTTCTGTCGCGAAAAGAGTTTTTCCGCCCGCCCTCGCTTTCCTAGAGCGTCGCACCGGAAAAATGCACCCTACTCCGGACACCCCTCCCGGTTGGCGTTGGGGCCGTAGGCGTCGGCGGGGTACATCTCTTCGAAGAACTCGATGGCTTCCCGGACCCGGCTGTTGGCTAAGGCGTAGTAGACCTGCTTGCCTTGGCGGTCCTTGGAGATGTAGCCGGCCATCCACATCATTTTTAGGAGTCGGTTGCCTCCACGAGCTCGGTTACGGTAAAGGAGGCGACCCGCAGGGTGGAGATCCCAGCAAAAAATCTCAAGTTGTGGTATAGTAGCCATGGGGCGTCTCCTTTGTAATTCTTTGTCCACCATGATCTTATCATGGATGAATTACCGGTTGGCGCCCTTTTTCTATTTCCTGGGGTCAATTTCGGGCCACTATCGCAGAATCCCCGCCTGCGGTCTCTTTTCCGTGTCTTTATGGGGTAAAATTCTTTTCCCTCAGCCCCATTTCCTTACTCTGCCGTCTTTTCCCCGCAGCGCAATTGCCTCGCGCTATGGAGAAAACCGCGCTGTGGAGGGAAACGTGATAAACCCCTCATGGGAGGAACTCTGAACGAGAGAATCGTATCCATGCTGCTGCTGCCGAT
>CAZTRQ010000104.1:0-8019 GCA_964616245.1 uncultured Spirochaetaceae bacterium | reverse complement strand
TCTTCGACGCCTTTCTCGATACCCTACAGGAGATACGAGAGGTCTACGAAGAAAATAAAGAAGTATAGGCTATGCCTCGGACTTCTTTCGGGTCGAGATTTTGAACGGCGCGTAGATGGGACAGGTGCCGACCAGGCTGGTGACAAAGAACGCCACTGCGACAACGCCCAGAATGATCGCCGCGGTACCCGAAATCTGTCCGGTAAAGTAGAGGACGGCGACCAGCACCGCCAGGGCGAAACGTACCCCCCGATCGATAGTTCCCATATTCTTTCGCATAGATTACTCCTATGCTCATAGTATATAGAAATTATGATATAACGTCTCTCGATTTTGGGTATTCGGTTTTTTCGGTGACCGGCTCAAGGGGAGGGGAGCAGAAACACGTCCTTCAGCATGAAGTCGGCGGGGTGCTCCACCTGCTCCGGAAGACAGGAGTGAACGGTGAGCGAAAAGGCATGCCGCAAGGGCTCGTAGCGGTCGTCTTCGATGTAGAGCTCGAAGTTGAACCTTCGCTCTTCGGTGTCTTTTTCCGCGACTTCCGCCCGGGGCCAAAAGCAGAACGTGCCGTAGGTATCCCGGCTGACGACGTAGGGGTTCTCCCATCGGGGGTCCATCATCGGAACCAGCGCGTCCTTGTAATAGAGGGAGACGGCGACATCGGATACCGGGGCGAAGGTCGACCCGTTGATTACCCGGCCCCGTACCGCCGGAAAGGGGAACACCGGCCCCCGACCGCCCTCGACCCCTCGAACCTCGGGAGCGTAGTAGTAGCGCCGAACCGTCGATATCCTTCGGAGACCTTCGTGGGCGAGGGTAGTCAGGTCGACGAGAAGCTGTTGGTCCTCTTTGAGCTCTTGGCTTGTGTGGGCGATGCCCCGCGCCGAGCTGACGTATCGTGGAGGGACGCGGTTTAGAACGAAGCAGATAGCGTCCTGCCGGCAGAGCTCGCTGGTACAGATGTCGTTGGCCTGTTTTGCCGCCATCGCGGAGAGAACATCGTCGACCACCCGGGTCGCGAGATCCTCCATGATATTATGGATATCGTGCATCGTCCGCTCCCTCGGGTGCCAATTCGAATAACTCTTCGAGGGCGGCGATGCCGTCCCGGAAATCGCGAACCGTCTCTTTAAGGGCGAAGTAATTGAGGCCCGCGTAGTAGACCTTGGAGAACAGCGTCAGGGCCAGCTCCTCGTCTCCGCTCTCGATCGTCAGATAGCAACCGTACTCGTAGGAGACGTGGAAAATATCCCCGATCCTCCGGCGAAGGTATTCGCCGAAACCGAGTGGGAAAGAAAAGGTAAAGGCGAGCTCGAGGAATTTGCTGTCGCGGTCGATAAACAAGCCACCCTGGAAGCCGTCGTCGCTTTCGAAGCCGGCGGAATAGGTGTCCTCGAGCATCTCCGCCTCCTGGAGCTGATAGCCCAGCTCCCGAAAGAGAATTCCGGTTCTCCGTATTCGCTCGCGCATCAGTCGTGAGTACTTCATAAGGTGTCGGCCTGGAAGCGTAGTCTATACCGATTTCGATCCTTCATCAACGCGCCGCCCTTCGGCTGTCCCCTCGGCTCGTCGTCTCCCGGGCCGCCGCTTCGAGGATCTCCACCGGCCGCTCCACAGCGTCGGCTATGTCGGGCCGAAGCATCAACCGAACTCTCCGGAGGGTCCGGGTAAAGTCCCGGACCACCTGCGGGGTAAAGACCGTTGCCGATTCCGGGTAGTCGAGAACGCGGTCCCCGGAGACGACCGGAAGGTTGACCTCGAAGGAGATCGCCTCCGGAACGTCGAGGATAACGGCGTCGCTCCGGCAGTCGATTCCCGTCGCCAGGGCAATCCGCCGGGCGATCGCCGCCTCGAGTGCCTCCCGGCTCGCAAGGTCGCCGAGGTCTCCGAAGGAATGGTCCTCGCTAAACGGCATGTCGAGAACCGGGTGGTAGAGGTTTCGGTTGTAGACCCGCTCGACCAGGTGGAATGGGGTCTCGTCTCTTTCCCCGAAGCGGGTAAAGAACTGCTCGTCGTCGAGACCGTAGAGCTGGTCCGGGGTAATCTCGCCGCCGGTAAGTCCCAGGTAGACCGCTTTCTTTATCATCGCTGTGGCGACCCGAACCGTCCGGTGCCAGTAGACGGCGCGGTACATCAGGTACTTGGAAAACAGAAGGCTCTCGACCGCGGAGACGCCGGTTGCGTCAATGGCCAAGCCGAGGGAAGAATCCGGGACGATCCGGCTTAAGGCGAAGTCGATATCTTGGACGCCGTAGGGAACCCCACAGAAGTAGGCATCCCGGTTAAGGTAGTCGAGCTTGTCCGGGTCCAGAGCTCCGGAGAGGATGCGCCGGAAAAAGAGAATCTCCGCGTTGCTGCCGGTGTCGAGGGTGTCGTCGACAATCGCCGCCACCAAGTAGGGGTCTACCTTAAGGTCCTCCCGGATCCGGTCGGCGAGGTCCCCGGATTGCACAAGCCGAGCCGTCAGTACCTCGTGCTCCTCCAAAGGTAGCTCCTTAAAGGAGTGGGCATACGGGAAGTGCCCGACGTCGTGGAGGAGGGAGGCACAGAGAAACGCCTTGATGCCCTCGAGAGAGAGCATCGGGAGATTCGTAAAACCGAGGAGCACCCGGATGATCCTCTTTGCCAGGTGAAAAACGCCGAAGCTATGGTTGAGCCGGGTATGGGTTGCCCCGGGGTAGACCAGAAAGGCGGGGCCGAGCTGCTTAATGCGGGATAGTTGACGACACGGTTTGGTATCTATGATGCGCAACAACGGATCAGAAAGGTAGATATGCTTCCAGAGAGGGTCTCGTATCGGACGCTGGTACTCTGCGTCGAGATGGGAGATAAGGTCGGATCGAGTCATTCGGCCCAGTATACCGGGGTTTTGCGCGATTTCACAGACCGGGGACTGCCGGGAACTTTGACCAGGGCGCCACTTCTTGCTAACGTCAGTCTGTGGCATCCCGTGCACTGCTGCTTTCGATTCTCTTGTTCCTCGTTTCCTTCTTCCCCGGGTGCGCCCGAAGGGAGCCCCCGGATACGCCGCCGTCCCCCCGGGTGCCCGCCGAATCTGTGGAGAAGCCGGTCGCCCCGGAAGCAGATGCGTCGGACCCTATGCCCGAAACCGCCGGTGCCGCCCCTGCGTTAATGGAGGATGCCTCATCGGCTATCGTCTACCCCGACGGTGCTCTCCGTCGTATCTATCCCGATGACTATCAGCTCGGCGCGGTCGCGACCGTGGAGACGGTTGGGCCCGGAGTCGAGACCGCGCGTGCCTTCCTCCGCTCCTTGGTCGCCGGCGAAGTGGATCCGGACCTCCTTCTACCCGAGAGTCGCTTCGTGCTAACGCAAACGCTTGGACGGGATCAGTGGCCGGGAATCGATGGTTTTCGTCTTGGAGAGCCGATCTCTATGTCTCAAACTGTCGTTGCCCTGCCGGTAGCGCTCTTTTCCCAGGGGCGCCGCGGGACGACCGAGGTGTACGTAGTATATGATGGGGAGTTGTGGTATATTTCCGAATTCCCGGTGTTCCCGGGGATGTTCGCCCGGGATGACGGGGCCAATCAGCCGGCCGAGCTGTTTGATCCCCGGTCACCGCAACTCTAGCAAAGGAATTGCGAAGTGGCCAACGAGATCAAACGTATAGAGAGAGAGTTTATATTCCAGAATCTCATTGAGCGGCAGTCTCCGGTTGAGATTCATTACCAGAGTCACCGAACCGGCTACATGCTCAAGCGCTCCACAGAAGACCGCCTCTTTATGATTCCCCTCGTCAGCGATCCCCCGGAAATACCCGAGGGAGCGCTGGTGACCGTCTTTCTAAAATTTCGGGGACAGGTCATGACCTTCCGGACAAAGCTGCGATCCTGGAATCCCGGGGAGATTGCCGTAGAGCAGTCTCAGGTGCTTTTTCGAGATCTTTCCCGGGGGTTCGAGCGGATACTTCGCCCCCAGGGGATATCGGTTTCCTTTGTGACCCAAGGAGAGCGGATCCTCCTCGATTATCCTACCAGCGACATGTACGACCCGGTCGAGCCCCCGGAGGAAGACCCGGGGTTCGACCCGGAGCAGATCTCCGAGCTTCTCGGTGCGTTTCGCACCCGGGCGGCAGAGTTTGCCGACGAAAACAAGATTGTCATGTTCCGAGAGCGCACGCCTTCGAGCTATCAGGAAAACCTGGTTGCTCGGACCGGTAAGTTCCTCATGGTGCCCGTTCCCACCGATCGGCCCAAGGAGCTTCCCCTGCATATCCGAGAGCGGGTTCTCGTCAAGCAAGAGATTGTCGATCTCGAGGGCGCGGAGGGTAAGCAGATGCTCGACACCCTCGAAAAGGTCGGCGCCATGGCCGAAGATCTCGACTCGAGCGGCCTCTCCCGAGAGCTCTACTGTCCCGTCCTGTATCATCAATTCGTTATCGGATATCTCTACCTCTGCAAACGGAAGGGCGATCGTATCGAGTTCCGAATCGGTGCCTTCGAGTTTATCGCTCAGTTTGCCCGCATTCTTTCCTACTCCCTTCAGCGGAACGGCTACTTTAAGCCGGTTCCCGTCGAGGACGAATACACCGATACCGGGCTTATGGACATCAGTGGCTCCGGGCTGCTCTTTAGCCATCCCCTCGACGGCCCGAACATCAATCTCTACACTGAGTTGGATCTACGAATTTCCGTCGACGGCACGGTTCTTCCCGCCCGGGGACGGGTAATGCGTAAGTGGAAGGATACCAGCCGGGCGTATTACGGAATGCAGTTCGTCGACATGGCTACCGAGCACATGGAGGCCCTCTTCGATCGCCTCTACGGGCAGCAGTACCGCGGAGAGGCCGACACGACCGGCCCCTCGGATTTCGCCGATCCCCACGAGGAGCATTTCTCGCCGTAAGGCGGGGTACGTGATGATCTGTCTTCTTGTCGAGCTTTCAGGCTATCGGCAACTCGTTCGCCTACAACCCGAGCTCGTAAAGAGCGTCCGGGGGGACGTTCGTCGACTCCTTCTCGAAAGAGGTGCCGTGGAGAGCCTCGGCGAAGACGGCCACACGCTGTTCTGCGTAGACACCTCGGCCGGAGCGGAACTTGACCCCTTTATCGAGGGCATATTCGACGTCCTAGAGCTCCTCCGCTCTCGGACCGAGTCCCTCGCCGGGTTCAATTTGATAGTGGATATGGTGGAAACCAACGACTCCACCGCGACCCTCGCCGACCTACGCCGGGCCTTGAGAGCGACGAGCCGGGACAACGAGCTCTGGGTCGGGAACAACGCCCTGGGGACTCTTCGAAACTACCTCCGGTTCGAAACCACCGGAACCTCTAGGCGGGTTACCGGACGGCGAGATCAGGCAACTTCTCGCCTGGGAAGCTTCGACGACTTCGTGGCCGACGATCGAGCGGTGGAACAGTTTCTCTCCGCCGTCGACGATTGGCTTGTCGGAAACGAACGACCGGGTACGCTCCTTATCGCCGCCGAAGACACTGCGAGCGCTCTTGCCGGCGTCAGGAAGGCGATCGGTAAAATCTACGGTCCCGGCGCCGCAATAATCGAATTACATCCCTCGGGTGACGAATCACCCTTGGACTCCCTGATCCATGCTCTTGCCGGCCGCCGCAGCATCGGAGAGAACGAAGTGATGAACGCCTCGGAGCTCGCGGTCTGGAATAGCCAGGAGAGCTTTCTCCGGGACCGGCTGCGTGTTCCAGGGGGGACCCGACTCGGTGACCACGCGGATGCCGACATCTGGCAGGGGTGCGGTACGGCCTTTTCGAGTCGGATTCGTTCAGCCGCTGCTCGACGTGTTCTTCCGGCGATACTCTTTGCTCCCGCCGAAGAGTTGGACTCGCGACTCCTATCCGGTATGTCTCGACTGCTTGCAGATCTTCCGAAGGAGAGTGAGACTCTTAGAGTCGTCATTCACGGACCGAATGCCGAAGAGGCGCTCTCGCCCTTTCTGCTGGCCGCCCCCCTGCGGCGATTACGGTTCGAAGGGCTCGACCTCGACACCTTCGCGTCTCGGGCGGACCTTTTTCTCTCCGATTCCGCTAAGCGTAAGGTTCGTCTTTCTCAGGGGCTCAGGGATACCCTGGGAAGGCCGACCGCCGCGTTCTACCATTTTCTTGTCCTCCAGGATCCCCGAGACCTCGGGCTAAACACCCGGCCGGACGACCTAAAGGTACCTTCCGACTATCGCGATGCGTCGCAAATACTCACCAGTCTGGCCCCGGAGACGAAGGAACACCTCTGGGCCTTTTTCTTGTGCGACGGCAGGCTGTCGGTTGAGCTCATGATCGAGACCCTCGAGGGTATCGGGTACAATAGACACCGTCTCTCCGCTTCGATCGAGAGCCTCCGACGCTTGGGTTTTCTCGAGGCACGCGACTTCCCGAAGACGAGGCTCGGACCTCTGGCCTCTGTTCTGAAGCGACAAATTCGCCCCGAGAGTGTTGCCTTAGAAAAGCGCCTCGCCGGGCGCCTCGCCGAGGAGGCTCTTCGAGGAGGCCTTGCCCCGACCCCGCAACTGTTGCCGATGCTGCTCCAAGGGGGAGAGATCGCCGAGCAGCTGCGCTTCTTCTGCGAGTTGGTCAACCGATTGATCGAAGTAAAGGACCTTGGTACGGCGGAACGGTTGATCTACAAACGTGTTCCGCTGACGAAGGCTGCCCGGCAGAGCGGCCTTTTTCACGATCTCGAGGCAGTCTTGTACAGCGCCCGCTTGAGGTTGGCCCTCGCGCGGCAGGATTGGAAAGCCGCGACCGCCCTGTGGAACAGCCGTCAACAGCTGTCGGCAAGCGGATTTTATCGCGGTTTGGTCTCCCTCCAACTCGGGCGCTACGCCCTCTCCCAACGGCAGACGACGGATGCGGAGAACTACGTAAAGCGGGCGATGGTCGACCTTCAAGAAGAAGATTCAAACTGGACCAATAGCGCCTCCATCGACTTTGGAGGCGTTCTCCTGGCTCGGCACAAGCTGTCCGACGCACGGGAGTACTTTGTAATGGCCCGGCAGAGGAACCCGACGCATCGCACTACTTACAACTACCTCCGCAGCATCTTCATGGAGTCGATCGCACTCTTCCTTCGAGGGAGCTTGTCTCAGGTGCTGACCTACGCCGATCAGCTTATCGAAGCCACCGAAGAGCAGGGGATGCGTTCCTGGAACGTGTTCGCTCGATTTCTGAATGCCCGGGTTCTAATCGAATTAGGCCAATACGCCGAGGGGCGGCACCTCCTCGAGGGGTCTCTCTCTATCGGCCGGATCTACGGGCTCGAGGATGCCCTGACCGTAATCAGGTCCTGGATTGCTCGTGCCCACACGCTTCAAGGGCACCACAGTGAGGCCCTCGCGATTTTAAGCGACCTTCCGGAAAGCCCGGAGCGCGATTTCTTTCTTGCGGATCTCTTGTTCCTCTCGGGCAATCATAGCCAGAGTCTCGAGCTCCTCGATCGGGTTCTTCTGACCGTCCGGACCGACGCCCCGGTCTCTCCGGACGTTGTCGATTGGTCGAGCGGTTTCGCATCCCTCGAAGACCGGGTCTTCGGTCTTTCGCAGGGGGAGCCGGTGCTGTACTGGCTTGCCCGGTCGCTTCGAGGACTGGTATTGCACCAAACCGGCGACACAGCCGAGGCGATCGCGGATCTCCGCGACCTGACGCGAAGTCCTATTATCTCCCCCGACGATCCGTACAACAGCCGGTACTTCTATATCTACGGGAGAGTCTTACCGGAGCAGCGCTCTCCGGAGGTCGATGACTTTCTTACCGTCTTCGGCAAAGCGGTCAAGTATTTTCAAGAGCGTAACAGCCGGATCGACATCTACCAGCAGAAGATCTCGTTCATGCGGCGAAACGTGTGGAACAGTGAGCTAATAGAAACTGCCCGAGAGCATAACCTTCTCTGAGTGGGTCGCGTCCCAAACAGTCGCGTCCCAAACAGTGGACTGCAAAACGTTGACACTCGAGGCAGGGTTTTGGTATCGTGTGCGCCTGTCAACGGTGGCGTAGCTCAGTCGGTAGAGCAAGCGGCTCATATCCGCTCGGTCAGGGG
>CAZTRQ010000103.1:0-8492 GCA_964616245.1 uncultured Spirochaetaceae bacterium | reverse complement strand
AACGAGCCCTAGGGTGTTGTACGAGGGCCGGTATTCGTATAAGTTGTAGGTACAACCACTACGACGGAGCGCCATGTGAGTACAGATTCGCCTCGCATTCGGGCCACCAAAGATGGTCCATATATTTTAGAGAGCTGTAGTTTCCTCGAATCGTCGCAAGGCGACCGGATACCGACGGATCCCTATGTCCACCTCTGCCGCTGCGGCAAATCGAACAACAAGCCTTACTGTGACAATACCCACGAGACCTATGGCTTTTCGAGCCGGAAGCTCGACGGTCGGGCTGCCGACCGTATCGACCGCTACGAGGGTAGAGGGATAACCATCCTCGACAACCGGGGCGTCTGTTCCCACAGGGGGCAGTGCACGACCAATCTGCCCGGAGTCTTCATCCAGGGTCGGGAACCCTGGATCGACCCTAATGGAGCGGACCCGAAAGAGGTAGCCCGGGTCATTCGCATGTGCCCCTCGGGAGCCCTATCCTACGAATGGCACGGAGAGAAGTTCGCGGACTGGGAAGGCGCCCCGGAGCTTTCGCTCTTGAAGAACGGACCCATTGAGGTTGCCGGAGCTGTGCCCATCCAGGACGAAGATAACAGCCGTCCCCAAGCTTCGGACCACTACACCCTCTGCCGGTGCGGTGGCTCGAAGAACAAGCCCTTCTGCGACGGTACCCACTGGTACAACGGATTCACCGACGAGAAGGAGCCGGCACGACCGACCCGGCCGGCGGAGCGACACATGGAACAGATCCACCGTATGGCGGCGACGGGAACCTCGATAAACGAGCCTATGGGACCCGAGATACCCCTTCCTTCCTGGGAGGATATCACGATCCACGGAGCCCAGCTAGCCGCACTCCCGGTTAACGAGGACGAAGAGATCTCTCTAGGCACGGTAATCGGCCCCCGGGCAAAGAAACCGCTGGAAATAGCGCTTCCCTTCTATGTTACCCACATGTCCTACGGTGCTCTGTCGGCGGAAGCCAAGGTTGCGCTGTCGGTAGGCGCCGCCGCCGCGAGTACGGCGATGTGCTCCGGAGAGGGTGGGGTCTTGCCCGAGTCTCGCCGCGTCGCCCACCGCTATATCTTCGAATACGTTCAAAACGAGTACAGCGTTACCGACGAGGTCCTCCGAGGTAGCGATGCCGTCGAAATAAAGATCGGCCAGGCGGTAAAACCGGGAATCGGGGGGCACTTTCCGGCGGAGAAGATTACCGACGAGATTGCGTCGGTCCGAAGGCGCCCGAAGGGACACGACATCGTAACGCCGGCACGGTACGCCGATATTTCCGACGCAGAATCTCTCCGGCGAAAGATAGCTTGGCTACGAGAGCGCTCCGGGGGCCGACCGATCGGCGTCAAGATTGCCGCCGGTAACATCGAGGCGGACCTGGAAGTCGTCGTCGCCGCGAATCCGGACTTTATCACGATCGACGGAAAGGGCGGCGCGACCGGTTCGGTCGAGAAGTACATCAAGGACGCGGCGTCGGTGCCGACGATCTACGCCCTAATCCGTGCCCGGAATTTTCTCGACCGCCGGGGACTTCGCGACATATCCCTCGTGATAACCGGGGGCCTTCGCGTGTCCTCTGATATCGCAAAGGCCGTAGCACTGGGGGCAGACGCCGTGGCTCTCGGTACTGCGGCGCTCATGGCCGTCGGGTGCCGGCAGTACCGCATTTGCAACACCGGCCGCTGTCCGACCGGCGTAACCAGCCAAAATCCTCTCCTTCGCTCTCGCATCGACGTCGATGCGGCCGGTCGGCGTCTGGGCAACTACTTCAACGTAGTCGCCCGGGAGCTCGCGACCTTTACCCGCATGACCGGCAAACGCTCAATCCACGAGCTCTCCCGGAGCGACGTCTCCTCGACGGATCTCGGGTTAGCCCGGGCAGCAGGGATCGACTTCGCCGGAGAGGAGCCCCGGTAGCCGCCGGTCCCCGCCCGCTACCCCAACCGCGTTTCGACCACCGTCTTACTGCCGAGGGTCCGATGGACCGGACACTTGTCGGCGATAGCGAGGAGCTTCTCCCGATCTGTGGGGCTCAAATCTCCGTCGAGGACGATGACCCGATCGATTGCGTCTATCATCGCCGGCATCGCCGGGGCCTGGGCCTCCGGCTTGCCGCCGAGGCTCCCGTTTGAGGTGCCGTCCGCCATACAGGCCGCCTGATCGGTGGCGTGCACCTTCCGGTGGGAGAGATGGACCGTTACCGACTCGAGGGGGATCTCCTTGCGGTCGGCGTACATCCGAAGCGTCATAACGGTGCAGGCGCCCAGGGACGCTAAGAGGTAGTCGTAGGGGTTGCCGCCGAGGTCGCGGCCGCCGGCGGAGGCCGGCTCGTCGGCCACCATTGCGTGCTTTCCCGCCTGAATCTGCACGGTGTACTGCTCCCGACCGATCCGGGCCGCGACCTGTTGGTTCGTCTCTATCTTGTCATCCGATTGCTTCGGGAGCAGAGCCCGAATCCAGGCGCCGACGAGGCTCCCGGCGTACTCTGCGTCTTCGGGCCGGGAGAGCAAGTGGTCCGCCTCCCGGAGCGAGACGAAGCTCTTTGGGTGGCGGGTCGCCTTAAAGATGCGCTCCGCGTTCTCCACACCGACGACGGTATCCACCGGCGAATGGAGAATAAAGAGATCGGCCTTTAGCTCGCCGATCCACTGCTCCGGCGGATTGTTTCTAATATCCTCAATAAACTCTTTCTTGATGGTAAAGGGGCGTCCGCCGATGGAAACCGTCGCCGAGCCGGCTTCTTCTATCTCTCCGACGTGGTCGACGAAGAGCTTCTCGACGTGCGCCGGAGCCGCGGGGGCTCCGATAGTTGCGACCCCTCGGACGCTCGGAAGCTCCCGGGCGGCGTAGAGGCAGGCCGTCCCACCGAGGGAGTGCCCGACGAGGAAACTGGGCGGCTGGTAGCGTTCCGCCAGATAGTCCGCGGCATCGATAAGGTCGCTTGCCTGGGAGCTAAAGCTGGTTTCGGAGAAATCTCCCCCGCTGGCTCCGAGACCGGTAAAGTCGAAGCTCATAACCCCGAGGCCGCTGCCGGTAAGAACCCGGGCGATTCTTCGGTGGGCCGTAAGGTCCTTCGAGCAGGTAAAGCAGTGGGCGAGGAGCACGAAGGCTCGGGGCAACCCGTCCGGCGGCAACTCGATGCGGGCGGAGATGTTTGCCCCATCGCGGTTCTTAAACGACGTATTGTGCATCACAACACCACCTCTCCGACCGTTAGAAAGGCTATCAGAATAAAGAGCACGCTCAAGACCAGCTGCATGGTCCGCTCGGGGATCTTCGCGGCGACGCGAGGTCCTACCTGCCCACCGATTAGTACCCCGGGGACGGTAAAAATAACGAGGGATAACACCTTTTCCAGCGTCTCAGGGCCCGATTGGGCAAACCGGGCGACGTGTCCCCCGGAAGCAACGAGTACGGTGACGGCGATAACGAAGACGCTCGTCGCGACGGCGACCCGGCTCGGCACCTTACAGCGCTTGAGCAAGAAATAGTCGTTGAGCTCCCCGAGCCCCGTAGACACCAGCCCGACGAAAAGCCCCCCGATTCCCCCGCTTATCAGGCCTTCGAACTTGCGCTTGACGACGTAGCAGATCTCCTCCCCGTCCCGGGCGGTAATGCAGCTATCCGGAGAGGTCTCCTTGAGGGTTGCGAGGGCTTCGGCGTTGATACGGGCTACCTCGTGGTCGTCCGGGGCGTGGAGAAAGCTTATTCCCACCGCCATCAGCCCAACCGCGAGGATCACTTTAAGGATGTTCGGATCGATGATCCCCCCGAGGTAGCTCCCGAGGAGCGCCATGGGGATGGTGGCCATCAACATGATTCCGCCGAGCTTGAAGTCGATGACCTTGCTTCGGATGTAGGCGGAAACCCCGCTGGCGAAGCCGAAGGTCTCCGTAATAAGCGCCGTCCCGATGGCGACCTCCGGTCTGAGCCGGAGCGCGAGAATGAACAAGGGGGAGAAGAAGGTTGCTCCCCCGATACCCGACGCCATGGCCAGAGTCGAAATAGCAAGGGCGGCGGGAAAGAGGTACCAGTATTCGAAGGTCATAGATCCTCCAAGGCCTTTATTGTATCTACAAGCATCATACTTGACGTCGGCGCAAAACGTAATCACCTTAAAGGTTATGGACAAGCAAAAAATCGCAATTGTCATTCTGGCGGATACCGAGGAACACGGAGACCATGGCCGCGTCACCAACGCCTTCGAGCTCGCAAAAGAGGCGAAAGAGGCCGGAGACGACGTCGTAATACTCTTTGACGGTGCCGGCACTAAGTGGGTGCCGGAAATTGCCAAGGAAGGCTCCCCGATGAACAAGATCTACCAGGCGGTCGCGGATAAAGTACTTGGCGCCTGCGCCTTCTGCTCCTCGGCCTTCGGGGTAAAGGATCAGGTCTCCGCCGCCGGGGTCAAACTGGTTTCGGAGTACGACGGTCATCCGAGCCTCCGGCGCCTGATCGCCGAGGGCTATTCCATCGTGACGTTCTAGTTTCCCTCTGAGAACTCCGGAGTATACTGATGGAGCAGGAATCAGAGGAATAACGGTAGATGAGACTCTTAGTACCACGGCTTATCCTTTCGCAGGACACGACTCGAGAACACCACGGCACCTTAACCGGGGCAGTTCTGTATATCGACATGTCCGGGTTTACCAAGCTTACGACGGCCCTAATGCACCACGGCGACGAGGGTGCGGAAACGCTCTCGGGCATATTCAACGGCCTCTTCGAGCCGATTATTGCAGAGATTGAGGAGGCCGGGGGATTCGTCTCCACCTTCGCCGGAGACGCCGCCACCGCCGTCTTTCCCGACGTCCCCGTGGAGTCGGCGGCCCGGGTTGGCCTGAAGGTCCAACGCATCTTCGACGCCAACCACCTTCAACACACGCCGGCGGGCGAGTTCCCCGTCGAGGCCAGGGTAGGTCTCGGGTATGGCTCCCTCGAGTGGGGTACCATTCACGGCGCGGCCCGCTCGGCCTACTACGTGCGGGGCCCGGGCATCGAAGAGGCCGCGGCGGCCCAAGAGCGCTGCGCCGCCGGGGAGGTTCTCGCGGCACCCGGTGCGGCGTCGGCCCTGGGACCCAAAGCCGATCTCGAGACGCGGGAGGACGGCTTTGCCAAGGTCGCGGCAGCGCGAGACACCGCCGGCCGGCGGGCTTCCGGTGCCGACGGTGGCGCCGAGGCCCGGGCCGAGGACAAGCCGACCGAAGCCGAGAAACGCTACGTCCCGGTCGATGCTCTGCCGGTCGGAACCGACGGAGAGTTCCGGACGGTCTCGAGTATCTTTCTCTCCTTGGCAGAGCTCTCAGATCATCGACAAACCGCAGACACCGTCCGTCCCGTCTTAGACCTCGCCGAAGAGTACGGAGGTTACTTCAACCTCCTCGACTTCGGCGACAAGGGCGCGGTTGCGTTGGTTCTCTTCGGTGCCCCGGTCTCCCGCGAGGACGACATCGAGAGGGCGCGGGATTTCGCCTTGGAAGCTTGCGAGGCCCTCGGAGACCGGGGACGAATCGGACTCGCCCAAGGAACGGTATTCGCCGGATTCGTGGGGTCCGGCGGCCGGAGCACCTACACCGCCTTAGGGATATCGGTAAACCTCGCCGCGCGGCTGGCGACCGGGGCCGAATGGGGAGAGGCGGTAACCGCCGGGGAGGCGGCAGAGCGGCTCAGTCCGAACCACGATCTATCGGAGGTCTACCGACGGGTCTACAAAGGTTTTTCCTCCGAATTGCCGGTGTATGGTCTTATGGCGGGGAACGCCCCGGGGCTCCAGGACGAAGAGCCCTTCGTCGGGAGATCCCAACCCTTAGACGAGCTCCGGAAGGCCATAGAACGCATGCTCCGGGGGGAGGCCCCGGCGTGGTACGTTCTGGGGGAAGCCGGCGTCGGAAAGACCCGACTGGCTGGCCGGTCCCTGGAGGATTTTGAAGACTCTGCGACGGTCGTCCACCTCGACGTCGACACGATCTTGCGAAAGAGTATGAACCCCCTCCCCCGGTTGGTCCGGGCCGCCCTCGGCACCGCCGGAATCGAGGCGGGAGACGGCGAAGGATTCGAGACGACCGATCGGCTCATTAACTGGCTAAAGAAGAATGGAGCCGAAGCGCCCATCCTTGAGGAGCTAAAGAGAACCGCCTCGGGACTCCTATCGCTTCTCGGTGCGGCACCTCCGGATTCCCTCTACGCGAGGCTCGATCCGGAGGGGCGTTTCGAGCTCGTGTCCTCGGCGGTCGCTACCCTCGTCGAGGCCGTCGCTGCGATCGGACCTTTGGTCGTGGCAGTCGACAACGCCCACGCCCTCGACGCCGACAGCCGGGGCATTTTTTCGCGAATCGTCGGCTCCCGAAGAGCCGGCGACACCGGACTCGCAACGGTATTCGTCGGCCGGGGGGAGCCGTCGGCCTCTCCCTTCGACATCGAGGCGTCGACCGACGACGACCGCATTACGCTCCTCCGGGGACTGAGCCCCGAGGAAATTCGGGGGATTGCTTCCCACATCATCGGAGGGCCCGCCGGAGACTCTCTGGTGGACTTTGTCTTACGAAGGGTCGGTACCAACGCGCTCTATGTCTCGGAGCTTGCTCGGTATCTGGCGCAACACCGCCTTCTCGTCAGAACGGACACGGGATACGAGGTGAGCACCGAGGAGATCTCCCTCCCCACCGGTATCAACGCGCTCCTCGTGGCTCGGGTGGACTCGCTGCCGCCAAAGGTAAAGGAGGCCGCCCAAGCGGCGGCCCTCCTCGGTGGAGAGTTCGACCCTATTGTCCTGGAGAAGTTGATAGCCGCAGGCGAGGCCTTTAAGGGGATCCTCGATGCGGGGACCGAAGCGGGACTCTGGGCTCCCAGCGACGACGGGCACTATCGGTTCAGCCAGGGTCTCGTCCGGGAAGCGATGGAGCAGATGCAGCTCGCCTCCACCGCAAAGCACCTCCACGCCCGGGCGGCCGCCCTCCTCGAGCAGCTACACCCCAACGATCCGAGCCTAAACGCCGACCTCGCCTACCACTACGTACGGGCCGAGATGCGCGATAGGGCGTGTGAGGCCCTGCGAAGAGCCGCGGACTACGCAGTCGCAAACTTTAAGAACGAGAAGGCCCTGGAGTTTCTCGAACAGCTTCAGGAGTACGAAGAGCGCATCCCGGAGCGCATCGCGGCGTACAAAGACATAGCCGCGGTCTACGAGCTGACCGGCCGATGGAGGGAAGCCATCGACACCTTGGTCTACGCTGTCGGTCTGTCGGTGGTCTCGGTCGACATCGCCCTCCGGGGACGTCTGCTGACCATCCTGGGAGAGATCTACCGAAAACAGAGCGAAACCTCCACGGCGATTACGATTCTGACCCAAGCTCGACAGCTCGCGCAAAAAGTCGACGACAAGGCGACCTACGCCGAGGCGCTTATCCACCTCGGACAGAGCGAGTGGTCTCAGGGCGACTACGGCGCCGCCCTCGAGTTATTCGACGAGGCCCTTGCCACGGCGACGGAGATCGACGATCTGCGCCTCGAAGCCCTCGCGCTCTACTACCAAGGGGTCGTCTACCGGGACCAGAACCGCTACGACGACGCGGACGGCAACTTTCGCCGGGCCTACGACCTCTTCGACCAGATTGGGGACGACCGGCTTTCGACCTACCCTCTCTACGACCTCGGGGTCGTTCGCCTCTACCAGGGACAGATCAAGGAGGCGAAAGAGTATTTCGAGAGGGCCCTTGCGGTCTACCGGCGAATCGGCTACCAGAGCGGCTCCTCTGCGGCGACCCTCAACTTGGGTGTTCTTCGGGACCGGAGAGGGGACTTCGCCGGCGCCATTCGTTACTACGAAGAAGCGCGGAAAATCGCCGAACAGATAAACGAGCAGATGGCGATCGGCTACACGCTCTTTAGTATTGGGGCGACCTACTACAAGATGGGGGACAATCGAAAATCCCTCGCCTATCTCAAGGATTCCTTCGCATCCCTCAAGCGCCTCGGCGCAAAGGGCTACTACGGCTACGTCCTCTCGTACCTGGTTTCGCTACTCGCGCGAACCGGAAACGTCGAGAAGGCGATTCGTACCGCCTACCAACACACCTACGTGGTGTCTAACGTGGGCAGCGACCCGGAGAACGGCCGGGCGGTGATGAGCGTCGGTACGGCGCTGGAAAAGGCAGGGACGCTTTCGGCGGTAGCCAGGAAACGCGTCGACTATATCGCGGAGTACTACAAGATTCCCGAGCTCTCACCGGCGGCCTTCTACCGGAAGGCCATCGAGATTTCCGATCCGACCCAATACGTCGACACGCTTATTCCGGCCCATTTCCGATACGCCGAGTACTTGCGGGCGCATAACGACGAGGCCGGCTTCGAGGAGCACCTAAAGCGCGCCTTCGAGCTCGCCGTGGGCGCTCATTGGGACCGCTTTATCCGAAAGACCAGAGACACCTACGGCGAGATTCTAACGAGACTCGGTGTGGATATCGACGTGGAGACGGAGG
>CAZTRQ010000102.1:0-8709 GCA_964616245.1 uncultured Spirochaetaceae bacterium | reverse complement strand
GGTTCGGACCAGTAATTACGAGTTGAAGGGTTGCGAAATGGGGTATTATCAGCACCAAACGAGGATCGCAGGCTCTGCCGGAGTCACACTTTAAACACTTCGGCGAAAACAGTGCGGTTCCGGAAGAGGAAGGGATGGAGATAGTTAACCTCGAGCCCTGGCGGCGACCGGAGATTACCGGGATCGGCCGACTGCCGATGCGGCCCCGGATGCCGGTCTACGAGACAGCGGAAGAGGCCCTTGCGGCGGAGCCTCACGAGCGAGGGGCGCTTGTGGATCTGAACGGGTTCTGGCAGTTCCGTTTGTTCCACTCTGCCGGCGATGCCACGCAGTATATTCGAGCTCTCGACAGCGGCACCGGCACGAGGGGCATAGACGACGGGTGGCAAGAGATCGAAGTTCCTGGGAACTGGACCCTCCAGGGTTGGGACAAACCACACTATACGAATATCCGGATGCCTTTCCCAGATACATACCCGGAGCCGCCGGAATACAATCCATCGGGGATCTACCGCAAGGCATTCAAGCTCCCAAAGGCCCAAAAGGGGGGGCTCTCCCGGTTTTCGCAGCGCCTCGTCCTTCATCTCGGAGGCGCCGAAAGCATGGCGCAGGTCTGGGTCGATGGGCGGTTCGTGGGTGTGGCGAAAGATTCCCGTCTGGAGAGCGAGTTCGACGTCACGGAGACGCTCGGGCCCGGGCCCGAGCATGAGCTATTGATCTTGGTGGTGCGGTACTCGGATGCGAGCTTTATCGAAGACCAGGACCAGTGGTGGATGGCCGGGATTCACCGCGACGTTTACCTACGGCGGGAGCCGGCCATTCACATTCGGGTGATGAAGCTCTGCCCGGAGCTCATGGAGGACAACGCGACGGGGAGAGTAACCGCGTACCTCGAGCTTGCCGGGATGGAGCTCGGCGATGCGGCGGAGGCGCATCGGGAGACCACCCGCCGCGGCCCCCTCGGTGGTCTCGAAGAGATCCGGTTTCCGGTTCGGGTGACCATGCGGCTCCTGCAAATCCGCGGCACAGACGATATCGTGAAAGTATCCGGTCAATTTACCGGAGCTCCGGCCACCGATGGCCACCTTCACGAGAGTTCAAACCGGGCCGATCGTCTGCGTCTTGTTACCGAAGTTTGTTCGATCGAACCCTGGAGCGCCGAATCCCCAGTGCTCTATACGATTCTTTTGGAGCTCACCGACGCAGAGGGCCGGATGGTGGGAGTGTACCGACAGCGAGTTGGCTTTCGTCGTGTACAAATCGACGGCCGCGAGCTTCTCATTAACGGTAAGGCAGTCGTGATCAAGGGCGTAAACCGTCACGAGCACGATGAGCGTCGGGGGAAAACGATCACTCGACAAGGCATGATTCGGGATCTCGAGCTTCTCAAGCAATTCAATTTCAACGCGGTTCGAACCGCTCACTATCCCAACCACCCGGACTGGTACGACCTCTGCGACGAATACGGTATTTACCTCTTGGACGAAGCAAACGTTGAGGCGCACCACTACTATAACGAAATCTGCAGGGATCCGAGGTACACCGCGGCATTTGTCGAGCGCGCACAGCGGATGGTGCAGCGAGACTTCAATCATCCTTCGGTCATTATATGGTCTCTCGGAAACGAGAGTGGGTACGGACCGAATCACGACGCTGCCGCGGCGTGGGTACGTCATGCCGACCCCACAAGGCCCCTTCACTACGAAGGGGCAGTGCGATCCGAGTGGGGTCAGGATAGCTACGATTTTAGTCGGGGAGCCCGGGCTACGGACATCATCGCTCCGATGTACGCCCCGGTGGAGGAGATCGTCGCTTGGTCTGAGTCCGAAGAGGGAAAGGCCGACCGACGGCCCCTCATCCTCTGCGAATACAGCCACGCCATGGGAAACTCCAACGGCGGTATCGAGGACTACGTGGCTGCCTTTAAGAAGTACGAGGGGCTTCAGGGCGGCTTCGTCTGGGACTGGGTAGACCAGGGTCTATCGCAGCGCGCCGCCAACGGAACGAAGTACTGGGCTTACGGTGGGGATTTCGGAGACGAGCCGAATGACCGAGACTTCTGCATCAACGGTTTGGTCTGGCCGGACCGGACTCCTCATCCTGCGATGTGGGAGCTCAAAAAGCTGTTTCAGCCTGTGGAGTTCGAGCTGACGTTCTCCCGGGAGCCTGGAGACTACTCCATCCGGCTTAAGAGCCTGAGAGACTTTTCGCCGTTGGAACGGTACGAGCTCCATTACTGGGTAGCTCGAAACGGCGACGCGGATAGAGCGCAGAAGCTCGAGCTGCCGACCCTTGGGCCCCGGGAGTGCCGGGAGTTTACTCTTTCCCTCGGTCCGTTGGGCGAAGCGACGGAATCAATACTGACGGTTAGCCTTCGGTCGGCGGACGAAGCGAAACTGGTGCCCCGGGGACACGAAGTCGCCTGGGAACAGTGGTTTCTTCCATCGACCGAGAAGCTCTCGCCGAGGCTTTCGCTTTGGCCCGGGGTGGGAAAGGAAAAGGAGTCGAACCTCGATGCACAAGAGCTTATGCTCGTGGTAGAGGGGGGCACTCCGAAGCTTGTCGGTCCGGTCGAGATAAAGGGGCCCACTCTGTCACTCTGGCGGGCACCCACGCAGAACGACCTGATCCGGCACATGAATGGACAGGAGTCCAAGCCCGGTTTTCGCTGGATGGCCGAGGGCCTTAACGAGCTTACCGGCCGGTGGAGCTCTCCTGGCGTCGCCGCCATCGAGGGGACTTACGTGGCGGGGGACCACGTGAAGGCGCGATGCCGTCTCAGTCTCGAGACTGTCAACGAATCGGGGTGGTACCGCCTCGAAGTCGAGGTCGAGCTTTCTCCGGGGCTCTTAGACGTTCCGAGGGTTGGACTCCGTTTCGACCTACCCAAGGGTTTCGAGACACTTACGTGGTACGGGCGGGGGCCCCAGGAGAGCTATCCCGATCGTGGAAACGGCTATCCTCTCGGGGAGTGGACGAGTAACGTAAGCGAGCAATACGTACCTTACATCGTTCCTCAGGAGCACGGCGGTCACACCGACACGCGGCGGCTACGGCTTAGCCGCCCTCACAATAGGAGTCGATTCGAGGTGGCCTCCAGAGCTCTCAGTAGCTTTCATTTTTCCGCTCTGCATACCGCGCCGGAGGATCTCGAGAAACTCACCCACACCCACCAGGTAGCGTTTCGTGACGAGACTGTGCTTATCGTCGACCTTTTCCATCGCGGAATAGGAACCGCGGCATGCGGACCGGACTGTCATCCCCGGTACACCCACGGGGGCGGTACGGTGAGCGACACCCTCTACCTGCGCTTTTCCTTAGAGCCTTAGCGATGGCGGATACGGGCGATTACGAAGAAGCGTATCGTCTAAAGGTATGGATGCCGTCGGCAAGGGGTTCGGGCTCCGGAGAAGTAATAGTAGCCATAAGCAAGACGAGGGCGTCGGGAAACGACCGGCGGAAGGTGTTCGCGTTCCCCGGCTCGTTGTCGATTGCGAGCACCACTGTGCCGGTGCGTTCCACCGCTTCGATCGCCCTCCGCTTAAACGCGATATCGTCGTCCGCCGGATCGGGCTTAAAAAGGAACTCTGTTCTCTCCCCCGTCGGGAGACTGTTGGATCGAAACGACGAGATCGTTCCTTCGCTCATGTTGGGCTTATCTCGGCCGGTCAGATAAACGAGGTAGAGGCCCAACTCTTGTAGCGAATCGAGAAACCTACGAACACCGGGGTAGGGACAATCGCAGGCGAGCCACCCGTTGGAGAAAAAGCGCTCGGCCCAGAAGCTTTCGAGCTCCTTTGCCCTACCGGCAGTAAGACCGGCCCGCACCGCCACCTTGGCCGCGACGCCCCAGCCAAGATCCCCGTCTGTCAGCCCTGGAACGATTGCCGCTATTTCCGGGAACTGCTTCCCCGCGGCCTGGAGGATACTCCGGTTCCGGGGAGCTGTATTCATTATCGTACTGTCGATGTCGACTACTGCGACCGGGTTCGGCGGCAGCGGCTCTAGTCGGTCGACCAGCCAGCCAGGATCGAGGGCGTCCATTTCAATGCGGGTCCCGGGAGTAGCTTCCTTCTTGTGTGATGATTGCATGATTTCTCCAGAATTCGATTGAAACGGGAAGATCAGAAAGAGTGAGCTCTGGGTCGTGGATCTCCCGGGGCGCGCGAAGTCCGGGATACAGGGTGTGGATGACGAAGGCGTCGGCATCCCATTCACCCCACAAACAGACAAAGCGAGTGGGTGCCCGCTCCCCGAGGCAGACGTGCGAGGGAATCGAACGGCCCCGGCGGTACGCCCAGAACGACTGCGAGCCCTCCGGATCGACTTCCCTTAGGCCGCTCTCGCCAACGACGGCGGGGAGCTCAAAGTCTTCATGTAGCCTCGTCAATCCAGGCGCCTCGGCGGGCCCTTCGCCCTTACGCCGGGGTCGGAGGGGCGCTACCAGGGGTCGGAGCATTTCCAGCACGGACTCCGGGTCGAGGTAGAACTCGGCGCGGTGCGCCTCGAGGTGTCCGGGGTCTCGCCATCGCCACAAGAAATCTTCACCGAGGGCTTCGGATCTCTTGCCGCCATCGCTGCTACTACTACTCATCGGCATCATCTCCCGCGTGTCACTTTAGCCCGGAGGTCATATAGCCCTTGATGAAGCGTTTCTGGAAGATAACGAAGAGCATCAAGAGCGGAAGCGCCACAATAAGCGTGGCCGCAGACATCAACCCCCATTGGGCTCCGATCTCCCCGAGTTGGGTAAACCGCGCAAGCCCTGCCGTTAGAGGGCGGGCCGATTCGCTTTGGGTAATAACGAGGGGCCAGACCAGGCTATTCCAGTGCCAATTAACGCTCGAGATCGAAAAAGCGAGTATGCTCGGAACGGTCATCGGAAGATAGACGTGCCAGAGTGTGCGAGCCCAACTACACCCATCGACCACTGCCGCATCGTAGTAGTCGCGGGGAATCGTAAGAAAAGACTGTCGGAGCAAGAAGGTCCCGAAAGCGCTTCCCCAGAACGGCATCGCCATTGCCAGAATTGTGTCGTAGAGCCCGAAGAATCGAATCGTCTGGAAATTTGGCACCAAGAGGGCCACCGTTGGAATCATCATCTGTGTGAGAATAATAGTGAATAAGAGTTTCTTTCCTCGAAACTTGAACAGTGCGAAGGCGAAACCGGCAAGGCTGCTGGTGACCAACTGAACCGAGAGGATCATGGTGACGAGGAGCACCGTGTTTCTAAAGTAGATAGCAAAGGGCGCCAGGCGAAAGGCGCGGACGTAGTTTTGGAGGCTCAATCCCGACCCGAACCAAATCTGCCCCCGAGCGAAGGGCTCGTCGGGGGGCCGAAGGCTTGCGATAACCGACCAGATTAGGGGCATAGACCAGAGAATAGCCAAGGCCAGGCCGAACGCGATACCAAGGTAAAGCGAGGTCCTACGCATCGTTCGACCTCCGTTCGCTAATTAAGAAATTACTAACGGTAAAGAAGAGCAATAGCACCACCAAGATTACGGTGATGGCAGAGGCCCTACCGACGTTGAGACTGTCGAAGCGAACCTGCCAGAGGTGATACAGAAGCAGGGCGCTTCGATTGCTTGGCCCCCCTTGAGTCATAACGAAGACGTGGTCGATGACTCGGAAGGCGCCAATGACCGCGACGGTGGTGACAAAGAGCGTCGTTCTTCGCAAGAGCGGCAGCGTAAAGTGGAAGAAAGTTACCACTGGCCCGGCGCCCTCGATGCGCAGCGCCTCGTAGACGTCCCGGGGCAGATTCTGAACACCTGCGAGGTAGAATATCATATAGAAGCCGGCGTCCTTCCAGAACGCGACCACTACCAGCGACCAAAGGGCGAGGTCCGGATTGCTCACCCAGTTTTGAGGACCCGTGTATCCGAAGAAACCCAAGAACTGGTTGAAGAGTCCGTACCCCGGTGTGAAGAAAAACATCCATATCGTCGCCGCGGATACCATGGGAAGAATGGTCGGATGAAACATGGCCGCCCGAAACCGGGAGAATCGATCGCGCTGAAGCCAGAGAGCCAGAAAGAGCGCCGCGACGACCCAGAGTGGAACCAGTGTCAACACGTAGCGAACCGTGTTCCGGAGAATCTGGAGGAACTCATCGCTGGAGAAGAGGTCGACGTAGTTGCCCAGTCCGTAAAACACCGGCTCGCGGAAACGCGGTATGTTGAGTCGATGTTGAAACAGGCTCCCCACGATGCTCGCCAGCGTCGGATAGACGGTAAAAAGAAGCACAAACACGAGCGTCGGAAGAATCAGCAGATAAGGAAGCAAAGGGTTCGCCTTTTTCATAGTACCTCCAAGAGCGGCAGGGCCCTCGGGCCCTGCCTGCTCTGCCCTAAAGACCGCGTCTTATCGGAAATCCGCAAGGGCGGCGTCGGCGTCTTCTTGAGCGGCTTCCATAGCTGCCGCGGCGGACATTTCGCCGTTGAAGGCCGCCTGGAGATAGTTATGGAAGATATTTCGCACTTCGCCTAAGTTTTGCACAGCGAGCTCTTTGCCCGCTGTGGCAAGAACATCACGTGTCATTCCAGCTTGCGGATTCTCGCTGATGTAGGACTGCATGCTCTCTTGTGCGTAGGCGCTATTCCGGGTCGCGATATAGCCGGTTTGGATGGAGAAATCAGCAGCACGGCCCGGTTCGGTCAAGAACAGAGCGAAATCGAAGGCCGCTTGCTTCTGCGCGTCGGAGAGGCCGGCGGTCATGTAGAGATTTCCGCCTCCGGGAACGCTGTAATATCCGCCGTCCCGGCCGGGGATCGCCGCCACGCCAACGGAAAAGTCGGCCTGGTCCAGCACGTTCGACAGACTTCCCGAGCTGTGGATTATCATCGCCGTGTTGCCCGATACAAAGTTGGGCACGACGTTTCCCCAGGATGCTTGCACCCCCGTCGGAGTGGCGTTCCACTCTCGGGAGAGGCTGATGTAGTACTCGATCGCTTCGACGACTTCCGGCTCATCGAAATAGACATCGGTGTCCGAATCGCCAACGATATTCTGGCCCGCGCCAATGGCAAGGGGCTGAAAGAGCCAGTAGGGCCAGCCGGACGGCCACTCGATACCCCACCGTGTTACGTTGCTTCCATCGCCCTCGGTAAGCTCGGAGGCAGTTTCGGCGAGCGTCTCCCAGTCGGTTGGCACACCGAGTCCGGACTCCGCCAGGAGGTCTGCGTTGTAGTACATTACGACCGCGCTACGCTGAAACGGAAGGCTCCAGAGATCGCCGCCGTAGTACGAGTTTTCGAGGAAGGCCGGAAGGAAGTCGTCGAGATACTCTTGACCACCGTCCATGGCCTCGACGAAGGGTGTGAAAGGCTCGATATACTGTGCGTTCGCCAAGTCGAAAAGGTCGGTGGCAAGCATAACCGCGAGGGCGGGAGGGGAGCCGCCGCCGTCGATCGTTGTTTGGACGGTGGTTTTTACGTCACCGTAGCCTCCGGCGTAGACGGTCTCGACCGTCACGTTCGGGTTGGCATCCATGAACTCCTGGGTGTACTGGTCCAAGATTTGCGTTACCGGTGCGTCGACAGCCACCGGATAGGCAATTTGGATCGTTACCGACTCCTCCATTGCCGCGTCGGACTGCCGCTGGCATGCGGTTACGGCGACGAACGCCGCTAAAACAACTAGTAGAAATGTCTTTGGCATTGGTTACTCCTTGCCGTCAAGTTTTTTTACCGCCCTCTCCTGCAGGAGACGACGGCTATCTTCGAGTGTCGTGAGATGGGCATCCACTTCGTCGCGATAGACAACCTCGTAGGAAAGCAACAGGAGGTTCGCGAAGTGCATTGGGACCGCCATACTGTTCTTGAATCCAATCTCTCCCCGAGGCACGTGGATAAACAGGTCCGCACCGTCGACGTAGTCGGGATGGATCGTCGCCGAGACGAGGGCGGTCCAGATAGTCCGTGAAGCGAGCGCGTCGCTGACGCGATAGAGCCACGTGTCGTCGTCGCTATAGTGAAAAAGCAACACCACGTCCCCTATAGTGGCGGTGTGGAGCGCCTCGGCGACGTGCCGCTCGTCCTGGGAGACGAGAATGGTCGGCAAGCCGTACCGGGGCAGACGTTTGGCCAGGTAGTGGGCAGCGTAGTGCCCTGTCGATTGCCCCATGACGAGGACAGAGCGAGCCTCGTGGAGCTTTCTCGAAACGAGCTCGAGCGCTTTCGGATCGAGGGAGTCGTGGAGGCGCTGCAGGGCGCGAGCGTCTACGGCTGCGGCTTCGACGATCAACTCCGAGGCGGATTTAACCCGTTCCACGACGTTCCGCGTGGCACTCAGCGAGTTGATCTGCGTCGCGAAAAACTGCTCCAGACTGGACTGGAACTCTCGGAAGCTCTCGTAACCGAGCTTCCGGAAGCAGTTGATGACCACGGGCTTGCTGATACCCGCCTCGTTCGCCAACTCCTGTTGATTCAGCCGGGCGGCCTGTTCCGGTCGGCGATTGACATAGCCGATGAGCGCCCGCTCCGCTCGGGAGAGCTCGTGTTCCTTGCTCCGTAGCTTTTCGAGCCACTTACCGCTCATGTATCTCCCTAAAGTCAAGACTATAGCAAAAATTGACCGCATGGGCGCCTATAGCGCTTGTTAAAAGAATATGGGGTAAAAATATTAAAACCGTATTAACGTAGAGTAAAAAAACGATGAGCTTAGACCCCGAACCGAGGCTAACTCGAGCGGTGCCGGAAGTCTTTT
>CAZTRQ010000101.1:0-8750 GCA_964616245.1 uncultured Spirochaetaceae bacterium | reverse complement strand
GCCGCAGCTCGGGGTTTGCGGCAACAGTATCGAGGATGCCGTCGATTGCCTCGATTACATCGAGATCCAGGGTGTTCGGCTTGTTCTCCGGGTCCGGGCATAGCGTCATTCGGGCAACGGCAACCTCCTGTTCAAGGGAGACAGTGGTCTTCATCGAAAGAACCGCTCGCTCATCGTGGCGAGTGGATCGGCAATCTCTGGTGTAAAGCTCATCTGTTCAAGGACATCCTTCTGAAGATCGATCCCCGGGGCTATCTCTACAAGCCTCACCCTTCCGTCGGTGGTCAGTTCGAATACCGCTCGTTCGGTTACGTAGAGGATCGATTGCTCCTTCTTCCCGGCGTACTCGCCGCTAAAGGTTACCTGGTCGACGTCCTCGACGAACTTATGGATCTCCCCCTCTTGCTCTATGACAATTCTACCGTCACCCACAGTGGCCCGAAAACCTTTGGCTGTAAAGGTTCCACAGAACACCACCTTTTTTGCATTCTGCGTGATGTTGATGAATCCGCCGCATCCCGTCAACCGGGACCCAAGCTTGCTGGTGTTGACGTTGCCGTGGCTGTCGGTCTGCGCCATGCCGAGGAAAGCGACGTCGAGACCTCCGCCGTCGTAGAAACTGAACTGATCGAGCTCGCTGATGATTGCCTGGGGGTTATAGGCGACACCGAAGATTACGCCCCCGGCCGGCTGTCCACCGACGGCGCCCTGCTCCACCGTAAGGGTAAACTGGTCGAGGATTCCCTCTTCCGCGGCGACCGCGGCGATGCCGTCGGGAACCCCGAAGCCGAGGTTGACCACGGCGCCTTCGAAGAGCTCCTCTGCAGCACGACGGGAAATAACCTTCTTCGCATTGAGGGGCCGTGGCCTGATCGACGCCATCGGAACCCGGACCCGGCCGTTGAAGGCAGGGTTAAAGTCCTCAAGGGTCGTCTGCTTCTGCTTCGGGTCAACGACGATGTGGTCGACGTAGATTCCGGGAACGCGCACCTGCATGGGGTCGAGGCTTCCAGCCTCCGCGAGGTACTTTACCTGGGCGATGACGACGCCGCCGCAGTTGCGCACCGCCTGAGCGACATGGATACCCTCGAGGAGGGCTCCTTCCTCCTCGAAGGTAATGTTACCCAACTCGTCGGCGGTCGTGCCTCGTATAAAGGCGACGTCGAAGTGGAAACGGCGCCAGTAGAGCCATTCTTCCCCGTCGAACTCCACCACCCGGACCAGGTCCTCAGTAGTGATTTCGTTCATCTTGCCACCCTCGAGGCGGGGGTCTACGTAGGTTCCCAACCCGACCTTGGTTATTACCCCGGGCTTCTTTCCCGCGACGGCGGCGTACATGTGGCATAGGACGCCCTGGGGAAAGTTGTACGCCTCGAGTTTGTTGTCAGAAATCAACTGTGCCATCTTCGGGGCCATTCCAAGGTGCCCGGCGATGTCCCGGCGGACGAGGCCCTCGTAGGCCAAAAGGTCGTTTCCTATACTCTCTTGATCGCCCAGGCCTGTGGCGTGGCAAAGGGTAAGCTCCCTCGGGCTGCCCTCGTGTGCGTAGCGCTCGCCGAGGGCCCGCATCAATGCCGTTGGTTCGCCGAGACCGCCGCCGGAACCGGATATTGCAAGGGTGGAACCGCTTTCCACCAAGGCTGCCGCTTCTTCTGCTGTGACTACCTTGCTCTTGGGCAAATCGATATCTCCTTGGAAAACTCTTATACCCCCCCCGATGGGGGAGTCCCTTCGGTTCTTTAGCGGGGCGCTCCGGAAGACTCTCTGACTATCAGGGTCGGCTCGTAGATAACCGTCCGGACCGCCAGGCTCGGGTCTCTTAACCGCTCCATCAACAAACGCGCAGCGGTGCTCCCCAAGATGTCCCGGCGATAATCCATGGTCGTCAACGGTGGGCGCCAGTGCTGCGCCTCGTCCAGATTGTCGAAACCGACGACTGCCACATCTTGGCCCGGTACCACGCCGTATTCCCAGAGGCCGAAGAGAACCCCGTGGGCCACGAAATCGTTAAAGCAAAACACCGCCGTCGGAGGATCCGGCACTCCGAGTAGTTTCTGAATGCCCTGGTACGCCGCAGATGCGGTAATCGGGTGGGAATAGATGAGACTCTCGTCCACCGGAACCCCGGCCTTTCGGTGGGCCCGGAGGTATCCCTTGCGCCGTTCTTGCCCTGCAGAGCTCTTCGTTTGGCCCGCCATAAAGGCCACGCGCCGGTGCCCCAACGAGAGGAGGTGGCTGACGGCGTTCTCCGCCCCTTTGTCATTGTCGTAACCGACATAATCCGCCGCGACCCCGGCGGCCCACCTGGTTGTCAGAACAAAGGGGGTGGGCCCCGAGACCAGGTCCGCGAGGTCTTCGGCCTCGGTAGCCGCCGCAGGGGAGAGAACAAACCCGTCGACCCCGTATTCGAGCATCGATTCGATGGTCCGTCGCTGTTTAGAAGGGGATTCACCCGTGCTCGAGAGGAAGAGAATCAGGTTCTCGTTTTCGATGTGCCGCTCGACCTCGACGGCAAGCGCGGCATAGAAGGGGTTCCGCAGATCCGGAACCACCATGGCGACGGCCCCGGACGTCTGTTTTCGCAGGCTCGCCGCCGACCGGTTGTACACGTAACCGAGGCGTCCCATAGCGCTCTGCACCCGCTCCCGGGTCGCCTGGGCAACAAGGGGGCTTCGTCGGAGCACCAGCGACGCGGTGGCCCGGGAGACACCCGCCTCTTCGGCGACATCTTTTAGCGTCGGCCTCCGGACAAAGTGCGTGTTGTGTGCAATGTCAGACGCCACCGGAGCTCCTCTTTTTTGCTACGTTTGTGCCGGTCGTGTTGGATCGATCTAAGCGCGATTGTAAACCGGGTTCTCCGAGGCGTCAACGCCAAACTTGACGTATCGAGAAGCCTGTTGATGGTAGTTCCGGCAAGTTGTCGTAAGGCAGAGATTTAGGAGTGTTTTGGCATCTCGATTTCGAATTGGTTCGAGCAACTGATTGTCCCGCAGGTTTTTAGGCAGGGTTTATCAACAAGCTTGTTGACACTTCCCGTCTCTTGACACCCTTTCTTACGCCGCCGGATACTGCGCCGAAAGGAGCGCGGCATGGGACTGTATTTTGAAGATTTTGAACTAGGCGTGGATTACGAATCGCCGGGACGCACCGTCACCGAAGCTGACCTCGTCCTTTACACCGGACTCTCCGGGGATTACAATCAGCTTCATACCGACGAGGAGTACTGCAAGACCCACAGTATCTTCGGTAAGCGCATGGTCCACGGTCTTTTCGCCTTAACCATCGTGGAAGGGCTGAAGTTCCGAGTCGGCCTCTTCGAGGGGACTGCCTTAGCGAGCCTCGAATGGACTTGGACCCATAAGAAGCCGCTCTTCGTCGGCGACACCGTCACGGCAAAGTGGAGCATCACCGAAAAGCGGGAGACGAGTAAGGTCGACCGGGGCATTATCTGGGAAGCGGTGCGTCTGGAGAATCAGCGGGGGGAGGTTATCGGCGAAGGTTCTCACACGGTGATGATGCAGCGGAGACCCTAGGGCCGCGGGACTGGGTCCGCCATCTGGGTCTGAGCCGCCTTACGAAACCGGCACCTTTAACACCTCCTCCATAAACTCCGTCGCAGCTAAGGCCGTCTTTCCCGTGCTCTCGCAAGGCGGCCCGCCCCGGAGCTCGGCGACGCAGGCCTCGATGATCGGTTGATGGACGTGGGGTGGGTTGTCGAGCTCGAGCTCCTCGACGGTGTCCCCTCGGCGCAGTACTACCGGAGTCGTGTTGAAGCAGCTAAAGCGGATGCTCCCGGAGGAGCCGTAGACGGCGATCTCGTCGGCGGTTTCGTCCGTGGTGAAGCACCAGAGGCCCGAGCCGAGGGTGGGAGCGGCGGTATCGTCCAGGGCCACAACCCCGGTCCCGGGATAGAAAAACGATGCTGCGACGCAGTCTTCCGCAGGGTAGTAGCCCGCCTGGTTTGCGGCTCCGCCGCCGAGGAGGCTAACGTCGCCGAAGGCGTAGTTGAGAAAGTCGATCATGTGAGAGCCCATATCGAGGAAGATGCCGCCCCCGGCGATGTCCGGTTCCACCCGCCACTGAAGGGCCCGGCCGGGGGTCCCGTCCCCGGCGGCGGCATTGTCACCCCCGGTGCCGAAGTGCGCCGTCGGGTGGCTCAGGCGGACGGTAACCCCCCGGGGCGTGCCGATGGCGCCCTGCGACAGCAGCTCGAGGATTCGGCGAAATCGCGGCAGGTAGCGGCGGTAGTAGGCGACCCAGAGAGCGACCCCTGCGGCGTCGCAGGCGGCTATCATCTCCCGGGCTTCCGCGGCATTCCTGGCCATCGGTTTTTCGCAGAGGACCGGTTTTCCGGCCTCGGCGCACTTTAGGACGAGCTCCTTGTGGGTCGAAGGGGGGCTCGCGACGTAGACCGCGTCGATATCCGGGTCCGCCAGGAGCGCGTCGGCATCGTCGTACCATTTCGGTACCCCGTGGCGCCGCGCAAAGTCCGCGGCTTTGTCGCCGTTGCGCCGCATTACGGCTCGGAGCTCCGAGTGCTCCGCCTTGTAGAACCCGGGGCCCGACTTGACCTCGCAGACATCACCTAGACCCAAGATTCCCCATCGTACGGTGTCTAAACTCATGGGATCCTCCATTTCTACTCTGCCAAAAAGCCGGCGCGGATGGTCGCCAGCGCCGCCTTGTGTGATTGAAGATCGACGCCGTAAAGCGCGGCCAGCGTATCCGCAGCCAAGGCAAACTGTCCGAAGAGCATGTGGCGCCCGTCCGCCGCCTCCAGGCCGGCATCCCGGGCGGACCGGTAGCCTTCTGCTAACCTACCGTACCGCGCATCCACCAGAAAGAGCTCTCCCCGACGCTCCCGCAAGACCTCCGGGGGGAAGGGGTTCCCCTCGGTGATCGCCAGGACCACCAGGTCCACGGCCCTCAACGGGCTCTGCGCCCCGGTCCTCGAGAGCGACGAGTAGGAGACCGTCTTGACGATTCCCTCGGGATGGTGCCCCTGCAGATAAGCAGCGAGCCTTTCTGCATCGTCCTCTATGATGTTGGCGATGGTAACCGGTAGTCGCGCTTCGAGAAGCGCGTCGGTTACCGAGCGCGCGGCGCCGCCGGCGCCGACAACCAACGCACCCCGGCTGCCCCGGGCCTCTGCCGGGAGCTCCTGCAAGAGGCCGGCGCCGTCGGTGTTCTCGACGACGGCCGGCGCTCCGCCGGGGCCCCGGAGCAGGTGATTCATCGCCTTTAGCCGCCGGGCCCGGGGCGCAATGTCCAAGACCTCGGCGTGTCTCGCGGTAAACCATTCGAAGGCCTGCTGCTTGTAGGGGTTGGTAACGGTCAGGTCGACGAAGTCGGGGTTTTGCCAGACGCTTTCGAGAAACGCCGGAAGCTCTTCCGGTCGGTCGACGTCTGTCGCCTCGAAGCAGCCCGGAAATCCGACGAGGTCGCACCAACGGTTCCAGAGCTCCGGGCTCTTGGAGTAGGTCGACGGGCGGTTCCCCCCGACGATTGCCATCTGCTTCATGGCCCCAGGATAGCACATTCCTACGCGTTGCTTCGATTGACAGGCTGGGCCAGGGCCGTACACTTAGGGACCATGAAGAGCCCCCTCGCTCTCGTTACCGGGGCCGGCCGGGGAATTGGCTTTGGCGTTGCCGAGGCCCTTGCCGCCGCCGGTTTCCGGGTTATCCGGGCGGACATCGCTCCGGCCGGGAGGACAGAAGCCGGCCCACGCGAGACTCCGGCCGCCGGAACCGGATCCGCCGCTGACCTCGTCACCGCAGACATCAGTACCGCCGAGGGGCGCCGGGCGATAGTCGACGCGGTGGGCGCCGCCGGTGGAGCCCTGACGGTGCTGGTGAATAACGCCGGCGTTTCCCCTAAGGAGCGGATCGACGTCACCCAGGCGACCGAAGAGAGCTTCGACCGGGTGATGACGATCAACGCCCGGGGACCCCATTTTTTGACCCAAGCCCTGGTGCCGGCCCTCCGGCGCGGTGCACAGGCGTCGTCCGCCGCCGGGGGCGAGCCCCGGCTCGACCATGGGACCGTGGTCTTCGTTACCTCTTCCAACGCCCGGGCGGTCTCCCTCGACCGGAGCGAGTACTGTATGTCGAAGGCGGCCCTCGGGATGGCGGCGAAGATCTGGGCGGTGCGGCTTGCCGAGTGGAATATCCGGGTCTACGACCTGCTCCCCGGCCTGATCGAGACCGAGATGACGAAGCCGGCAAAGGCGAAGTACGACGGGATGATCGAGTCCGGCGGGGTGCTTCAGCGCCGATGGGGAACCCCCGAGGATATCGGAAAGACGGTGGTCGCCGTGGCCCAGGGGGCCCTCGGCTACGCCACCGGACAGGCACTACGTTTAGACGGAGGTATGACGATTGAGCGTTTCTGAGAGCCCGGGAGTCTTGGTAACCGGCGGGAGCCGGGGCATCGGCCGGGGGATTGCGGTTCTCTTGGCGGCTCAGGGCTATTCGGTCGCCGTAAACTACCGTTCGAACGCGCAGGCCGCCGAAGAAGCGGTGGCTCTCTGCCGCCGAGCCTTTGCCGCCTCCGGCCCCAGCGCCGGCACCGCCTCGGGTACCGGCACCCCGCCCGCCGCGGCGCCCCGGTGGTCTTCTCCCCGGTTCGTCGCGCTCCAAGGCGATATCGCCGAGGCCGGGGACCGCCGGCGGCTGGTTCGACAGGCGACCGAGGTCCTCGGGGGCCTCGACGCTTTAGTCAATAACGCCGGGATAGGGCCTCGAGTTCGTGCGGACATTGTCGAGGCGACCGAAGAGTCCTTCGCGGATCTTCTCCGAACCAACCTTCAGGGGCCCTACTTCCTTACGCAGGAGGTGGTACGCTCATGGCTCCGGACCGGGGACTGGGCGTCGTCCCCGCAGAGGGCTTCGCGGATTCCCCGGCGGGTCATCGTCTACATTACCTCGGTATCCTCGGAGCTCGCTTCGACCTCCCGGGGGGAGTACTGCGTCTCCAAGGCCGGCCTCTCTATGGCGGTGCAGCTCTGGGCTGTCCGCCTCGCCGGGGAGGGGATAGACGTCTTCGAGATCCGACCGGGCATTATCGAGACCGACATGACGGCCGCCGTCAAAGACAAGTACGACAAGCTGATCGCCGAGGGGCTCGTACCCCAGAAACGGTGGGGTACCCCGGAGGATATCGGACGCATCGTCCGGAGCATGATTTCTGGCGACCTGGGCTTTTCTACCGGCTCGGTGGTCCATTCGGACGGTGGGCTCCATCTTGGTACTCTCTAAGTCCGAGGTACTCCGAGACCCGACATAATCCAACAAAGGAGCGCATCGTGATCGACATCAACAATCCACCTTCCCTAGAGAACGTCGCGAAGAAAACTACCGACGTTTTCGAGACCGCCGCGAAATCCACCCGCCTGTTGCGAAAGAACTGGAACTCGGCGAAGGGCACTCCGGTCTTTACCGTCGACGGGCACTATACCTCGCGGGGGTGGACCGAATGGACCCAGGGCTTTCAGTTCGGAAATGCCCTCTATCTCTTCGACGCTACCGAGGACTCCGACCTTCTCCAATGGGGACGGGAAAGAACCCTGTCACTCATGACGCCCCACCTTACCCACACCGGGGTCCACGACCACGGATTCAACAACGTCAGCACCTACGGTAATCTTTTGCGGCTCGCCGGCGAGGGCCGGATCGATGCCTCGGAAGGGGAGCAGGAGCTCTACCGTACCGCGCTAAAGGTATCCGGGGCGGTACAGGCGGCCCGGTGGACCGACGCCACCGACGGCTTGGGGTTCGTCCCGTCGTTCAACGGCCGCCACTCCCTCTTTGCCGACACCATCCGATCGATGAGGGCCCTGGCCCTCGCGCATCAGTTCGGCCACGTGTTGATGGGGGAGCAGGATGAGCGTATCTCTCTGCTCAAGCGCCTCTTGGTGCATGCGGAGACCACCGCGCGGTTCAACGTCTACTTCGGGACCGGTCGGGACAGCTACGACATCCGGGGACGCGTGGCCCACGAATCTATCTTCAACACCGCAAACGGCATCTACCGTTGCCCGAACACGCAGCAGGGCTACTCCCCTTACACGACCTGGACCCGGGGCCTCGCCTGGATTCTTCTTGGCTACGCGGAGCTTCTCGAGTGGCTCGAAACGCGGGATTCGGCGGAGTTCGAGGGGCTCGGGGTCCCGGGACTGGAAACCAAGGAAGCTGCGATTGCCCGGTGTCTCGAGACGGTAGGGGCGGTTTCGGATTTCTTCATCGACCAGACCCCGACCGACGGCATCTGCTACTGGGACACCGGAGCACCCGGGCTCGTTCACCTCGGTGACTATCTGAGCCGTCCCGCGGACCCGGGAAACGACCACGAACCGGTGGATAGCTCGGCGTCGGCGATCTGCGCCCAGGGGCTTTTCCGCTTAGGGCGCCACCTCGGGGCGAAGGCCGGCGAAAAGTACACCGCGGCGGCGCTTCGAATTTGCGACACGCTTTTCGGAGAGCCCTACCTGGCGACGGTACCGAACCACGAAGGCATTTTGCTCCACGTAATCTACCACCGGCCGAACGGCTGGGACTACGTGCCGCCGGGAAGTAAGATTCCGAAAGGAGAGTCGGCTCTTTGGGGGGACTACCACCTTCTGGAGCTTGCAGTGTACGTGCAACGCCTCGCGGAAGGAAAACCCTACCTGTCGTTTTTTGGCGGGCTCTAGAGTACCCCTTCGAACCGAGGGTCCGTAAGGACCATCCCTTTCAGCTCTGAGACCTCTT
>CAZTRQ010000100.1:0-8892 GCA_964616245.1 uncultured Spirochaetaceae bacterium | reverse complement strand
GCAGCGTCAAATAACGCTACTCGGCGCTATTACCGCGTTCTTGTGGATAACGATAATCCCATCGTGAACCGAGTACGACTCGTAATCGCCCTCTTTCCGGGTGATCGAGTCGACGCCGATTCTGCACCCTTCTCCGATTCTGGCGTTCTTGTCGATTATCGCCTGCCGGACCATCGACCCACGGCCGATCCCGATGTTCGGAATGCCCTTTTCGGCGTTCTCCGCGATGGTATGCGGCGTTTCGTAGTAGTCGGCGCCCATACACACAACGCCGTCGAGGTTCGCACCGGAATCGATAATCGTCCGTATTCCGATGATCGAATTATTGATCGACGCGTTTGTTATGATGCATCCGTCCGCCGCGAGGCTCTGGGAGATCGAGCAAAAATTGAACTTCGAAGCCGGGAGGTCTCGTCGGTGGGTGTATATTGGCCGGGCTTCTTCGTAGAAGTTGAAGTCCGGTGCAATCGCAGCGAGGTTTATGTTGGTCTCGTAGAAGGAGCGAATGGTCCCAATGTCCTCCCAGAAACCGGCAAAGACGTAGGCATGGGCGTGGGTCTCGGCGATAAGCTGGGGAATAATCTCCCTGCCGAAGTCGGCCGATTCGCTGTCTAGGGCCCTCTCCAGAGTCGATGCGTTAAAACAGTAGATCCCCATCGACGCCAGGTACTCCTTCCCGGTTCGCAACTGCTCCTTGTTCGGGTGGAGGTGGGGTGGAATCTTGAGGCTCGAGATATCCGTATCAAGAGGCGGCTTCTCGACGAACTCCTTTGTCCTCCCGGTTTCGTCAACCCTCAAAATTCCGAATGCCACGGCCTGCTCCCTATCGACGGGAGTGGCGGCTATGCTGACCTCCGCACCGGAGGCGACGTGCTGCCGGTAGAAGTGTTCGAGGTCCATCCGATAGAGTTGGTCGCCGGAGAGAATCAGGTAGTGGGAGGGCTGTTGGTCGCGAAAGTGGTGCAGGTTCTTTCTTACCGCGTCGGCGGTTCCCTGGTACCACCCCGTGTCGTCGAAGGCCTGTTCCGCCGCCAGAATCTGCACGAAGCCCTTGGAAAAGGTGTCGAAGAGATAGGTGCTCGAGACGTGAACGTGGAGCGACGCCGAGAGAAACTGTGTTAACACGTAGATCTTCCGAAAACCGGAATTGATGGAGTTCGAAATGGGGATATCTACGAGTCGGTACTTTCCGCCGAAGGGTACCGCCGGTTTCGCTCGTTCTTTCGTCAGCGGGTAGAGCCGCGATCCCTTTCCGCCGCCCATGATGATGGAAAGCACGTTATCCATATCCGAATTGTAGAACGCATAGGGCTTAGCGTTCAATTCGATTCGTGCTATTCTTCTGCCAAGGGATGGGAGACCTCGGCGCGTTTATTCGGTCTCTCGAGTCGGACAGCGGCTTTATGGACTGTGTCACCCGGTGGGAACGGATACCGCCGAGAGAGGCGGACCGAAGGCCGATTCCGCCGGGCCTCGATAAGAGGCTCGCCGGGGCTCTGAAAGACCGGGGAATCGAATCACTCTATTCACACCAAGCGGAATCATTCGACGCCCTCCAGCGCGGAGAGCACGTGGTTGTGGTTACGCCTACGGCCTCGGGCAAGACGCTCTGTTACAACCTGTCGGTTCTCCAGAGAATCCTCGAAGCCCCGGAGACCCGGGCTCTCTACCTCTTCCCGACCAAGGCGCTCTCTCAGGACCAGCAGTCGGCGTTGAACGAGTCGGTGCTCTTCGGCGAGTTGCCGGTCAAGGTTGCGACCTACGACGGCGATACTCCGGATAGCATTCGAGCCGCCGCCCGAGAGACAGGGCAGGTCATCATCTCCAACCCCGACATGCTCCACGCCGGGGTTCTACCGAATCATCCTAAGTGGATCAAGTTTTGGGAGAATCTCCGGTACGTCGTCGTCGACGAGCTCCACAGTTACCGGGGCATCTTCGGCTCTCACGTCACCAACGTCATCCGTCGTCTTAAGCGCATTGCCGCGTTCTACGGATCTTCGCCCCAGTTTATCTGTTCCTCTGCGACCATCGGAAACCCGAAGGAGCTCGCCGAGCAGATTATCGGCCTCCCGATGACCCTCATAGACCGGAACGGCGCGCCGACAGGGGAGAAGCACTTCATTCTCTACAATCCGCCCCTGGTGGATCCGGTACAGGGTATCCGTCGCGGGGTTGTCAACGAGAGCCAGAAGATAGCCCTCCGGCTCCTCCGGGAGGGAATCAAAACGATCGTATTTGCCCGCTCCCGGGTTCGAACCGAGCTTATCGCCTCCTACATCCGTAAGAGTCTGGAGAACGTCTACACCGATAACAAGCGGATTCGGGTCGAGTCTTACCGCGGCGGCTACCTTCCGTCGGAACGACGGGCCATCGAGAAGGGCTTGCGAAACGGGGAGATACAGGGCGTTGTCTCGACGACCGCCCTCGAGTTGGGTATCGATATCGGCGGCCTCGACGCGGCGGTCTTAGGCGGTTACCCCGGTTCCTTCGCTTCCTCGTGGCAACAAGCCGGCCGGGCAGGGCGCCGGTCCTCGGTCTCCCTCGCGGTGGTCGTCGCTTCTTCGGCGCCTCTCGACCAGTACGTCGTTACTCACCCGGAGTACTTCCTCGGATCGGCACCCGAGTCTGCCTTTGTCGACCCCAATAACCCCTTCGTCGTCGTGGATCACCTGAAGTGCGCCGTCTTCGAGCTTCCCTTCTCCCAGGAGGAAGGCTTTCCCGGGCCGGTGGGAGAGTATCTCGACTACCTGGAAGAAGAGGGGACCATCCGTCTGGCCCGGGGACGCTACTACTGGGCCGACCGTTCCTATCCTGCGGAGGGAATCTCCCTCCGGAGCGCGACCTCGGACAATGTCATCATCGTGGATAGAACCGGAGGAAAGGACTCGGTTATCGGAGAGATGGACCGCCCCTCTGCGAAAGAGCTTCTCTTCGACAACGCGATCTACATCCATCGCGGAAACCAGTATGTCGTCACCCATCTCGACCTGGATAACCGCAGGGCCTACGTCGAGGCGACGTCGGTCAACTATTTTACCGACGCCCTGGTAAAGCGGGACATCAAGGTTCTCGAGGAGGACAGAACTACCGTCGACAGCGGTTGCCGGCAGGTCGTCGGCGACATCCTCGTTCGTACCCAAGTAGCCAAGTTCAAGAAACTCAAGTTCCACAGCCACGAAAACGTCGGCTACGGAGACATTTCTCTTCCGGAAGAGGAGATGCACACCCGCGCTCTGGCGCTCGTCTTTTCTCCCGACACCCCGGCGGGGCGAAGCTTCGAGGAGTTGCCCCCGGGCAGCGGTGCTCCAGTCTTGAGTCGTCTCGGGACCTTGGTAAAGAACGTCGCACCGGTCTTCCTGCTCTGCGACCCGAGGGATATCGGAGTAGCCGAGCGTCTAAAGGATCCCCACTTCGGACACTCGGCGCTCTACGTCTTCGACCGGTATCCCGGGGGTAGCGGGCTCTCCGAAGCCCTGGTAACCCGCCTCCCCGAGGTCCTGAGGGCCGCGGCGGACCTGGTGCGTCGCTGTCCCTGCCGGGAAGGATGCCCCTCCTGCGTCGGTCCCCGGGATTCGAAGGAAGAGATCGGCGAGAATCCCAAAAAGTTGCTCCTGGACTTTCTCGAAGGGTGGCTTTCGCCAAAGAGTCAATGAGCGACGCCCTGTACAACCGTCTGAAGGCGCTCAAGGAGGGCCGGGGAAGAGAGACCTCAGCCTCCCGAAAGAGAGGAACAGGCCACGGTGGGTCGGCATTCGACGCCGGGCCCCTCCCTGGGTGGCGTTACCTCGCCCCGGGGGTCCAGCATCGAATCCACCGAGAACCCGTTTCGGGGCTCCTGCAGCTTCGCGGGACAGACGCGTCTTTCCTCTTTCCTCCGCCCCAGGAGCGCTTGCTCTTCTTCGATTGCGAGACGACCAGCCTGAGCGGAGGTGCCGGAAACATCGTCTTTCTCTTCGGTCTCGGCTATGTGGATGATGCCGGCTTCGCAGTCGAGCAGTTCTTTCTCGAAGACTTTCCAGACGAGCCGGCCTTTGTCGACGTCCTTGCCGAACGCCTCCGTCCGGAGTACACCTACGTCTCGTACAACGGGCGCGCCTTCGACGCGCACCTTCTGCGGACGCGGTTTCTCCTCAACGCCGTTCCCTTTCCCATCCGGCGGCACGTCGATCTTCTCTATCCGTCTCGGAGGCTCTGGAGGAGGCGGCTGGAGTCGTGCTCCCTCGGATCCCTGGAGGCGCATGTCCTTGGTATCGAGCGGACCGAGGACCTCCCGGGAGCCGAGGTTCCCGACCGCTACTTCGACTATCTTCGCCGAGGCGACCCGGCGGGCTTGAGCCCTGTCTTCGCCCACCACCGTGCCGATATCGCTAGCTTGATACTTCTGGCGGATACGATCGACCGGATCGCCGCGGGCCTCCTCGAGCCTCGGGCCGAGGTATTCGATCCCCTCGGACTTGCGAGCATGCTATGGGACGCTTCCGCCGAAGAGTTCCGGCGACGGGGTGTCGCTCTCTTGGAGTCGTTGGTACAGACAACCGAGGTGGAGAGGGGGGAAGAGGCCCGGGACCCCTGGACCGACGGGGTCCACATTGCCCGGCGGCTCTGCCGGCACTATCGGAGGCAGGGAGATGTCGCTGGGATCGGGCGGGTCTGGGAGGAGGTGCACCGTCGGACCGGGAGTTTAGAAGCCGCGGTCGAGTACGCGAAGTATCTCGAGCATCAGGAGCGGCGCTACGCCGACGCCTTATCCGTTGTCGAGTCGGTGGTATCGCGGGCCGAAGGCCCCTTGGGAGAAGCGCTTCGCCGTCGTCAGGCCCGCCTCGAGCGTCGTATCGCCTCGTCGTAGACTTCGAGGTAGGACACCGCTGCCGCTTCCCACTCGAAGCGCTGTTCCATAGCCCTCTTACGGATTCTAATAAGTGCTTCCGGGTATTCGGCGTAGAGCGTAACGGCTCGTTGCACACCGCGTAATAGCGATTCGGGATCCAGGGTCGGCAGGACGATCCCGGTTCCGGTAGAGTAGTCCTCCGAGATGTCTTCGACGGTGTCTCGCAGTCCCCCGGTATTAGTCACGATCGGTATCGTTGCGTAGCGGAGGGCGTAGAGCTGGGTCAACCCACAGGGTTCCCACTTCGAAGGCATCAGCAGAAAGTCTGAGCCCCCCTGGACGAGATGGGAGATACCTTCCTCGAAGGCAAACATCGCGACGACATTCTGCCGCCGGGAGGATAGGGCGGCGATCTCTTCCTCGTAGGTGGGGTTCCCCGTGCCGAGGACGACGATGTTTACCGGGAGCTCGGCGATACGCTCGAGGAGGGAGGGGGCTCCGGCGGTAAGGACGTCGAACCCTTTCTGTTCCGTTAGGCGGGATATCATCGCGACGAGGGGGCGAGAGCCGCCCTCTGAAAAGCCCAGTCGCCGAAGCAGCTCCGCCTTGACGTCCCTCTTTCCCGATAGATTCGACGCGGAAAAGCTCGTCGGGAGGTGACGGTCGCTCTCCGGATCCCACTCCCGATAGTCGGCTCCGTTCCTTATCCCCCTGATCTTTTTGAACCGAAAGAGGGACTCCAGTCCGGCGCCATAGGGCGCCTGTGTTACCTCCCGGGCATAGCCGAGACTTACGGTGGTCAGCAGATCTGCGTAGAGGGCTCCGACGCTCAAGAGATTTACCGTATCCTCGGCAAAGAGTCCTAACTGCCGGGCTTTCTCCTCGGATAGCCCCGTTTCTCCGACACGGCCCGGTTCGAATACCCCCTGATATCGCGCGTTGTGTATCGTCAGAACCGTCGGTACATCGGAAAAGTCCGGATATTCGTCGGTGCCCCTCAGGAGAACCGAGGTTAGGGCTCCGGGCCAATCGTGGAGATGGATAAGATCCGGCATCCAGGGGAGCTGTCGGCAGAGCTCGAGGGCGCTCCGGCAGAGAAAGGAGAAGCGTAGTAGGTTGTCCGGGAAGCTCTCTTCCCCCGTCGGTCCGTAAACCCCCTCCCGTCCGAAGAGCTCTTCGTTGTCTACAAAATAGTACCTCGCCCCACGCTCGGCTTCGAAGACGCATGCCGACCGCTCTATCGTTCCGATTGTTGTTCTTAGGCGGGTCGGCAGTTGCTTTAGGTAGTCTCGATCCATGTGATAGTACCGGGGGAGGGCTACCCGGACGTCGTGGCCCAGTCGGGCAAGAGCTTCTGCAAGGCCGCCGACGGCGTCGGCGAGGCCACCGGTCTTGGCGAAGGGCAATGCCTCGCTCGAAACAACGAGGACCCTCAACCTATGCATAGTAGCTTATTCTCAGGTCGGCGACGTGGGAAAACCCCAGGTGCGCGTAGAGGCGCTTCGCGGGTACGTTGTGCTTTTTTACGAAGAGAGAGACGCCCCGCTTTTCTCGGAGGATCAGCTTGGTAATCGCTGCCACGACGAGGGTCCCGATGCCCCGGCCCCGGAGCTCCGGGACGGTGTAGACACCGCCGAGCTGGTCGAAGCAGCCTCCCCGAGCGTTGGTCGCCGCCTTTCCGACGACGCGTCCCTGGTTGGTTGCCAAGACGACCAGTTGCTTCTCGATGCTGGCTTGGAGCATTCGCATCGTCAAACCCCTGTCGATGCTGCGCCCAGGAAGGAGCACCTCCTCCCGCTCGTAGGCCTCCTGAAGTGGCAGGAGCTCCGGTATGTCCTCGGCTGTTGCTCGCCGCAGGTCGATTCCTTCTCGGGACCCTTCCTGCCGGAGGCGCCCTCTGTCCGCGCTAAGAAAGAAGGCGAAAACGTCGTAGTCGATGGCGTGGGCCGGTGGCCCGGGAAACCGAGCCTCGATGGCCCGGACGTCCTCGTAGATACCCATCAAGGTCGAGACCTTACCCAGGCCGCCGCCTAGTCTATGGACGAGGGCTTCGAGCGAGTCCGGATCGATCTCCCTTTCCGAGTCGAAGACCGGGTAGACGAAGCCGTTAGACGTTTGAAGTACTGCAGCCGATAGGTCTCCGTGCCCCCCCGGGTTCCTACTCGGGAGGAGAAAGACTCGTTTTCGATAGCGTCGTGGAAGCTTCCAGACGCCGTTTTCCAGCAGATGAGCCGAAAAGGAAACGCATTCCCACTCCCGCTCTTCGAGAAACCGCGCCAGGGGACCGAGATCCTGCTCCTGCGCCAGTTTCCACCGACGACGCCTCATGGAAGCTCGTCCACGAACTCCCGAGCCAGGGGCAGAGACCCATGGGCTGAAATCTCGCCGGCGAGGACGGCGAAGCCCGCTCGAAAAGACTCCGGGCCCCAGCCATACACCGCGAGTGCCGTCTCCACCCAGGGCAGCTCCCGGAGATAGACCGGCGTCAGAGAAGACACAACCACCACACGGTCTCCAAGAAACTCAAGCCGCCGCGCCATCTCGAGAGTTGCAGGACTGGACAGACAGAGGACGACGGTATCGTATCCTCCTACCCGGCGAAGCAGTCTCTGCATTTCCTCGTTGTTCATGGCGTAGAACTCCCCTTGGTCGACGAAGTGTGTGTCGGCGTATGGGAAAAAGCGCCTGCCTTCCCGGATAAAATCCCAGTCGTTTCCGGCAAGTAGGACGCCGCGAGCATCCGCGTCCAGCGGAAGGCGCCCCTCCCGGAGAAGTGTGACGCTTCTAGAGGCCTGATCGAGGACGAACCCGGGGTAGCTGACAACATCGGATCGAAGGCCCGCGTAGCTCGGGTAGAGCGGGACCCGGTCCTCCGGTTTTAGGTAGCGGAGCTTCGCTCGGAGGATCCTTCGTACCGAGGCGTCGACCCTTCTGCGAAAAGCGGGCCGGGTATCGTAGGCATTTCGTAGAGTCGTAAAGATGTCGCCGGAAAGTGACGGGGTTCGGGATAGCATGATGATGTCGTTCCCCGCTTCCACGGCGGCGAGTGACAGTTCGGCAAAGCTCATCCCGTTTTGGAATCCATACTCCAGGGCGCCACCCATGTAGAGGTCGTCGGTAATAACGAGTCCGTCGAACTCCATTCGCTCCCGTAGGAGCTCTTCGGTCAACACCGGCGATATCGAGGCCGGTCGTCGGTCGCCGCTTACAGACGGGTAGGCAAGGTGTCCGGTTAGTACCGCCGGCATACCCTCCCGAAAGAGAACCCGATAAGGGATAAGATCTCTTCCCCAAAGCTCATCGAGGGATTCGGTCAAAATCGGGAGCATTCCGTGGGAGTCACCTTCGGCGTTCCCGTGACCCGGAAAGTGCTTCGCCGTGGCGATGACCCGTTTTGAATCCAGGCCGCGGTAGTAGGCGGTTGCAAGCATAGCGGTTTGCCAGGGGTCCGACGAGAAAGCCCGGGGCCCGATTACGTGTGCATCCGGGTTGAGGTAGACATCGACGGTTGGGGCAAAGTTCATATTTACGCCCAAGCGTCGCAGCTCGTCTCCGATTAGCTCCCCGGTCACGAAGGAGTCCTCGGGCCGCCGGCTGGCGCCGAGAGCGATATTTCCCGCGGTCAGGGAGGTCGAGCCCTTTACGTGGCGGACCCAGCCTCCCTCTTGGTCGGTTGCCACGAAGAGCGGTATAGACTGTTCGGTCCGGCTCGCTATCCTTTGAAGCCGGGTAATCTCGGAGGTCAACTGGGAGAGGTTGTTCCCGTTCCAGCCAAAGACCTTCACCCCGCCGATGTTGCGACGCTCGATCCACTCCACCAACTCGTCCGGCGGACCTTCGGCGGGCCAGCCCACGAGAAAGAGCTGACCGAGGCGTTTATCCGGTGTCATCTCCTGCAGGAGTGCTTCGACGAGCTCTTCGTCGGGAAGGTCGCTCCAGAAGGTTACGGGGTCTGCGGCGGCGGGTAGGGTTATCCCAATCAGAACGGCAACGAAGCCGGCGAGTATCTTCATCTTTCGAAGATCCATTATAAGTGCGGAAGGCCCGCCTTTCTACACCTC
>CAZTRQ010000099.1:0-9106 GCA_964616245.1 uncultured Spirochaetaceae bacterium | reverse complement strand
GAGTCCGGGTTTCTCCGAACCGTTACGTCGATCTCCCCGGAGCTCGTGTCGTTTGCTCCTGGTGATGTGGGGTTGGAGCACGCGGCCAATAGCAGGGCTCCTACCCCAAGGGCAAACAGGGCGGCCCGGGGTCGGAGCCCGCATCTCCTAAAGCCGACTGTCCGTATGCCAAAACCAACGCTCATCTGCAGGCCTCCTTCGATACGCGTTGGGATAGAGGATAGCGAAATCCTGCGGCGGCGAGATGGTAACTTTCGTTACATTTTGGCGCTTAGAGCTCGCCGTCGCCGAGGCCGCGTGTTTTCTAAGCGGGAGTATTTTTATAGACTACCGGCCTGAGCACCTCGAAAAGCCGCCACGATACAAGCCGGCTTGGCGAGAGGGCAATCAACCCCATATTTCCAGAAGGAGGAAGTTGTGTCGAAGGAAACTGCTCTCCAGAAGCCCCCCACGGGCAAGCTTTTGCTCCGAACTCTTATCGCTGCCGTATCCGCGGCCGTCGTAAACAACCTGTTCTCTGTGGTCTACACGGCGATTACCGGATTCTCCATCCCGGAGGTAATCAACCCCGCCTCCGTGACTCTCTTTTCCGTGGTTCCGGTGGTCCTCGGAGGCCTCGTATATTGGGGTGTCTCTCGGCTCAACCTAAAAGTCGCCAATATCGGCCTCGTAATCGGTACGGTGGTGCTCTTTGTCGCTTTGAGCATCCCGTCCTTCGGGGAAACGATTCAGACGCCGACTACCGAAATGCCGGCGCCGGAGGGGTTTGCAGGCCTGAGCTTCGGCCTCCATTTCGCCGGACCTATTTTGCTGCTGGCTCTCGTCCCGCAGTGGGGTCGCCGGCCAGATTAGCCTCCGTTTCCATCTCTCCCCGGACTACCTTCGAGAGCACTCGGTTCTTCGTTGCGTCGACGTGCCTTCGGAGCATGGTGGCTGCGGTTTCGCCGTCTCGGGCGATGAGGCTCTCGATAATCGCCAGGTGCTCGGTTCGGGCCTTCCGGCGCACCTCGGCGTCGAGGAACCCAAGCTCCCGGAATGAGGCCATAATCCGGTAGAGGCTCCGGAGCATCATGTTGAGCCGCTTGCCGTCGGCGGCTTCCATAATCATCGTGTGAAACTCGTTGTCCAAAGCCGCGTGAAGCCTCGGGTCGTCGTCGTCGGTTAGGGAATCGATTCGGCCCCGCATATCCATCAGCCGGTCGAGGCGGAGGATGGGAATCGCCCGCTCGAGGGCCAACAGCTCGAGGTTACGACGGATCGAGAAGGCCTCTTCCAGGTCGTCGACGGTAAAGCCGAGGCTTCGGGAGCCTCGTTTTGGAATAACCTCGACGAGTCCGTCCTGGGCGAGCTGCCGAAGAGCGTCTCTAACCGGGGTTCGGCTTACACCGAACTCCTCCGCGAGAGTGTCCTCCCGGAGCCAGGCCCCGGCGGAATAGGTGCCCTTTACGATGCGGTCGAACAACTTCGTGTAGAGATCCTGGGGAATCATTCGAACGAGATAATACCATCTCTCCCATCAAAGCGCAATTAGAGCGCCCAATTGGTCCGTATCGTATACAATTAGTTTGACATGGGCGCTAATTTGTGGTAGGATCGAGCCGTTTTGAAAACAAAAAGCATTGCCGTCCGGCGAAAGCTCGTCGGGTTAACCTCGGAAAAGAAGGATCTCGACGGCCTATCCGCCGGCGACGCCGCAAACCTGGTGTTCTTGATGTCCCTCGTAAACGCCTTCGAGCGGAGCCTTATCCCCCTAAAGGCAGAGAACGCGATCTGGGGGCCGATCCACTTGAGCATCGGCCAGGAGGCTCACGCTGCGGCGATGGCGACGACCCTCCGGAGGGAGGACAAGATAACCGGCAGCCATCGGGCCCATCACATTTCCCTGGCCAAGATCGCAGAAGCGGTGCGGCCCTCGGACTGGGCTCCCGGATCCGGTGGGGTCCCGGATGAGCTCTCGGAGGCGGTCTACCGCACCCTCGCGGAGATTATGGGGCTCGAGCCGGGGTGGTGCGGCGGTAGGGGTGGATCGATGCACCTTCGCCACGCCGGGGCCGGGGTTCTCGGGACCAACGCTATCGTCGCCGGGGGCGTCCCGCTCTCGGTGGGTGCAGCCCTCGCGGCACGGAAGCTGGGGCAGGAGGACGTTACCGTGGCCTTCCTCGGGGACGGCGCCCTGCCCCAGGGTTCGTTTCACGAATCGTGTAACCTTGCCGCCATCTGGAAGCTTCCGATCGTCTTTGTAATAGAGAACAACCAGTACGCCGTGGCCACATCTGTCAAGGAGACCTGGGCGACCGAGGAACTTATCCAAATCGCGGTGGCCTACGGTATGCAGGGCTACCAGACCTCGGGGTACGACGTTCTGGCCCTCCGAGACGGTTTTAGCCGGGCGACTGCGCTGGCCCGGAAGGGCGAGGGACCGGTGCTTCTCGAGATAAAAGGCTATCGCCACTTCCACCACGGAGGCGAGCAGCCCGGAAGCCGTTACGGCTACCGTAGCACCGAGGAGGAGACCTGGTGGCAGGGACGGGATCCCTACGAGCACTTCCCGGAGGCCGTAGAATCCGCGGGCATTCTTTCGGCCGATCGGCTCGCGACGATAAAGCAAGAAGCGGAGTCCCTGGTGGCCTCGGCGGTGGAGCGTTGTACCGTCGACGGAGGAAAGGAACCACGCCCGGAGTTGTGGCCGCCGCCGGAGAGTGTCGGCCACGGGGTTCGTAGCTCCGGGGCCGAGCTTTCCGACCTGCCGTACCGCGACCGGGCCGACTTCAGTGGCACCCGGGAGCTTCGCTACTCCGACGCCATCGCCGAAGTGACCGGGAGGTGGATGGAGCGGGACCCATCGGTCGTCGTCCTGGGGGAAGAGGTGGCAAACTTCGGCGGCGGCGCCTACGGCGCAACCAAGGGCCTCCCCCAGAGCTATCCAGAGCGGGTGTTGAACACGCCTATTTCCGAGGCAGGCTTTTCGGGAACCGGCCTCGGCGCCGCCATGAGCGGGCTAAAGCCCGTCGTGGAGATTATGTTTCCAGATTTTGCCCTCGTGGCCGCAGACCAGCTCTTCAACCAGATCGGCAAGGCGCGTCACATGTACGGCGGCACGACGGATCTGCCCCTCGTGGTGCGGACGAGGATCGCCACGGGGTGCGGCTACGGCGGGCAGCACTCGATGGATCCGGTGGGCATCTACGCTGCCTTTTCCGGGTGGCGCATCGTCTCCCCGGCGGATTCCTTCGAATACATCGGGCTCTTCAATACCGCCATGCACAGCCTCGACCCCGTCGTCATTCTCGAGCACCACTCCCTCTATACTCAAAAGTTCCCCGCTCCGGAGAAGGATCTGGACTACTGCATACCCTTCGGGCAGGCCCGGGTGGTCCGGGAAGGTAGTGACATTACCGTCGCGACCTACGGCGCCATGACCAACAGAGTGGCCAAAATTGCCGAGACCCTGGATACTGAAGGGGTTAGCGTCGAAGTCGTCGATCTGAGGACCCTCGACCTGGCGAACCTCGACTTCGAGACCCTCGGTGGCTCGTTGTCGAAAACCGGCATCTTCGCCACGGTGGAAGAGGCAGCGGGGGGACAGGCCATCGGAGGGCGCATCGCCTCCGAGGTGACCGAGCGTTTCTTCGATAGCCTCGACGGCCCTCCGGGGGCCATCACCTCTAAGGACGTTCCAAACCCGGTGTCCCGGGAGCTGGAGCGGGCGGCGATGATCGCCGACGAGGAGATTATGACACTCCTGCACAAGATGGCCCGCCGGGCCTGGAAGTAGGCACGATATGTACGGATTCTTCAATAAGTTGCTTCGTGTCGATCTCGGTTCTCGAGACTATCGATACGAGGAGATACCCGACGAGGTTCTCAAGCGCACCCTCGGGGGTAAAGGGCTTGGAACTCATCTTCTCTGGAACGAGAGCCCCCAGGGCGTCGACCCCTGTGCTCCGGAGGCGGCCTTTATCGTAACCACCGGCCCCGCCACGGGAACCAAGATGTGGAGTCAGTCGCGCTTCGGCGTCTACGCTAAGAGCCCGGCAACCGGCGGCTACGGAGAGTCCTACTGCGGCGGGGCTCTGGCGCCCAAGATTAAGGGCTGCGGGATCGACGCCGTCGTCGTAACCGGCGCCGCCGACTCTCTTGTCTACCTCGTAGTAACCGCAGAGGGGGTGACCTTCCACGACGCCGAAGATCTGGCCGGGGCCGACGCCTTTGCCGCCGAGGACGCGATCCTCGTTTCTGCGCCGGAAGGCGCCGGCGCTATGACGATCGGCCCCTCCGGGGAGCTTCGGGTAGCCCAGGCCTGCATCAAGGTTAACAAGTGGCGGAGCATCGGGCGCGGCGGCATGGGTGCCGTCCTCGGTTCGAAGCGCGTCAAAGGCATTGCCTTCTTCGGTCGGGAGAAGTGCCCCGTCGCCGACCCGGAGCGCCTGACGAAGCTGGTCAAGTCGGTGGCCGCCGCGGGGAAGGAATCCCCGGGCACCGGTCGCTATCAGAAATTCGGCACCATCATGCAGGTCGAGGTTATCAACGGCAAGAAGTGCTTTCCCAACACCTACTGGAGCTCCGGGGAGCTAGAGGGCTGGGAAAGCCTAACCGGCGATTACATGATCGAGCACTTCGACGTCAAAAAGAACGGCTGCCCGAACTGTTTTCTCCAATGCACCAAGTACAACCGGGTCAAAGAGGGGCGACACGCAGGGCTCGAGCTAGACGGCCCGGAATACGAGACAGTCTACGCCCTCGGCGGACTAAACGGCATCACGAGCCTCGAGGAGGTCGCCTGGCTCAACGTCCTCTGCGATAAGCTCGGCCTCGATACCATGAGCGGCGGCAACATGACCGCCTTCGCCATCGAGGCGTACAAACGGGGAAAGAGCGACTTCGAGATCGACTACAACCAGCCGGACAAGGTCGCCGAGCTCTTAGAGATGATCGCCCACCGCCGGGGTATCGGCGACATCCTGGCGAAGGGGATAAGAGAGGCTGCCCGGGAGTTGGATCTCGAAGATATCGCGGTCCACGTAAAGGGACTCGAACCCGCGGGCTTCGATCCCCGGGTCTTTAAGGGCATGGGGCTGACGTACGCCGTCGCCGCCCGGGGCGCCTGCCACCTCCGAGGCACCTTCTACAAGGCCGAGCAGTCCGGGGAGATCGACCCCGCCCAGATCGAAGGCAAAGCCGAGCTAATGATCGACTACGAAGACCGGAGCGCCATCCTCGACACGATGATTCTCTGCCGCTTCTTCCGGGACCTGGTCAAATGGGATGAGCTTCGAGAGCTCATCGCAGCGACCACGGGCCTGGAGTTTACCAAGGACGAGCTCGAGCTTTTGGCGAATGAGATTACGCAAAGGACCCGGGCTTACAACGTCCGGGAGGGAATCCTCCCGGATCAGGACACCCTGCCGAAAAGGCTTCTCAAGGAAGCCACCAAGGAAGGCGACCGGATTACCGAAGAGGAGATCCAAACCCTCGTAGCGGACTACAACCGCATTCGAGAGTCCCGGTCTCGCGTTCTGGAGGATGCGTGATGCAACAACCTGCCACGCTGTCGATGAACGAGGTCGGCGTCGGCGCGGACGTCGTAATGCGGAACGCACCACCGGCGGTGCTCTACGAAGAAGCGATTGCCTACGAACAGGGAACGGCGATCGCGGCGAACGGAGCGCTTATTTGTAACTCCGGAGAGCGGACCGGTCGTAGCCCCAAAGACAAACGAATCGTCGAGCACCCGGATAGCTCCCCCTCTGTGTGGTGGGGCGAGATAAACATTCCCCTGGACGAACAAACCTTCCTGATCAACCGGGAACGGGCCATCGACTACCTCCACACCAGAAAGAGACGGTACGTAGTAGACGGCTTCGCCGGATGGGATCCGGAGCACCGCCTCAAGGTGCGTGTCGTAGGGTCGAGGGCCTACCACGCGCTCTTTATGCATAATATGCTCGTCCGGGCCACCCCGGCGGAGCTCGAGAGCTTCGGCGACCCCGACTTGACTATCTACAACGCCGGAAAGTTCCCCGCGAATAAGTACACCCGCAACATGACCTCGGGCACGAGCGTCGACGTCAGCCTGGAGCGGGGAGAGATCGTTATCCTCGGAACCGAATACGCCGGGGAGATGAAGAAGGGTGTCTTTACGGTAATGAACTACCTGATGCCCGGTCGGGGAGTCCTTTCGATGCACTGCTCGGCGAACGAAGGGGCCGAAGGGGACGTCTCTCTCTTCTTCGGACTCTCGGGAACCGGGAAGACGACGCTCTCCGCGGATACTCGCCGAAGGCTAATCGGCGACGACGAGCACTGCTGGACCGACACCGGCGTGTTCAACATCGAGGGGGGCTGCTACGCCAAATGCGTCGACCTCTCTCCGCAGAGCGAGCCGGACATCTACAAGGCTATCCGTTTCGGCGCGGTGCTGGAGAACGTTCGCCACGACCCGACGAGTAGAGATGTAGACTATACCGACAGGAGCTACACCGAGAATACCCGAGCTGCCTACCCTATCGATCACATGGAGAACGCGAAAATTCCGTGTGTCGGTGGGCACCCGAAGAACATCATTTTCCTGACCGCCGACGCCTTCGGGGTCCTTCCGCCGGTGTCTCGCCTTTCTCCGGAGGACGCGATGTACCACTTCTTGAGCGGTTACACGGCAAAGATTGCCGGAACCGAAGAGGGAGTAAAGGAGCCTCAGGCGACCTTTTCGGCCTGTTTCGGAGCGGCCTTTCTCGTGCGGCACCCGAAGGTCTACGGGGACCTCTTGGCGGAACGGATTCGAAAACACCGGGCAAAAGCCTGGTTGGTAAACACCGGCTGGACCGGGGGCGGCTACGGCGTCGGTTCCCGGATTAAGCTGGGGTACACCCGGGCCATTATCGACGCGATCCACTCCGGAGCCCTCGACGACGCCCCGACCGAGCGCCACCCGGCCTTCGGCCTGGAGATGGTCACCGGCTGCCCCGGCGTCCCTTCGGAGCTCTTGTCCCCCCGACAAGCCTGGGAGGACGGCGCAGCCTACGACACGGCCGCGCGTCGCCTCGCCGGCCTCTTCGACGACAATTTCCGGCTTATCGACGGAAGATAGACCGGATCGAAAAACCTCTAGGAGCATCTGAGTGAACAAGCACTATATCGCCGGCCGATGGGTCGCTCCCCTCGCCGGCGGAGTATCCGAACACCGAAACCCCGCGGACCTCGACGAAGTGACGGGCGCCTGGCCCGACGGCTCCGTCGAGGATGTCGCGCGAGCGATAGAGGCCGCCAAAGAAGCCTTTCCGCAGTGGAGGGCGACCCCGCCGATCCAGCGGGGTGACCGTTTTCTGGCGCTTCTGTCGGCGATGGAACGACGACGGGAGGAGATCGCCAGACTGATCACCTTAGAGAACGGCAAGACCCTCAAGGACTCCCGGGCGGAGGTTCAGTCTTCCCTCCGGGAGATGCAACATCAGGTAGCCGAAGGGGTTCGAATGCTCGGAAGCATCCATCCCTCGACTAAGCCCGATGTCCTGGCCTACGAGAAACGGGAGCCCCTCGGTGTGGTGGGGATTATTTCGCCATGGAACTTCCCCTTCAACGTTCCCTGTCGAAAGGGTACTCCCGCCCTTATGGCGGGAAACAGCTGCATTCTGAAGCCCTCGGGCCTCACGCCGGGGGTCGGCGCCATTCTGGCGGAACTCTTCGAGGAAGCCGAGTTCCCACCGGGAGTTTTCAACGTGGTCTTCGGCGGCGGCTCCACGGTGGGTAACGCCCTGGTTCAGGCTCCCGAAGTCCGAGCCATCAGCTTTACCGGCTCGACCGAAGTGGGCAAGAGTATCCACCGGGTTGCGGCTCCGAGCATGACCCGGACCCAGCTCGAAATGGGGGGAAAGAACCCGCTGGTGGTCCTCTCCGATGCGGACCTGGATGCCGCCGCGGAGGCGGCGGTAACCGCCGGGTACGCCTGTGCCGGCCAATGGTGCACCGCGACCAGCCGGGTTATCGTCGAGGAGTCGATCGTCGGAGAGCTTACCGACCGGATTCTAGCCGGCGTCGCGGAGCTGCGGGTCGGCAATGGACTCGACGAATCGGTAACGATGGGTCCGGTATGCGGAACCAAGCAGGTAGAAACGATATCCGGCTACCTGGTCACCGGCCGGGAAGAGGGAGCCGTCGTGGCCGCCGGGGGGCATCGGCTCTCGGGCCCGGAATACGACCGGGGCTGCTATATCGCCCCGACGGTCTTTACCGGTGTACGGCCGGAGATGGTCATAGCCCGGGAAGAGATTTTTGGTCCCGTTCTGGCGGTAATACCGGTTCGCGACTTCGACGAGTCCCTCCGAGTCGCCAATGCGATAGACTACGGGTTGACGGCTTCCGTCTACACCCGGGATCTAGAGAAGGCGATGCGCTTCGTGGACCGGATCGAATCGGGGATGGTGCACGTCAACATTATGACCGCCCACCGTGAGCCGGCCTTTGCCTTCGGCGGAATAAAGGACTCCGGCTTCGGCCTTCCGGAGGCCGGGCAAAGCGGCCTGCAGTTCTTTACCGAGCACAAGGTCGTCTACGTGGGCTACTAAGCGCCCGCGAAGCACAGAGCACGAAGCACAGAGGAGAAGAAAGATGCCGACCATTCCATCCCTCGGCCACGTTGGGCTGAGCGTCGCCGACATCGAGCGTTCGAAAAAGTTCTACACGGAAGTCTTGGGGATGAGCGTCGCCCTCGAGCTCGACGTGGCCGACGATCGCCAGGCCCGGGTAATATCGGTTCCCGGGACCAAGTGTAAGATTGCGCATTTACGCCTCGGAGACGGGATCCTCGAGCTCTTCGAGTACTACGCCCCGGAAAGGGGAGAAAACAGGGCCCGGAACCACCCGCAGAAGGACCACGGCCTCGTCCACATCGGCTTCGAGATAGACGACTTCCACGATCGTCTCGAGACCCTCCGACGTCATGGCGTCGAGTTGATGGGGGAACCCCTCGAATACCGCCCCGGGGTCTGGGTTCTCTATTTTTACGGACCCGACGGCGAGGTCTGCGAGCTCCACGACGTGTCCGGTGCGCAACCGCGCTAACCGCCTAGGCGATCTTTGCCTGCCGGATAAGACGACGGCTCGGGGCGCC
>CAZTRQ010000098.1:5133-9248 GCA_964616245.1 uncultured Spirochaetaceae bacterium | reverse complement strand
GGCTCTTGCGGCGGCATGTCCGGGGCAACGACTACTGGCTCCACGTCCGGGACCATGCCGGGGGGCACGTCTTTATCAAAGGCAAGAAGAACAAGAGCATACCCCTCGATGTTCTCCTCGACGCCGGCAACTTGGCGCTCTACTTCAGCAAAGCGCGCAGCGGCGGAAAGAGCGACGTGTACTACACCCAGGTGAAGTATCTCCGTCGAGGAAAGCACGGAAAGACGGGAACAGTCCTTCCAACCCAGGAAAAGAACCTTCGGATAGAGATGGATCCCGAACGCCTGGATCGGCTTCTCGGCCGGATCGCTTAGTATTCCCGACGATTTGCATTGCCTTTTTTCCTGGCGAATACTTTAAGTAATGAACCACGAGGGGGACCTGAGTCCCATCCGGGAGCCCATCGTCGATGGAATCTTCTATCCAGCACAGCGGGAACAGCTGCGCAAAGAGATCCAGCGGCTCCTTGCAAACGGCGCCGCCACGCCCGGCGAAGCCGAAGGTATCGTTGCACCCCACGCAAGTCTATCCTACTGCGGGAGCTCTCTCGCAGAGGCGTACCGCTCTGTTTCCGGGCGCCCGGTAACCCGGGTGCTCATCCTCGGGCCGGTCTATCGAGACCCACAGCCGGCGCTCATCCTGCCCGAGAGCACTGGTTTTTCTACCCCCTTGGGAACGATCCCGGTCCTTGATATCCTAAAACTGGTGAACCGTAACGAGAGGCTTCCGCTTCTGAGGCGCGACATACCGCATCTCGAAGAGCACTGTTTGGAGATTCAGCTCCCCTTTATTCAATATCTCTTTCCCGAGGCGAGTATCATCCCCGTTCTCGTTGGAGACGAGGGCCCGGTCTGCTTCGAGGCGCTCCAAACGCTGCTCGCAGGGCTGCGGCGAGAGAACCCCGAAAACCTCTTGACAGTTGTCTCTTTTAACCTGACGAGCACCGTTGATATTCACCGAGCGCGTCAGGAGGCCGGGAGAGTTGTCGACGCGGTACTGAGCCAGGATCCCTCGGAGCTTCTCGGCGGAATCGAAGACGGCTCGTTGAGCGCCCGGGGCCTGGTATCGGTGGCCGCAGTCACCGAGAGTTGGCGCGAGTCCCACCGGGTCGAGCTTCTCGCCCGAGAATCTTCGGCTTCTCAGTTTGACGACCCCACGAGTACGGTAGAGTACGGTAGCTTTGCCTTTTATCCACGGAGCAGTATTTAGTGCTTTCCGATGCCGACAAACGCCTTCTTCTTGCAACATCGCGTCTCTCCCTCGAGGTAACCCTGGGAACCAGGCCGCCGGAAGAGCTCGACACCCTCGAGATAGTGCCTGATGCCGGAGGTGCTTTCGTGACCATCTGGCGACTCGAAGGCTCGGAGCGCCACCTCCGGGGGTGCATCGGGCGAATTGTATCCCCGGAGTCATTGTCGAAAACCGTCGTCCGGATGACGGCGGAGGCGGCGACGAAGGACCCCCGCTTTCCTCCGGTAACCGCCGAAGAGCTATCGGGGCTCCTCTTGGAAGTATCCGTCCTTTCCGTCCCGGCGGAGGCAAAACCAGGGGACGTCGTGCCGGGAGAGCACGGCATTATCCTGCGACGGGGTCCCCGAAGCGGACTCTTGCTCCCCCAGGTCGCCTCGGAACGGGGCTGGGACCGGGAAACGTTTCTCGACCATGGTTGCCTCAAAGCGGGACTGAAACCCGGTTGTTGGCGGGACGAATTGGTACGCTTATCGGTCTTTACCGCGTCGGTGTTTGACGAATCCAGTCTCCTTGTGTGACTATTAGAGAGCATAGCGATGGACCAACTCATTACTGTTACCCGGGGCGACGACATCTTTCTCGGCATCGGTACGGGGATTTCTCCGAAAACTCTTCGGGCCAGGACACTGGTTACCCTTCCCCGGAGCGCCGGGATGCTCGTTACCGTCGAAGGCGCGGCCAAATGGCCGATTACCGGCATCACCGAGCACAACCAAGAGATCTACCTTTTGGGGCCCCATATCGAGGGGATAACGCTCGGGGAAGCGTTGGAGGAGGATAGCGCGGTGCTGTCGATCCTCTCCCGCCTCGCCCGGGCCGTCGATCTTCTCGAGAGGGGCAGCGACCTGCGACCCCGGCTCCATCCACGGACCGTCATCATGGAGCAGGACGGCGGCGTACTCTTTTTGCCGGACGGATTCGAGCACCTGGTCGCCGAGTCCACCGGGGATGCCCTCTTCGAAAACGACGAGCACCTGCAGAGCCTGGCGTGGAAAGCACGGACATCTCTCCGCTTCGGAATTATGGCGTACTACGGACTGACGGGGATGCTACCCACCTCCCCGGAACCCGGTGTACCACTTTCCCGAGCTCTCGCCGGAAGCATCGTTCACCCGCCTATTCTTGTCGTCCCCGACCTCCGAGAGGACGTTTCCCGGGACGTTGTTTCCTCCCTTTCCACGGCTCCCGGGCGAATTCGGAGTGCCGGAGAATGGGAGGAAATTTTTAGCCGCTGGCTTCGGACCGGAACCCACGTCGACGAGGGGTCGAGGCTCCCGGATATTCGTCGCGCCGCCTACCAGCGGAGCTATGCCCTACGCCGGAAACGGTTTCGGAGGCAGCAATTCTTCCGGGACAGGTGGAAACAGCTTGTCGCTGTCGCCCTCATAGCCACTCTTGCCGTGACGGTTCCCGGAGCGATCGCGATGCGCACCCTCGGGCCTTTGGAAACCGCCGGCTTAGGACCAGTCGAAGTGGTCGAAGGACACTTCGCCGCGATAAATCGGCTCGACACCGAGTTTCTCCAGGACACAGTCGCACCGCGAGTCGATAGTGGGCGCATGCAAGCCATCGACCACATCTTCGTTCTCTCGCGAATTCGAGGGGCTATCGAAGGCCGTCCGCCTGTGTTACCCCCGGACCAGTGGATAGCTTCGGGGAGGGCCACGTTACCCCCTGGGACGACCCTTTTCGGCGTTAGCGACCTGGAGGTCGCCGAGCTCTCGGAGACGGAGGGCCGACCGTCGGTGGAGGTCTCTTACCGCTTCTGGCAGCCGGCTTCTTCGGAGGGAGAAGGAGAGGAAGACCGGAGCTACTTCGGAGTTGTCTACGACATCGACGATCTTTTGTTTCTCGAGCGCTACCGAGATAGCTGGCGGATTGTCGAGAGAAGAACCTTGAGTCGTTCTGGTCGGCGAATTCGTATTCCCTACAGCGGTGGCTCGGGCGATTAGCGTCGCCGTCAGCGACGAGGGCATAAACCACTCGCTTACGGCGACGTCGGAATCATCTAAAAACTACACCCGCCATTTTTCCAACGACGAACAATTCTTTCTGAAGTTCGACGAGCCCTTTGTCGTCCCGTCGCTTCCGATCCATCACGATGTTCGTATCTCCACACCGGCGGAGGGGTACTCGGAGATTGTTGGAAGCGTCGTCACACAGATCTCTCCGAAGGCACCGAATCTTCTCTCGGGGCTCCGCCACTTCTTCGATCCCGGGGACATCGGTCGTCCGGCGTTCTATCGGCGAATAGTGTCCGGCGGTAGCGAGTTCCTCTACCTGGTGCGTCTCGATCTCCGGTACCGCCCCTCGGTCCACGAAGTTGTCGAAGCCGGAAGCAACGATCGTGCCCCGGTCTACCGGACCACGGAGCTTCTCCTCGAGGCGGATCTTCTGCCGCTGTCATCCAATAGCGACGAAGAGACGCTCTACGTCCGGGAGGTCTTTTCCGAAACGTGGATCGGCGAGACCGGGCGCGGCTACTTTGTCCAGGGAATCTGGATAGACCGAGACCTTACCCGATTTCTCTCGGCGGTGGTAACGCCCCCGGGACACCGTCTCTACCCCTACTTTCCCGTAAGTTGCAAGTACCGCTCCCTGGGGGTCTCGCTTGTCGAGTTCGAAGACCGGATGTTGACGGAGTACGCCGCCCTCCTCGAGGGCATCTACAAAGCGATCGAGCCGAGGGCCCGGGATATCGAAGCTGCGCTCAAAGAGCGGGACTACGACCCGAAGATGCCCCTCTTGGAAGAGCTTCGGGGGCAGATGCCGCCGGAGCTTACAGCGCCCTGGAAGCGATACACCACCAGACCGTATTTGAACGATCGTGATATGCGGGAGTTTGCCCTTGAAACCAACTGAAC
>CAZTRQ010000098.1:0-5033 GCA_964616245.1 uncultured Spirochaetaceae bacterium | reverse complement strand
CCGGGAGCCTCGCCGGGGCCCGGGTCACCGTGATGGGGCTCGGACTCCACGGCGGTGGCGTCGCCGCGACTCGCTATTTGGTCTCCGAAGGCGCGGAGGTTACCGTTACAGACCTCCGGGATAAGAACCGCCTCGCGAGGAGTATAGAAGAGATCTCCAGCTTGCCGGTCCGACTGATTCTCGGCAGGCACGAGGACGCCGACTTTTCCGGGGCCGATTTTGTGGTCAAGAACCCCGCGGTACCACGGCACTCCCGGTACCTCGCGAAGGCCCGGAAAGTCGAGACCGATCTCTCGCTCTTCCTCAAACGCTTTTCCGGGCCGATTCTCGCGGTTACCGGGACCAAAGGAAAATCGACCACCGCCGGCGCCCTCCACTACGGCCTTAGCCGGGCCGGACTCCCGGCGAAGCTCGGGGGCAATATCACCATCTCTCCTCTGACCTTTCTCCGGGAATTAACGCCTGAGTCCCCGGTGGTTCTCGAGTTGTCGTCGTTTCAGCTCGGCGACTTAACGATGGTGGATGGAGGTGTCGGGGCCCTTGTTCCTCGCCTCGGCGTCGTCACGTCCTTCTTTCGGGACCACCAGGACTACTACGGCTCGATGGAGCGCTACTTCGCCGACAAGGCCATCCTCGCTTCCTCGGTACCCCCGGAGGGGTCCGTCGTCCTCGGCGCCACGGGAGAGTACGGCCGGCGTTTCTCGCAAGCCAGCCGGGCCCCGGTGTACTGGGCCACCGGGACCCCGGGGCCCGGAATTCGGCGCGGGCCAGGGAACAGAATCGGGCCCGAAACCCAGCCCCCGGGAGTCTCCTTGACCGAAAACGGCGTCTCGTTGATGGACCCCTTCCGGGGCCACGATGCCCTCGAGATACCCCTTCCGGACGGGCTGCCGGGGAGCAATCAGCTTCGCCTGAACTACGGCATTACGCTTCTCTCGCTGTTACTCTACGGCATCGAGCCGGCGCTCCTTGCAGATTGCCTCGTGGGCTTTCCCGGCGTAGAGCATCGCCTCGAGCACTGCGGAAGCGTAGAAGGCGTCCGTGTCTACAACGATTCGGCTGCTACCGTCCCCGAGGCGACCCTGGCCGCGGTAAGGAGCTTTACCGCTCCCGTCCGGCTCATAGCCGGTGGGACGGACAAGGATCTAAGCTACGACTGCATCGTGGATGCGGTCGGAGAGTCTACGGCGACCTACTTCCTCGAGGGCTCGGCGACGGACAAGATGCTCGGTCTACTTTCCGATGCTCGGAGTGGAGCCTGGTCGCGAGCGAGGAAACGGGCACCTGTTTTCCGGGGCCCCTTCGCTTCCCTCGGAGATTGCCTCCATGCAGCCCTCGGGGACGCCACCGCCGGAGAGGTAATCGTCTTCTCCCCGGGTTGCGCCTCCTTCGAGAAGTTCGATAATGAGTTCCATAGGGGCCGCGTTTTTAAGTCCCTCGTCGAATCCACAAGGAGTACGCCATGAACTACAAAAAGGAATTTCTTCTCGCCATCCCTAAGACCGACGTTCACGTTCATCTCGACGGCAGTCTCCGGATTCCCACCCTGATCGACTTGGCGAAGAGCAGAGGGGTGGAGCTCCCCTCCTTCGAGGAGGCGGGATTACGGGAGCTCGTCTTTAAGGATAGCTACGCCGACCTCAACGAATACCTTTCCGGGTTCCAATGGACCACGGCGGTCCTTCAGGATGCAGAAGCCCTCGAGCGCGTCGCCTTCGAGCTTGCACAGGACAACTGGAACGAGGGCGTCCGCTACATAGAAGTGCGGTTTGCCCCGCAGCTTAACATGCACGACCGGATGAGCTTCGAAGAAGTTATGGAGGCCGTCGACCGGGGCCTTCGTCGGGCCCGGGACCAGATCAACCGTAGCGTCCCCGAGGGTGAGCCCCCCTTCGAGTACGGAATAATCGTCTGTGCCATGCGCTTCTTTACTAAGAACTTTTCGCAGTACTTCAGAAAGCTCTTCGAAGCGCACCCCTACTCCTCTTCGGCGGAGGTAGCTCGCCTGGCCTCCTTGGAGCTGGCGAAGGCGGTCGTGCGCTTTCGCGGGGAGTCGGATGCCCAGGTAGTCGGGTTCGACCTCGCGGGAGCCGAAATGGGAAACCCCGCGGCGCTCCATCAGGAGGCCTTCGACTACGTTCATCGCCACTTTATGAACAAGACGGTCCACGCCGGGGAGGCCTACGGGCCGGAATCGATCTTTCAGGCCATCACCAAGCTCCACGCCGACAGGATCGGCCACGGCTTGCGCCTCTTTAGCGGCGCCTCGGTGCAGGACCCGGAGATATCCGACCCCGATGCCTACGTCGCCGAGCTCGCCGATTTTATCGCCAACCACCGGACGACCATCGAAGTCTGCCTGACAAGCAATCTGCAAACCTCCCCGGATATTTCGGAGGCGAAGCGTCACTCCCTCGGCGAGATGTTGGAGCGAAACATGTCGGTGACCATCTGCACCGACAACCGATTGGTGTCGAACACCTCGGTGACGCAGGAGCTCGAGCTTGCGACCTCGAGCTTCTCGATCTCGCCGAAGCAGCTCAAGAACGTCATCATCTACGGTTTTAAGCGATCGTTCTTCCCCCGATCCTACGGGGAGAAGCGGCGGTACGTCCGACAGGTGATCGACTACTACGAAAAGATCGAGGGGCAGTATCTCGGATAGGGGTTAGAGCCCTCGGGCGAATCGGATTCCGATGCTAAAGCTGCCGGCGGCGGGATCGAATCGCCCGCGGTTGGTCAGGGTAAGGTCCTGTACCGGCGTGTTCCAGGCGCCCCCCCGGACCACCCGCTCGACAACGCCGAAACGGTTCGGAGGCGGATCGGCAGGACCGGTCGGATCGACCGCGGGAACCTCCGGCGATCCTCCCGCCTGGAGCTCGTAGGCGTCAAGGGCATACGCATCCCAACACCACTCCCAGACGTTTCCCAAGAGGTCCTCGAACCCGGGCGGGGCCGACCGGCCGCCGGGAAACGCGCCAACCGGGGTAGTCGGACCCCCGGCTTGGGTGTAGGGAGGCGAGATAGCTTCGAAGGCGTCCCCGCTTCGGTAAAAGTTCGATCGACCGTAGGGCGTTGCGCTCCCCCAGGGGTAGAGGCGCCCGTTGGGTCGGCGGCCCGCGAACTCCCACTCCGCCTCGGTGGGTAGCCGAATTCCCCGGCGGGTCCGGTCCCAGTCTACCGGCGGCCTTTCCTGCTCCCCGTCCTCGATAGCGTACGGGGAGGTCTCCCCGTAGAGCAGGCCAAGAAGGTCCGCGAGGACCACCGCCCCGTACCAGGTAATACCCACCGCCGGATGGCTCCCCCGGCCTTGGAGGACTCGCAGCTCGTTCTCGACGAGGGTAAGGCCGAGCTGCTCCCCGTAGTCGAGACTCCCGGTCGCAAGGACAACCTGTCCGCCCTCTGCCCGGACGACGGCGTCTCCGATTATCGCGAAGATTCCTCGCCGGAGACCGGCCTCTATTAGCTCGAGGGCCTGGTCGTTCGTAAGCTCCCGGCGCATCAGGCTGTAGGGCCGGGTTAGTGAAACCGAGTGAACCGGCGCCTCGTCGGCCTCCCCCGCCTCGTTTCCCATCTGAAGCGCCCCGACCTCTCCAGGGGAGAGGACCGGTAAGAAATCGAGCCCGAGGGAGCCGGTGACAAAGCTCGCCTCCTCCGACCAGGGCCCCGCCTCGTCCCCGAGACGCGTTCTAACCCGCCACCGGAGTTCTTCTCCAACCCCCAGGGCTTCGGAGAAGGGACTAAAGGATTCCGGAGCGACCCTGGCCTTAGCGTCGTCGCCGGAAACCGTAGCCCGAAGGGTACGGCTCTCGGGGGCTCCGCCGGGTCGGATAACCTCCACCTCGTAGGAATCGGCGCCGACAACCGCCCGCCAAACCAGGACCGGGGGGTCGGTAACCGATCGTTCGCCGTCGAGGGGCGCGAGACGCTCGGGAGTTACCGTCAAAGGATCGGAGAAGGCCTCGGCGTCCCGGGACGGCGCCTCGCCGCCGGCGCCTGCGCCTTGGGAAGCGTCGCCGGGAGCCGCGCCCGGGTCCCCGTCCGGGGAAAGGTCCCCGAGGGAGCCGCACCCTCCGAGGAGAAGCCCGAGACAGAGAACGACAAGGAGGCCGGCGGTCCCGGGGGCACGGGTATCAGCCAAAGCGTTTCCTCAAGACTTTGTGATAGTAGTCCCTAACGCGTTCTGCGCCGCGGTAGCAGCGGGAACCAAAGGGGCGGCACGGATAGTCCCAGGCGCCGAGTCGGTCGAGGATGCGACCCCCGAACCCCGTCTTGAATCGATAGAGACCGTGCATCGGGTGTTTCGGGTCCGGTGTCGGGGGTACGCCGAACAGGTCGTAGCGATCGAGGCCACGACTCCTCGCCTGCCGCATCGCCTCCCACTGCAGAAGGTAGGGCGCCATAAGCTCTCGCCGCCGGCTCGAGGAAGCACCGTAGAGGTAGGTGGCGGTACCCTCCCACTCGAGGACGATGTTCCCGGCGAGTAAGTCTCCGTCTATCTCCGCGAGGTAGAGCGAAAGCCGGGGCGCGGCTCCCCGGGTGCCGGCGTCGGAGCCTCGGACGACCTCGAAAAGTCCGCGGTAGTAGGCTTCGCTATGGATCGCGATTCGGTCCCGCCGAGCGGTCTCCCGATAGAGCTCGTACCAGAGCGCGAGCTCCTCGGCGCCCGCCTCCCGGATGGTGACCCCTCGCTTGGCCGCGAGCCGGACGTTGTACCGGGTCTTGGACTTCATCCCCTTCAGGAGCGCGTCTTCGTCTTCCCCGAGGTCGACGACCACCGTGCTCGGCGGTTGAACCGTCACCGGGGCCCGTCGGAGACCGAGGGCCTCCGCCGCGGGTGCTTCCTCGATGCCCCAAGGGAGGTCGAAACGGATAAGAAGGGGTGCCTGGGTGGAAGCCGAGACCGCGGCGTCGATCCGCCGGATCAGGCGTTCGAACGCCTGGGGCTCCGGCACCATCCGGGGGGCGTGGGGAACGTAGACGAGACGCTGTGCGAAGGGGAGAGACCGGGAGAGGGCTCCGAGCCCGGTGGT
>CAZTRQ010000097.1:5170-9447 GCA_964616245.1 uncultured Spirochaetaceae bacterium | reverse complement strand
GGTGGCGAGTAGCTCTGCGTGGCGGATCGCGGCGACGTTCATGATTGTAAGTCTCGGCCTCGGCCCCTAGGCCCGGCTCGTAACGGCCCCGGGGGAGGCCAAGCGCTCGCCGAGAAAGCGCCGCACGAGGCCCAGGGCTACCTCCCGGCGGTACTCCGCCGTGGAACGCTGATCGGATATCGGGGTAACGAAGGGGCGAAAGGCGTCTACCACCGATTCGATCTGGCCTGGGATCTTGGAAAGCGGCTTAAACAGCACGAGCTCTTCGGCCTCCCGGACCCGGACCACCGTCGGGGCCACGGCGCCTAAGGCGATGGCGATTGCGGCGACCGTATCGTCCTCGACGGTGGCGTGGGCGCAGATGGATAGCTTCGAGAGGGCGTTCGCCCGGCGGGTGCCGACCTTCTGGTAGAGGACCCGGTCGCCTTCGATCAGGGGGATGTTTACCGCGACGACCAGCTCGTCGGGGCCGAGCGTCGTCCGGCCGGGTCCCGCGATAAACTCCTCGATCCCCACCGTCCGGCTGCCCTCGGTGGAGGCAAGCTCGACCGAGGCGTCCAGGGTGTAGAGGGCGCAGACCGCATCCGCCGCCGGAGAGGCGTTGCAGATGTTCCCCGCCAGGGTTGCGACGTTTCGGAGCCCCGGGGCGGCAAGCTCGATGATCGAGCTTCTCACAAGCTCCGGAACACGGGGGTCTACAAGGAGGTCGGCGTAGGTGACGCCGGCGCCGATCCGAAGCGTCCGTCGACCACCGTCGCGGCTCTCCTCGACTCCTTGAAGATCCGAAAGGGCTCCGACAAAGAGAACAGGCTCGTGGATGTCGGGCAGGGTGCCGGTCCAACTCCGGTGTCGCACAAGGAGGTCGGTTCCTCCTGCAAGAGGAATGGCGCCGGTACGACTTCGGATCTCCAGCGCCTCCTGAAGACTCCGGGGGCTGTGGAAATCGGGTCCGCCGGCGGTCACACGGTACCTCCGCGCAAGGCTGCCCGCTTCTTTGCCGCCCGGCCGACGCCGTCGACGACGAGGGCGTAGCCGGTACAACGACAGAGATTGCCCGATATCGCGGTGCGAATCGTTGTTTCGTCGGGGTCGGGATTCCGGCGAAGCAAGGCCTCGGTGGCAACGAGCATGCCGGTCATGCAGAAGCCGCACTGCACGGCCCCCGCTTCGGCGTAGCCGTCGGAGATCAGGGCGCCCTCTTCGGTTTCCGAGATACCTTCCGGTGTTTCGATGGAGGCGCCCTCCACCATGCCCACCGACAGAATGCAGGAGTTTACGATACGTCCGTCTTTCAAAATGGAGCAGGCTCCGCATTCACCCTCGCCGCATCCTTCCTTTACGCCGGTCTGGCCGAACTCCTCTCGCAGAACATCCATGAGCCGGGCAAGGGGGTGCGCCGTGGTTACTACTGGTCTACCGTTCAGCGTGAACGAAATCTCTCGCATGAGATCGAGCCTCCATCAGATATTCGGGGGTGACAGGTATACGCTGGATCGACATATCCAGAGCCCGCTGCACCGCCAGCGCAAAAGCCGGGGCGGCGCCGTCGAAGACCACCTCTCCGGCTCCCTTCGCCCCCGAGGGACCGTAGGCAAAGGGATTGTCGATCAGAACGCTGTCTACCGACGGGTAGTCCAGGGCAGTGGGGATGGCGTAGTCCGCCATGGTCGTCTGGAGAAAGATACCGTTGCGGCTCTCCATCTTCTCGATGTGACCGTAGCCGAGTCCCTGAATCATGCCGCCATCGATCTGGCCTTTTACCACCAGGGAATCCAAAGCCCGGCCGATGTCGTAGGCGGTCCAGATACCGGTGGTCGCTACCTCCAAGGTGACAGGGTCGACTTCAACTTCGACGCAGTTCACCCCCCAGCTGTAGGCCGGGTAGGCATCGCCTTGGAAGGTCTGCGGGTCCCAGACGACCTCCTGAGGCTGACTGTACTCCTGCATCACCTCGACCGTTCCCTCTTCGGCAAGCCGCGGTTTTAGGTTCCGGGCGGCCTCCTGGATCAGAAACCCCACGACGGAGGCGGAGCGGGAGGCGCAGGTCGGACCGGAGTTGGGGGTAAGGTCGGTGTCGGTGTTTACCAGGACGATATCGTTGTAAGGGATGTCGAGGATGTCGGCGGCCACCTTGCGATGGGTGGTGTCCACTCCCTGCCCGATCTCGACACAGGAGGCGTGAATCTCCACCTTCCCTTCGGCAGTTTTCCGGAGCATCACCTTGGCCTTGATGATGTCCCGTTCGCCGCTTCCGGTAAAGCCGCTTCCGTGCTGCACGAAGGCCATCGCGATGCCCCGGCCGCTTCCTGGAGTGCACCGGGCCCGGCGGGCATCGTAGTCGGATATTGATTTAACCGCTTCGATAAGCTCGGTCAGTTTTACCTCTTCGTGAATGCGACCGTTGGTGATGGTGGGGCTTCCCTGCTTGAGGAAATAGCGGCTGCGATACTCATCCTCGTCGATCCCATACTCCCGGGCGATCTGGCTCATGTGCATCTCGATGGCAAAGAGTCCCTGGGGGGCCCCGAAGCCGCGGAAGGCATCCGCGGGGACCGTATTCGTAGCCACCGCTCGCCCGTGGGCCCGGATGCTCGGTATCTCGTAGACGCCGGTTCCGGTAAAGAGGGCGCGTTGCAAGACGACCATCGACGAGCTTTCGTAGGCTCCGGCGTCTATTATGGTGTCGATCTCCATGCCGAGGAGACCACCGTCTTTGTCCAGGGCGCTGCGGATCTTGATCCGGGAGGCGTGGCGCTTGCTGGTAAAGGCCAGATCCTCTTCCCGGGGAAGCACCAACTGCACCGGGCGGCCGGTCTTGAGGGCGGCAACGGCAATGGGGACGGCAATGACGTCGGGATAGTGCTCCTTGCCCCCGAAGCCACCGCCGGTGACGGTGTGGCGCACCCGCACCTCCTCTTCGGGAACCCCCAGCGCCGTGGCAACCGAATGGCGGATGTAGAAGGGGCACTGGGTGGAGGCGTAGATGGTCAGCTTGCCGTCTTCCACCAGGGCGGCTAGGGACTGGGGCTCGAGATAGACGTGCTCCTGAACCCCGGATTCGTAGGTGCCCTCGAAGAAGCGGTCCGCTGAGGCGAAGGCTCCGTCGGGATCACCCTTGATCAAGTCGATGACGGCGAACAGATTGTCGTCGCCGTGGATCGGCCCTCCCTTTACCGCAAGGGCTTCATCGATCGTAACCGCCGCCTCGAGGTCCTCGTAATCGACGGTGATCTCCTTGAGGATGCGAAGAACCTCCGATCGATCCGGACCAAGAACAAGGCCGATCGTCTCCCCGAGGAAGCTCGTCTCGTCCCCGGCGAAGGCCCGCCAGTCGCGCTTGATCATCTCTACGCAGTTCGAACCGCCTTCGGGAATGTCGGTGTGGTCGACGTAATAGTACCCCTCCGGCAATGGGGGCACATGCACCCCGCGAATCCGGGCCCGGGTGCGCTCGCTTCGCAGGGTCCGGGCGTAGAGCATTCCGTCGAATGTGTAGTCGGCAAGATATTTCGCGGCACCAGCTGTCTTTCCGTGGGAGTCCACCCGGAGGACCGGCGCGCTGATTGTCTGCTTCATGCGGCGTCTCCTATCCGATTACAATTGTAGGGAAATATGGGTGGTGCTGCCAAGTGTGTGTTTTTTGCTGTACGCGCACCAAAATGCCGGTTAAGCTGAAGCCCAAAATGATTTACAGTCGCATGCAGCCGGAGCCCATCGAAAGGCTCATAGAACGAATCGCCGTCGAGCGGGAGCGATTTGGCTCGATTCTCGATATTCCTGCCGAAGAGTTCTTCCGTCCGCCGTTCACTTCGTCGCGCTTTTCCGTCCTTTCAGATAGCTGCGCCCTCCCGGTGGGACCCGCCGCGGGGCCCCATACCCACCTCGCCCAAAGCATCCTGGCCGGATGGCTCTGCGGCGGCCGCGTCTTCGAGCTAAAGACCGTACAGATCCTCGACGAGCTGGAAATCGAGAAACCCTGTATCGATGCCGCGGACGAAGGCTATAACACCGAGTGGTCCTCCGAGCTTCGTCTTGACGAAGCCGCCGAGGAGTACATCAAGGCCTGGATTCTGCTGCACATCGTGTCTTCCTCGGAGTATGGAACCCCCGACCATGGGGCCCTCTTTACCATGAGCGTGGGCTACGACCTAGAAGGCATCCGGAGTAAACCGGTCGACCGCTTTATCGACACCCTGATGGGTCGGGGAAGCAGGAGCGTCTTCGAGCGACTTCGGGAGGCGGCCCGGGGAGCCTTGGAGCGGGCAACCGCCGGCGGC
>CAZTRQ010000097.1:0-5070 GCA_964616245.1 uncultured Spirochaetaceae bacterium | reverse complement strand
CAACCGCCGGCGGCGGCTTGCGAGCCGCCGCGTCAACTGATGTCCTTGACGCCATCTCTCCGGCGATCTGCAGCTCCGTGGCGCTTTCCACCATGCACGGCTGCCCCCCGGAGGAAATTGAGGCAATCGCCGTCCATCTGTTGGAGAACAAGGGGCTGGATACGGTCGTCAAGCTCAACCCAACCCTCCTAGGCGTGGAAGAGGTCCGGGGCATCCTGGCCAAAAACGGATACGAATACGGCCTCGACGCCGACGCCTTCGCCGAGGATCTGCAGTACCCCCGGGCTCTGACCCTTATCGAGCACCTCCGACACCGGGCTTCCGCCGCCGGGCATCGCTTCGGCATCAAGCTTAGCAATACCCTGCCGGTTGCCAACGACCGGGGAAGCCTCCCGGGAGAGACGGAGTACGTCTCGGGGAAGGCCCTCCTTCCGATTACGGTGTCCCTCGCGGCGCGGCTCCTCTCCGACGTGGAAGGGCCGCTTCCGGTCTCCTACTCGGCGGGGGCTACCGCGGGAAACATCGGCGAGCTCCTGGGCTGCGGCCTCGCCCCGGTAACGATTTCCACCGAGCTTCTCAAACCCGGTGGCTATCAGCGACTCGCCGCCGCGGCCCGGGCCGCTTCGGATGCGCTCTCTGCGCCGGCGCCCGGGGCGCAAACCCCGGCAACCCAACTCCAGCCCGACCCCGGACGCCTTTCCGACCTTGCGACGGCGCTTCTCGGTCGCCACGACGTCCGCAAGCGCCGGGGCGCCGTCACTGCCCGGATACAAGCCAGGCTCCCGGTTACCGACTGCTTCGTGGCGCCCTGCGTCGAGGCCTGCCCCATCTCCCAGGACGTACCCGGGTACATTCGGGCCGCCGCCACCGGAGCGCCGGAAGAGGCGCTCCACTGCATTCTCGAGACGAATCCTTTTCCCTCGCTTACCGCAGCCCTCTGCGACCAGCGCTGCGCGAAGGCGTGCAACCGTATCGAGTATGAGGGCTCTGTCCAGATTAGAAAGATGAAAGGAATCGCGGTGCGCCGGGCCGGGGGTGGCGCCTCCCCGAGTGCGGTTCCCGGCGACTGGGCTCCCCCCGGCGGGGAGCCCAGTCGCGGCAGCGGCCCCTCGGTCGTGGTCCGAGAGCCCGGCATCGAGGGAATGAGCGCCGCCTACTTCCACGCCCGGGCGGGACGCGACGTGAGGGTATCCGAGTCCCTCGAGAGCGTCGCGGCGCGGATCGAATCGGAGCTCGAAGGCTACCGAATACCCGAAGGGGCGATCAACGCGGATCTCGAAGGGATCGCCGCGGCGGGCGTGCGCTTTGCCGCGTCGGCCCCGGCGGCCGCGGCCGAGATCGTTGTCCGGCAAGATGCGCCACCGCCGCGTCCTCGGATCGTCGAGATTATCGCCGCCGGGAAGCGCCGGGTGGAGGAGGGCGTTTCGGCCCTTGGGCCCGGCGACCGGTTCGGAGAAGCAGCCTCAGCCCGGGATTCCCGTCGTGGGGCCGCCGCGGCGGACCGGGGGCATGAAATCCGCCGGAAGGCCGGACGCCATATCGGGCCCGGGCGAGGAACGGACAACGAGGTCGCAGAGATCGAGTTCTCCCGCTGCCTGGAGTGCGACACCGTCTGTTTGAAGTGCGTCCAGGTCTGCCCCAACCGCGCCAACACCGCCGTCGAGGTGCCCCCGGAAGACGGGTTTCGGGACCGGTATCAGGTGGTACACATCGACGACTGGTGTAACGACTGTGGAAACTGCGCCACCTTCTGCCCCTACGGTGCGAGGCCCTACCGGGAGAAGCTCACGGTTTTTTCTTCGCTCGCGGCGCTTAGAGCCTCGCCGGCCCCGGGCTTCTTCGTCAACGGTGAGGAGATCCACCTTCGGCCGGCCTTCGAAGGGGAGGTCCGGCGAGTGACGCGCCGGGATCTGGAAGCCGGGCCCCGGGACGGCGGCGGCGGGCCCGATGGAACCCCCGGGGGCGTCGGCCGCCTGATTGGACGGATTCTGACCGACTACGCCTACCTACTCCCGGGAGGATCGTGATGCTTATCATCGAGAATGCCACGGCAGTTCAGCTCGCCCCGGCGGCGGTAACCGAACGGTGTGACATCGTCTGTGACAACGGCGCCATCGTCGATGTCGGGCCCGGGGCCGGGAAGCGAGCGTCCGGCCGGGGTGCCGCCTCGGTGGAGCGGCTCGACGCCGCCGGGCGGATCGTCATGCCGGGGCTCGTCTGCGCCCACACGCATTTTTACTCCGGCTTGGCCCGGGGCATCACCGCTCCTTTGGGGCCGATGCCCGACTTTCCGGCGATCCTCGAGAAGCTCTGGTGGCGTCTCGACCGCTCCCTCGATGCCGAGGCCATTCGGGCGTCGGCGGCGATTAACGTCTTAGAGGCGGTGGCGGCGGGTACCACAACCATCGTCGACCACCACGCCTCGGCGGGACACGTCCGGGGATCCCTCGACATCATCGCAGAAGAGCTCCGGCGAGTCGGGCTCCGGGGGCTTCTCTGCTACGAGACCTCCGACCGCGACGGCCCCGAACTCCGGGACGAGGCCATCGCGGAGAACGAAGCCTTCGCGGCGGTGGCCGCCGCCGAGGCGAAAACGGCTGCGGAAGCCGGCCGCCCGGCGCCGATGCTCTCCGCGGCAATCGGCGCCCACGCCCTCTTTACCCTCGGGGACGAAAGCCTCGCCCGTCTCGGAGCCCTCTGTGATTCAACGAAGCTGGGGATTCACATCCACATCGGCGAGGACCCGGTGGATGAGGCCACCTGCCGTCGGGAGTACGGCTGCGCCCTTACCGATCGTTTGACGGCCCATGGCCTCTTGAGCGAAAAGAGCATCCTGGCCCACGGTATCCATCTCTCAGGGGAAGACCGGAGGGCGATCAACGCCGCCGGCGCGTTTTTGGTTCACAATACGCGGTCGAATATGAACAATGGGGTCGGCTACAACGGCCACCTTGGCCAGTTCGGCAACTGGGCTCTGGGTACCGACGGTATCACCGGGGACATGCTCGAAGAGGCATCAGTCGCCTGGTTCAAGCACCGGGATGCCGCGGGGCCCCTGGGCATCGCCGAGGTGGTAGGAGGCCTTTCCGGGGGACATCGCATGGCCTCCCGGCACTTCGGGGCACCCCTGGGAACCCTAAAGGCCGGGGCGGTTGCCGACCTGGTAATCCTCGACTACCGGAGCCCTACCCCCCTGGTTCCCGAAAACCTCGCAGGGCATGTCGCCTTTGCGATGAAGAGTGCCGACGTAAACACGGTCGTCATCGACGGCCGGATTGTCTACGCCGACAGACGCTTCCCCTTTGACGTAGAGGGAGTGTACGCAGACGCCCGGGAAGTGGCGGGGGCTCTCTGGAAACGAATGACGAAATAGACAGAAGGAGCAAGAGTAATGCAGCAATCGGAAGAGATTAGAAAGAGAGCCGAGGCCTACGCCGACGACACGACGAAGAACCTGGCGCGGCTGGTCCAGACGCGGTCCTACGGCGGCGAAGAGGGGGATGTCCTTAAGGTCATCGAGGAGCTCTGCCGGGGCTACGGTTTCGACGAGGTGCGCTACGACGGGCTGGGAAACCTGATATGCCGCGTCGGCGAGGGGGAGCGCTCCATCGCCTTCGACGGCCACGTAGATACCGTCCACGTCGGCGATCCCTCCCAGTGGAAGCGGGACCCCTTTTCCGGCGAAGTCGAGGACGGCTGGCTCCACGGCCGGGGCGCTTCGGACCAGAAGGGCGGCGTCGCCTCGATGATCACCGCCGGCCGTATTCTCAAGGAGATCGGCTACACCGGCCCTTACGCCGTCTACTTTACCTTTACCGTCTTCGAAGAGGACTGCGACGGCATGTGCTGGCGCTACCTCATCGAAGAGGAGAAGCTTCGGCCGACTTTTGCCCTTTCCACCGAGCCCACCAGCTGCCGCCTCTACCGGGGGCAGCGCGGCCGGATGGAGATAAAGGTGAGCTTCAAGGGTGTCTCGAGCCATGGCAGCGCCCCGGAGCGTGGGGAGAACGCCGGCTACAAGGCGGCCCGGACGGCCCTGGCGCTGGAGCGGCTGAACGAAAACCTCAAGCCCGACTCGGACAAGTTTCTGGGGAAGGGCACCGTCGTGGTGAGCCAGGTCCACGCCCACGGTCCGTCGCAGTGCGCGGTACCGGACCTCGCCGAGCTCTACCTGGACCGGCGCCTGACCTGGGGCGAGACCAAGGAGAGCGCCCTAAAAGAGGTGATGGAGGCCGGGGGCGGAGAGATCGATTCCCTAGAGGTCCCTCACTACGAGAACACCAGCTGGAAGGGGACCACCTACGGTCAGGAGCTCTATTTCCCGACCTGGAAGATCCCCGGGGACCATCCCCTGGTGCGTTCCGGCGTCTCGGCCTACCAGGCGCTCTACGGCTCCGAGCCGGTTGTAGACAAGTGGACCTTCTCCACCAATGGGGTCTCCATCTGCGGCATGCACGAGGTTCCCCTTATCGGTTTTGGCCCCGGCGACGAGGACCAGGCCCACGCCCCTAACGAGCGGCTCCGGATATCCGATCTGCCGGTGGCAGCGGCCTTCTACGCCGAGCTCCCCTACCACCTGCCGGAATAGTCGATATGAGCGGCTCGATTTCCCTCACCGTCAACGGAGAACGGCACCAGGTTGAGGCAGGACGCGGCGCGAAGCTCATCACCTACCTCCGGGAGGAGCTCGGCCTCGTCGGCACGAAGAACGGATGCGGCGTCGGACAGTGCGGTAGCTGCTCGGTCCTCGTAAACGGAGAAGTGATACGGGCCTGCACCACCCGTCTGGCGGACCTCGACGGCGCCGAGGTGGAAACCATCGAGGGGACGAGCCGAGACGGCCACCTCCACCCCCTGCAGCAGGCCTTTATCGACGAGGGAGCCGTCCAGTGCGGCTTCTGCACGCCGGGAATGATCATGGCGGCTCGGGGTCTCCTGGCCGCAAACCCGGACCCCGACGAGGACGCCATCCGCGACGCCCTGGATGCGAATCTCTGCCGCTGCACCGGCTACGCCTCTATCGTCCGGGGGGTGCAAAGAGCCGGAGCTGTGCTGCGTGGCGAGGCCCCG
>CAZTRQ010000096.1:7217-9634 GCA_964616245.1 uncultured Spirochaetaceae bacterium | reverse complement strand
CGGCCGCCGGTTCTCCGGCGCCTGTTTAGGGATCTTACGACCATAGGCGTCGGCGAGATTCTCATAACCGGCGGGGAGCTTACCGAGAAGAGCTACTTCGATAGCAAGGTCTGGGAGCCCGGGGCCCTTCGAGGGGCCCTCGTAGAAGGCGCCTCCCAAGGGGGTATCACCCGGATTCCGGCGGTGCACCGCTTCTGGGGGCTCTCCGGGGCCTTGGAGTACATCGAAGGTTCAAGCCCGGGACCCGGCGCCGGGGAGGTGCGTCTTCTCCTCGATCAAGACGCCGAAAGCCCGCTGTTTTCGCTGCCCTCGGGGTATGGCCGGCCTTCCGCGGGGGCTCCGATCCACCGCCGGGGTGTTCTCTCGGTCGGTCCCGAGCGGGGGTGGACCGCGGCCGAGCGAAGTCGCCTCCTCGATGCCGGTTTCCGTGCCGCCGGTCTCGGGGACCGCATTCTTCGGACCGAGACCGCCGCCCTAGTCGGCGCTACCTACCTCCGGGGTCTCCTCCGGATGGAGCCGGTTTCGGGATCCGAATAGGAGGGCGAGACCTGCGCCGGCGACAAAAAGTATAAGGCTTAAGAGAACGCTCTCGCCTTTAGGTATCCCGGGCCAGAGGGCCACCACGCTTCCGGCCACCAAGCCGATAATCGCCGAATAGGTAAGCCGGTGGAAACGCCGCAGAAGGAAGGCGATAAGGCGGGTGACGAGGACAATGCCGAGAAGGGCACCGAGGGCCACGACGCCGAGGAAGAGCAGATCCCGATTATTTACCGCGTGGAGCACTGCGGTGTAGGTACCGAGAAGCACCAGTACGAAAGAACCGCTTATTCCCGGGACGACCATCGCCGCGGCGCCGGCGACGCCGCTTAGGAAAAAGAGACCCAAGGTCCTAAAGCCGCCGGGGAGATACTGCAATCCGAGCCCCTCGGCCCCGCCGGAGGTGACGGCGACGACCAAGAAGGCCAGAGCGAAGGCGGTGAGCCCCCCGGGGGAAACCTTGGGGATCTCGAGTTGCCGTACCAGCGAAGGGATACTCCCGAGGATGAGCCCCATAAAGAGAAACGCCATCCCGTAGGGGTAGCGTTCGAGGAGCCCCTCCATAAAGTGGGCCAGGGTAACTATCCCGATACCAGCCCCGAGAAGGACCTGGAAGACGAAAAAGCCCGAGGGGAGCCACCCGGTCCGAAGCCGGAACAGGCGGTCGATCGAGGTAATGAGGCGTTCGTATATTCCGAGGACCACCGCGAGGGTTCCCCCGCTGACGCCGGGGATGACGTTCGCGATACCGATGAGAAACCCCCGCAAGACGTTCAGAACAAAGCTGACGGGTGCCGGTCGCTTGGCCGGCTCTTGACGCTGCATACCTCGATAGTAGCTGACATTGAACAGAAACATCAATTTGACTACTCTAACTCCCATGCCGCTATCCGGCCCCGTCGAGGGGGCTCAAATCCACCTGGTAGGCGTCAAAGGCACCGGAATGGCTGCCCTCGCGGAAGTCCTGGTAAGCAAGGGGGCGTTGGTTTCCGGGAGCGACGTCGCCGAGACCTTCTACACCGACGCGCTCCTTGCGGCTATCGGCGTTGTCCCCCGGGTGGGGTTCGCCGAAGAGCACCTCCCCGACGGGGTTTCTCTGGTGGTCTACTCCGCAGCCTACGACCCGCAGACCAACCCCGAGCTCCTCGCCGCGATCGATCGGGGGATTCCCCTTCTGACCTACACCGAGGCCCTCGGCGCCCTCTCCCTCGCGGCCCGGGAGGCCGGTGCCCCCACCGTGGCCGTCGCGGGAGTTCACGGCAAGACGTCGACCACTGCGCTCTTGGGAACGCTTATCCGGAGCCTTCGAATCCCCGGGACGGTCATCGTCGGAAGCGCCGTCAGGAGCTTCGGAGGGGCGGCGACCTACAACGGCGGGGCCGAGGCGCTTATCGTAGAGACCTGCGAGTACCGTCGGAATTTTCTCTCCTTCTACCCGTCGGTGCTGGTCATAACCTCGGTGGAGGCGGATCACCTGGACTACTACCGGGACTACGCCGACGTGCTTTCGGCCTTTGTCGCCTTCGGGGAGCGTCTGGCCCCCGGGGGGCTCTTGGTCTTTTGCCGGGATAACGCCGGGGCTTGCGAAGCGGCGGCGGCGATAAGCGCCCGGCGGGGGGATCTGCGAAGGGTAAGCTACGGGTTTTCCGACGAGGCAGACGTGTCGGTTCGAGACTACGTCCCGGGAACCGAAGAGACTCCCGAGGGGCCTCGGGGTGTCCAGGAGTTCCGAGTCGACGGAATCGACACCCTCCTTAGGCTCCGGGTGCCGGGCAAGCACATGGTCGAGAACGCGGCCGCCGCCCTTACCGTGCTCCGGGAGGAGCCGTCCCTCCGGCGCTATCTCGACGCCGGCGCAAAGCACACCGCCGCAAAACACA
>CAZTRQ010000096.1:0-7117 GCA_964616245.1 uncultured Spirochaetaceae bacterium | reverse complement strand
CACACCGCCGCAAAACACATCGCCGACGCCTTGGCCTCCTTTTCCGGGACCACCCGGCGGAGCGAGCACCTCGGCACGGCGGGAGGTATCCAATTCGTCGACGACTACGGACACCATCCGACGGCTATCCGGAAGACCCTGGAGACCTACCGGGAGTTCTACGGTGCCGAGCGTCTCATCGTCGACTTTATGTCCCATACCTATTCCCGGACCGCCGCCCTCTTGGGCGACTTTGCCCAAGCCTTCGCCGCCGCCGATGTGGTCGTTCTGCACAAGATCTACGCCTCGGCCCGGGAGCAGTATTCCGGTTCAATTTCCGGGGAAGACCTCGCGGCGGCGGTCGGCGCGTATCATCCCCAGGTCCACTACTTCGAAGAGGTCCTCGACGCCCTTCCTTTTTGCAAAGAGCTCTTGCGGCCCGGGGATCTCTTTGTAACCCTCGGGGCCGGGAACAATTGGGCCCTCGGCAGGGAGCTCCTGGCGTATTTCTTGACGAAGGGGGTGCATACCAGGTGAAGAGCATGACGGGATACGGTCACGGAGAGCACGCCGACGACGGTCTATCCCTCTCGGTAGAGATAAAGGGGTACAACAACCGCTACTTGGACGTAAACATGAACCTGCCGAGCGCCTTGGGCGGTTTTGAATCGATGGTCCGGGAAGAGGTGTCCGCGGTGGTGGAGCGGGGGCGCGTCGACGTCTACGTCCGGTACCACGACGCAAACGAGACCCCGGCGATCGACTTTAGCCCCGCCACCGTAAACGCCGTGGCCGAGGGGCTCCGGGAGATAGCCCACGCCGCCGGTATTTCGGCGGAGGTCAGGTTGGATCACCTGCTGCGCCTCGACGGCGTGGTCTCGGTGGAGCGCCCGGAGGCCGGGGAGGCGATCGAAGAGACCCTTCGTCGTGCCCTGGCGGCCGGGCTCCAGATGTTCGACGCCTCCCGGATGCGGGAGGGAGAGGCGATGCATCGGGACATCGCGCAAAATATCGACGCCGTCGAGGCTGCTCGGGGACAGATTGCCGAATACGCCCCGGTTATCGAGGCGCAGATTCAGAGTAACCTCAAGGAGCGGTTCCTCGAGCTCCTCGGAGACGAGGTCGATATGTCTCGAGTCTACGCCGAAACCGCCGTGCAATTGACCAAGGCGACCATCAGCGAGGAGTTGGTCCGGATGGAGGCCCATTTAGACGCATTCCGGACGATTGCGGGACAACGTGGTAGTATTGGTAAAAAGTTGGACTTCCTTAGTCAGGAGTTGAACCGAGAGATCAACACCATCGGTTCGAAAAACACCCTGACGGAGATCGGCGGACTCGTCGTCGAGGTAAAGGATAGAATTGAAAAAGTTCGTGAACAGCTTCGAAACGTAGAATAGCGTGAAGATAGCAATCTCCGGAAAGAGTGGATGCGGCAACTCCACCGTCAGCCGAATGGTGGCCGACCGTCTCGGGTTGCGCCTGGTTAATTACACCTTTCGAAACCTGGCGAAAGAGCACGACATGAGTTTCGAGGAGCTTCAGAAGTCGGCGGAAACCGACTCCAAATGGGACCGTTATCTCGACAAGAAGCAGCTCGAGCTCGCTCGGGAGGGGGACTGCGTTCTCGGCTCCCGGCTGGCGGTCTGGCTCCTCGAAGAGGCGGACCTGAGCGTCTACCTCACCGCGTCACTGGAGGTCCGGGCACGGCGTATCCGGGAGCGGGAAGGCGGAACCTTCGAAGAGGTCTTCGAAGAAACCACCGTCCGGGACCAGCGTGACCGGGAGCGCTATCTGAAGCTCTACAGCATAGACAACAACGACTACGGCTTTGTGGACCTCGTTATCGACACGGAGAACATGGAGCCCCACGAAGTCGCTTCCACGATCGTCGACAGGGCCCGGTCTCTCACCGCGGGGTAACAGAATCCGGCAGACTCCCTATTCGTAATGCTCCGCGGTGCTGTGCTTGGAGCCTCGGTTAGGGTTAGTTCGGCTCTGGACGAACATCTCGATTCGGCGTATCGCCCTCGCGGTGTCGTCCTTTATGACGAATCGGGGAGCGATGATGGCCGGCGGCTTGGGGTAGGAGTCCAGCTCCCGGATAAAGCGACGGAGGTTTCGCTCGACGTAGCGCATCGGGCTCCAGGTCCCCCGTCCGCTGCGCCGGAGCATCTTTGCGTTCAACTGCTGTTCGTACTGTCCCTTTTGAGGAATGACGAAGAGCGGCTTACCGAGAACCATCGCTTCGGTCATAAACTGGTGCCCCGCGCTGGAGATGCACGCCCGACACCCCGCGAGGGCTTTGACAAAATTCTTCTCCGGATCCGGGAAGACTTGGTAGTTGCGGATCCCCATCCGGCGGAGCTTCTTTGTGACGATGCGCCGGTAGGACGGCTTTAGATAGAGGACGAAGTAGTCCCCCTGGGAGACCTCGGCCTCGAGTATTTCCCGCCGAATAATAGGACCGACTTCCCCCCGGTAGAAGGAACAGACGAGGAGCCGATCGTAGACCGCCATAAGGAATCGGGCTCCGGCCATGTAGATAAGGCCGTGAGGTTGGAGCGTCGGTTGTCGGAGGACGACGGAGGGGTGGTTTATCTGGAGCACCGGAATTCCGAGAGACCGACCGGCGTAGGAGCAAAAGGGATCGTAATCCGAAACCACCGCGTCCGGGGCGACGCGTCGAAGCTGTCTCATGGTCTGGTGGATGCGCCGCCGGAAGTTTACGATCAACGAGAGGTTGCGCTTGACCGTCCGGACGTAGTGGATACGGTCGTTGCGCTTGGCGAAGGCGAAGTAGGGGATCGAGTGTACCGGAACGTCCGACACATGTCTCTTTACAAAGCCGTGAAGGTGTCTCGGGCAGAAAATCTCCACCTCGTAACGATGTTTTAACACCGATGTCAGGGCAACGGTTCTGGCGACGTGCCCGAACCCCTCGCCGGTGCACGCAAAGGCTATCCGCATGTAAGTTAGTAATATGTATAGGGCTCACATTCGTTTCTATCAAGAGCTTAACGAGTTTCTAACCGAGGAACAGCGGTTTCGAACCCTGGAATCTGAGCTTCTCGGGCACCCCGGGGTCAAGGATCTTATCGAGTCCTTCGGTGTCCCCCACACCGAGGTGGATCTCGTTCTCGTAAACGGGGAGTCCGTCAGTTTCTCGTATCAGGTCCAGGAGGGAGACCGAATTTCGGTGTACCCGGTCTTCGAGAGCCTCGATATAGGTGATGTCAGCCGTGTCCGGAGCCGACCCCTGCGACGGACCGCCTTCGTTCTCGACGTTCACCTCGGGCACCTTGCCCGGCTCCTGCGCCTCCTCGGCTTCGACACCCTCTATCGTCGGGACTACGAGGACCCGGAGATCGTCCGGATCGCCCTCGAAGAGGGGCGCATCATCCTAACCCGGGACCAGGGCATCCTCAAGCGGAAGGCGGTTACCCACGGCTATTTCGTCCGCTCCACCGACCCGGAAGAGCAGGCCCGGGAAGTCGTCCATCGCTTCGACCTTTCGGCTCGGGTCGAGCCCTTTTCTCGCTGCCTGGTGTGCAACACGCCGCTGGAAACGGTAAACGCGGAGGAGGTCGATGCCAAGCTACCTCCGGGTATTCGGGGACGCTTCGAGTTGGTAGCCCGGTGCCCGGGGTGCGGTCGCCATTACTGGCCCGGAACCCACTACGAGAGCCTCCGGAGCGCGATCGACAGGATTCTCGGTTTTCAGAAGAAATATGACCACCACGGTTAGAAATATCGGCGGAATGGTAGTATACTTTTATTAGCAACTCCATATATAGGAGGATAGAGATGTTGTTTCGAAATTCTGTGCGTATGATTCTGGCGCTTTGCGCCCTCACTTTCGTCCTACCGACTGGTGTCGAGGCCGGTGGAAGCAGCGAGTCGGGGAACGGCGAGAAGGGGTCGCCTTCGTCGACCGAACGATCCGCCGGCAATGCGACGACGGGGCTCTCCCGGGAGCTCTTGCCGCAGTATCAAGACCAAACCCCTCCGGGAGGCGCCGCCCGAGAGTTCTCCACCGATTTCTCCCGGGCGACGATCTCCTTCGACGAAGTGCTCTCCGGGGGGCCGCCGAAGGACGGAATCCCGGCTATCGACGACCCACGGTTTGTCTCCATCTCCGAGGCGGAGGAGTGGCTCGGACCCCGGGAGTCGGTCCTGGTCTTCTCCTCGGAGGAAGAGACCCGGATCTACCCTATTCAGATTCTGATGTGGCACGAGATCGTCAACGACACCGTTGGGGGACGTCCCGTCGCCGTCACCTACTGCCCCTTGTGCAACACCGGCGTTGCCTTCGACCGCCGTCACGACGGCGAGACCTTTGACTTCGGTGTTTCCGGTCGCTTGCGATTTAGCAACATGCTGATGTACGACCGACAAACCGAAAGCTGGTGGCAACAGGCTACCGGTGTCGGAGTCGTCGGTCAGCACGCCGGGGAACGACTCGAAATTCTGCCGCTTCTGTTGCTGTCCTGGGAGGACGCGGTGGACCGGTACCCCGACGCGCAGGTTCTCTCCCGGCAGACCGGCTATTCCCGGGACTACGGACGCAATCCTTACCTTCGCTACGACACCGCCGACCAACCGTTTCTCTACCGTGGCCCCGAGGTGGACGACGCCTTCGATCCGATGGCTCGGGTAATCATGGTAGAGATCGGCGGCGAGCAGCGCGCCTTTCCCTATCCGGCCCTCGAGGATCGCGGATTCGACCAGGCGGAAATCGGCGGGGAGTCGGTAGTCGTCCTCTGGGACAATGAGGTGGCCTCTCCCCTCGACCACACCCGCGTTGGCGAGGGTCGAGCAGTCGGAACCGCCAACGCCTTCCGGGCCGAAGCCGAGGGACGCAGTCTGACCTTCGAAGTTCGGAACGGCGAGATCGTCGACACCGAAACCGGGTCCCAGTGGTTGCCGAACGGTGTGGCCCTCGACGGTCCCCTCGGGGGGGCCACCTTGACGCCGGTGCCCGCGGTGCAGCACTTCTGGTTTTCCTGGGCCGCGTTCCAGCCGGAATAGAACACCGGAATAGAACAACGGAAGCGCGGCTGGGGTTTTGGGCCGATTCGCGATAGAATCGAGGGTGGCATGAAGCTCAAGAATTACCAAGAAGACCTCGTCCTCCAGGCTATCGCGATCGCCCTGGAGCATCGTCCGGAGCTTTTGGAGGACGAGGTCGCGGTCAACGACATCGCCGCCTTCGTCTTGAACCGCCTCCCGCCACGCTACATCATGAGCGAACGAGGGTTTACCCGTCTCGTCAGCGAGGAAGAGGACCCCAGCGACGAGCGTCGGGATGTGGCTACTATGGTGCAGCTTCTCGTCTTGGTGAACCGAGGGATAGAGATGGTGGAGAACCGGCGAAAGCCCTCCGCAGAGAACGGCCGGAGCCATCTCGACCCGGCGTTTCAGGCCTTGCCGGTCCTCAATTTTCCGCAGATCGTGGGAAAGGTGATCGACGCCGAGGACCAACGGGCGGTTGCAAACGCCACGGTTACCCTATACCTCGACGGCGAGGTTGCGGAACCCGCCGAGCCCGGGTGGCCGAATCCCTTCGCGACCTCCCTGGCCACCCGGGGATACTACAGCTTCTGGCCCCGGCACCGCCGGGGAGACGAGTCGGCGAGAAATCACGAGTGTCGTATCGTTATCGAGCACCCGGACTACGAGTCGGCCGAACGGGCGATAGTCGTGGCGTCGGAGCCGGATTTCGCCATCCAGGATACCATCGACCACGATTCCGTTATGCGTATCGAGCCCGTGGAGCTTACCCGACGGTAACTCTACAGAGCGCCGTACATCCGTTCCCGGTAGTGCAAGAGCTCGAGGAGAATGTCATTTGTCGGGGTGGGAACTCCGTGGCGCTTTCCGAGTCGAGAGACCACCCCGGCGAACATCTCGACCTCCGTCTTCCGCTGCGCTTCGACGTCCTGGAGCATCGAGGTCTTCCCATCCGGATCGAGGCCCATCATTACTTCGTGCCACCGGGCGACGTCTTCGTCGGTAAGAGGGTGCCCCACCCCCTTCGAGAGCGCCCGGACCTCGGCGATGGCGGCGTCCATAATTCTCCTTGGTTCCTCCATCGTCTGGAATGGCCCGTAGGGGGCTCCGAGAATCGCCGACACCTGGTTAATCCCGACGTTGACCATAAACTTAAACCAGAGAGCGTGGAGCATGTCTTCCGGCACCACCGTGGTAATGCCGGCATCGGTTAGGAGGGCGTTTGCTGCCGCCACCCGGGGGGACGGAGGGGCGTTCGTCGCCTCTCCGAGAAAGATGCGGCCGAGCCCCTTGTAGGTGGTCTCGTACCCGATTCTGACGGCGTCGATTCCGAGAGCCATCCCATAGAGCACCCGGTCCCACCCGAAGGTCGCGGCGAGGTACTCCTCGCTATCTATGCCGTTTAAGATCGAGAGGATCTGGGTTTTCTCCCCGGCAACCGCCGCCATCAGATTCCTGGCAGCCTCGAGATGATGGTACTTTACCGAAAGCAGGATAAGCTCCGGGGGCCGGAGATCCCCGGAGGACCACTCTCGGGGTCCGAGGACCGGCATCCTGAGCTCTTTGCCGTTTACGGCTACCTTCGCGCTCCGGAGACGCTCGAAACGTTCGCCCTCTGCTAAGAAGGCAACGTTCTGCGATCCGTGGTGCTCTAAAAGCTTCTGTCCGTAGGCGCATCCGAGGGCCCCGGCTCCGACAATCACGATTTGTGGCATGGAAATGAGTGTACCACGACCGGCCCCTCTGAGTACCATATGCCTGCATGGGTTCCGAAAGTTCCCTCCTGCTTGTCCTCGGGGACTATTTCTTTCTCTGGTTCCACGCGGCGCTGGTGGTGTTTAACCTTTTTGGTTGGATCTGGAAGCCGCTCCGGACGGCTCACTTGATCAGTGTCGGCTTAACCGCCGGCTCCTGGTTTATCCTCGGCCTCTTCTACGGAATCGGTTTCTGTCCTCTGACCGAATGGCACTTCAACATCCTCGAGGCCCTGGGGGAGCGGAGCCTTCCCCGTTCCTACATCACCTACCTCATACGTCGGACAACCGGTCTCGATCCCCCGGCGCGCCTGGTGGAGATAGCGACGGTGGCCGGGCTGTTTCTCGCCGCCGGGGCCGCCGTGGTGGTC
>CAZTRQ010000095.1:0-9650 GCA_964616245.1 uncultured Spirochaetaceae bacterium | reverse complement strand
TCGGTGGTCTGGGCCTCAGTCGCGACCGGCGCCAGAAAGGTTGCGGCAAAAAGGAGAATCGCAAGGGCCCAGGGGCTTACTCGGTGGTGCGCCCTGACGCCGATCATTTTGTCTTTATAACCTCGACGCCGTCCCAGCCGGCCGGGGGAGGTGTCGTTTGGTACGTGGTGGCCCGCTCGAGAAAGACCTCGGCGAGGTAGTCGCCCGGTAATCGCTGCAGAACCGCCTTGAAGCCCCGGGCTGCTTTCTCGAATTCCCGGTTGTAGTACGCCTTCATGGAGGCCGTATGCAGCTTCCAGGCTTCTTCGGCGGCGGGGTCAAGGGAGTCGACGGCGGTGTAGATGGGAATACCTTGGGTCTTCCCCTTTACCGCAACCCGGTCGACAGGACGGGTCAGCAGCCGGTCCTTTACCGCGTCGTAGAGCCGGTCGGATATCAACAGCTGCTGATGGTACATCTTCGTTAGCCCCTCCATCCGGGAGGCCAGGTTTACGATATCTCCGATGACGGTGTAGTCCATCTTTTTGTCGGTGCCGATGTTGCCGACAGTAACTTCGCCGTAGGCGAGGCCGACGCCGATCCGAAACTCCGGCTTCCCTAGCTTCTGCTGCTCTACGTTGAAGCGCTCGACGGCCTTGGCCATCTCGATGCCGGCCAAGACGGCGTGGTAGGCGTCGTCTTCGTGGGAGACCGGGGCGCCGAAGAAGGCCATGATCGCGTCCCCGATGTACTTATCGATTATTCCCCGGTGCTCCATGATAATGTCGACCTGGGTCGAAAAGTAGCGGTTCAGGCTGCTGACAAGGTCGTCGGGGCGCATCCCTTCGGATATCGTCGTAAAGCCGCGAATGTCCGAGAAGAGGACCACCAGCTCCCGGTTGTCGCCGACGAGCATCTCTTCGGGGTTCTGGAAGAACTTGTCGATCAGGTCCTGGGGAACGTATTTCTGGAAGATGTTGCGGATCTTGTGCTCTCGCTTTTGAGCGAGAACCGCGTCGTAGGCGTAGCGCTTAATCTGGCTGTAGGCTCGGTCGAGCTCCTCGACCATGATGTTAAAGGTGTGAGCGAGGCGACCCGTTTCGTCGGAGTACTCGACTTCCACCCGGCTCGAGAGATCGTTTTCCTGGATGATGCGTTCCATGCCGTCGGCCACACGCCCGAGGGGGCTCGTTAGCCGGTCGGCGAAGAGCCAGAGAAGCACGACCGCCAGGGCTGCCGCAGCCACCAGAATGATGGCCGAATAGTAGGTGATGTCCCGAACCGCGGCGTAGAAGACGTCGCGCCGCTCGGTAACCAGGACGTACCAGTCGAAGGCGGGAAAGGAAAAGCCCCGGGCGACCCGGGGAATACCTCCGAGGGAGATGGTGACCAGGCTCCGCTGACCCTCTTCCGCGAGCGCGAGGAGGCGTTCCTGCTCCTCCTCGGTCGCCGCGAAGGGGGCGGTGGTCATCTCGACCTCGCCGTCGCTGTTCAGGGCGAAGATAACCTCGGTGTCGGTCCGGACGACCGACCGAGCGAAGGTCTCCACCCCGCTCTGGGCCGCATCGACCATCTCCGGGCGACCGGCAAAGCCGTTGTCGACCAACAGCTGCCACTGGCTTTGGGCGTACCGCTCGATCTGGGAGACCTTAAAGCTCAGGAACTCCTGCATCACCTGGGTGACGGCGTTGGTCGCTAAAAAGAAGGCGGCGCTTGCTGCGACGATTACCGCGACGAAGACGATGGGAAGAACAACGAGGATAATTTTTCCGCGGATTTTCACCTACGCGAAATTATACGTGGAAACGAGTTCGAGCGCAAATGTCTCGCTGCAACGAACCCCATAGCGTTTCGCAAAGATCTCTCGCCGGGAAGGGCGTGCCACTTTCTGCAATCTGATGTGACTTCCCTTTTGGCGGACGACAATTCACCCGCCCCTCCTGAGCGCGGTGATGACTTTTTCATAGCTCTAGGAGGGAATCTTGCTCATATCGCGAGGTCAACTTCCTCGGCTCGGGCGGAAAAGACCATGTCCTCCTCAACCGGCTCCAAGTAAAGCTCTATTGCCTCTCGGATGTTCTTCAGTGCGTCTTCCCGTGTGTGCCCTTCGCTGATGCACCCCGGCAATGACGGTACAATGGCTGTGAATCCGCCTTCTTCGCTTGGCTCAAGCACTATCTTGATGTTCATCGTGTTACCTCTGCGTATTGCAATCGTATCCTCTTCTGCCTTTCGTTGCCGAAGCCACCTCTTTTAAAGATCCACCGCGTACTCCCGGAGGTCGTGGAGCCCGACGACCTCAAGGGCGGTCTCTTCGGTTGCGGAGAGTACGATCGGCGGGGCGGCACCGGCAACGAGCGCCTCTCGCCACCGGAGGGCGCAGAGGCACCAGCGGTCCCCCGGCGCGAGCCCCGGAAAGCCGTACTCCGGCCGGGGAGTCGAGAGGTCGTTGCCACGACTCTGGGTAAAGATAAGAAACTTCTCGGTCATCTCGGCACAGACTACATGGAGACCTCTGTCCTCGTCGCCGGTGGAGCAATCTCCGGTTCGGTAGAAGCCGGTTTCAGGCTCTTCGCTGCATCCTTCGAGGGTTGTGCCGAGCACGTTTTTTGCCATCTCCTGAACAATACTCTCAGCGGTTTAGTAAGAAAAGCACATTTTTTAGTGCTAATGGATTTTCTTGCGTTAAGGCCGACGGCGTGCGATAATTGAGACGTGGAAAACCCCTGCGACGACGTGACGGTGCAGACCAATCCTCAACTCGGAGACATCGGAGCCTTGGTTTCCCTCCACGGAGCGCTCTTCTGCGAAGCCTACGGCCTCGACGCCTCCTTCGAGGCGGATGTCGCCTCGGGTCTGGGAACCTTCGCGATCAATCGGGGCAGCCGGGAGATTCTCTGGATCGTCAAGCGCGGGCGACAGGTGATGGGTTCCCTCGGGGTAGCCCGGCACAACGACCGGGAGGCGGAGATACGCTGGTTCGTCTTGGATCCGGAGCTCCGGTGCCAGGGGCTCGGTAGCCGGCTCTTGGCGGATGCCCTGGATTTCTGTCGCCGCCAGAACTACCGGTCGGTCCATGTCTGGACCGCGGTCCGCTTTAAGGAAGCGGAGCATCTCTACCGGGATCATGGCTTCCGGCTGACCGAGCAGTACATCAACCGGAAATGGGGATCCTCGATTACCGAGCAGCGCTACGACCTCATTTTCCGCACCGAAGAGCCGTCGGATCAGCCGTCGTCGCGGCCGACCTCCATACGGACGGTTATCTCGGCCCCATAGGCGGTTTCGCTGCCCCCGAGAATCCCCGCAACGCCGTGGCCGACTTGGTATCGGGCCACTCGGTCCCGGGTGGTACGCCGGCTCACCCTCAGACGCCCGACCTCGAGCCCCTCGGCCAGGACTGCCTCGGGATGGTAGTCGATGGCGGAGTAGTAGCTTTCGTCGAAGACGGTGACGGCGAAAGCCGCCGGGAGCTCGTCGGTCAAAAAGAAGCGATAGACCAGCCGCTCTCCGTCGTGCCGGTCGGTGTCGATTCGAGCCGAGAACTCTTCGACCCCCCGGGGGACGAACACTCTATCCCCGACCCGCAGGCTCACGAAATAGTCGTAGTGCCGGAGGTTGCTAAAGGCATCGGCCTCGATGCTTCGGATCTCGGCGGCGGAAAAGCGTCGATCCCGGTTCTCGTCGAAGTCGGCGAGAATCATCTCGGTAAACATGGCGTCGAAGGTCCACTCGAAGCCGACCCGGAGCGTCTCCCCGGACCCGGAGGACCCCGGCTGGAGAACGATCCGGGTTTCGAACCAGACGTGGGGGTGGGCGGAGAGTGTTCCCGGGAGGGCGACGGCCAGAAAAAGAGCAGAAATCAGAAGAGCCCCAGGGCGTCGAATGATGATTGCCACACTTATATTTCGGCGTTGGGAGTCGGCGTCTTGAGGTGCTTACCCCAGCGCCTCTTCGAGGACGCGCTTTGCCCCGGCAACCAGGACGTAGAGGTCGAGGCCCACGGCGACGATCTGCCACCCATCGGCAAGCCGCTCGGCGACGCTCTTTCCGGCACCGCCCCAGAGCCCCGTGGCTACCCCGAGACGCTTTCCCGCGGCAAAGACGGTGTCGATGGCTTTCTGGAAGGATGGATCATCCATCCGGCCCTTCAAGCCCATCGTGATCGACAGATCGAAAGGGCCAACAAAGAAGCCGTCGACTCCCTCCACCGACAGAATCTCGTCGATATTCGACACCGCTTCTTCGGTCTCGATCTGCACGATTACCAAGATCTCTTCGTCGGCGGTGTCGATGTACGCCGGATCGTAGATCCAGGGACGCTTCGGGCCGCATCCCCGCATACCCACCGGCGGATACCGGCAGGCGGAGACCGCGTTTTCGGCGTCTTGCCGGGTGTTTACCATCGGTACGATAACCCCGTGAGCTCCGATATCCAACGCTTTCTTTATCAGAATCTGGTCGTTCCACGCCACCCGGACCAGGGGGGTGATGGAATCATCCCGCATCCCCTGCATCAGAACCTGGGCACTCTGCTCGTTCAGAGCCGAGTGCTCTAAGTCGAAGAGAAACCAGTCGAAGGGGAGGGTGGACAGCGCCTCCGAGACGTCGGGACTGGGAATCGTCATCCAGAGTCCGACGGTGGACTTCTTGTCGAGTAGCTTCGCTTTTAGGCTGTTTTTCATCGATGGGTTCCTACTTTGTGCCCGGTGTAATGTGGAGGGTGCAGCAGCCTGTCCGGCCGGGCTTCCAGGTCTCTCCGGAGATGGAGAATCCCGCTCCCTCGAAGGTCCCGTTGTCCACGATCCCGGCTATCTCGCACATCGTGGCGAGAGTTTCGTCGTCGACCCCCGCCTCTTGCCACGCCTCCTTGAGGGGGCACTGAGCCATGTGGATGTCGAGATGCTCCCCGTCTTCCCGGAGTACCTCAGGGTCGAACATTCCCCCGTGGTCCGGGACGAAGTGCATAAACGCCTTCTTGAGGCCCTCGAGATCGTCGGGGGAATGCTGCCGAAACTGCCGGCCGATGGCGAGGCCCCGCTTGTAGATGGCCTGTTTGAGAATCTCCTTCGCCTTTTCCTGCCCGACTTCGGGAATAAGCTCTTGGTACACCTGGTAGTAGACCATGGCTCGAGATTTGATCGCCCCCCGCAGCTGCTCCCGCAGGTCCTGTTCTTCCGTCATCGATAGCACCTCCGGCTCTAAAGTAGCCCGGAGGCGCCGTCGGCACAAGGGCCGCCCCATGATAGACTTATCAACGATGGACGACTCGCAGGACCAAGAATCGCAGGATCCAAAAGCGGAGCTCCGCGGCGAGATCGCCCGCAGGATACGGCAGATGGCGTCGGCAGAGCGGGAACGGCAGTCGATGCTCATTCGCAGCGCCGTCTTATCGCTACCGGAGTGGAGCGGGAGCCGGACCGTGCTCGGTTTTCTCCCCCTGTCGGACGAGCCGGATCTCGAGCCGCTCCTCGGAGCAGCAATTGAGGCCGGCAAGCGCGTCGGCTTCCCGCGCCTCGGCGGCGCCGAGCTTCGCTTTTACGGTGTGGGGGACCTTGCCCCGGGAAGCTTTCGCCGGAATCAGGAGCTCGGCTTCCGGGAGCCGGCGGAAACAGCGGAGGAGTTGGTGCTCGCCGCCGAGGAGCCGACGCTCATTCTGGTTCCCGGCAGAGCTTTCGACGCCGGCGGCCGGCGCCTCGGCCGGGGTGGCGGCTACTACGACCGGTTTCTCGGGGTGGTCACCGCGTCGCAGGTTCTCCTCGTCGGGGTGGCCTTCTCGTGCCAAGTCATAGACGAGGTGCCCATCGGCGCCTTCGACGAGCCTGTGGACATCGTCGCAACCCCAGACGGCATCCTCGATTGTCGCCTGTTTTCTTAGACGCGATAGATCGATACCTTAAGCTATGTAAGGAGAACAATGTGGGAGAAATAAAGAGCGCCCTCGAGCTCGCGCTGGAGCGGACCGCCGGTGTCCAGGGCGATAAGAAGAGTGTCGAAGAGTACGAGCATAAGCAGAAGGGAAAACGGCTCCTCTCGCAGCTGACCGAGAACCCGAAATTTGAACTTAAGAAAGAGCTCCACCAGTACAAGGGGGAGCAGCGGAAGTGGGTCGTCGACGGGTTTGTCGACGTGGCCCTCTCCAACCTCGCCCTTCCGACGACCGAAGCGGATCTGTCGCGCCTCGAACCGATCAAGAATGGCTTGTCCACGGCCATCGGCAAAAAAGCGGACATCGAGTACCTCTTCGATCAGGCTCATCAACTTCTGACTCAGTACCTCGAAAACCGGCAGCAGCTCATAGAGCACGTTCGCAGTCAGTTTGCCCAGAGGATTCGCCAAAAGGAGGAGGAGCTCGCCCGGCAGTACGGTTCCTCGGTACGCCTCGATCCCGCCCAGGATCCGGAGTTTGCCGGTGTGCTGCAGCAGAACATGCGGCAGTTGCAGGGGCAGTATCAGCAGGTCCTCGATCAGCTTCGGGAGGAAGTGCGCCGCCTCCACGAAGAGGGGTAGCTACCGGTCAAGGGTAGCTACCGGGCCGCTGCGATGGTCCGGAGCCACTCCTCCGGGATAAGGCCTACCGGGTAGATGTACGCCAACTGCCCGGCGTCGAACCCGACCACCTGGGTCGGCAGGCCAACCAATTCGAAATCGTCGTTCAGGGCAGCTCCCCCGGAGTTGCCCTCGTTTATTTCCGCGTCGCTCTTGATAATCGTTCCGACGCTCGTCTCTTCGAAGCCGCTGACGACCCCCCGGGTGTAGGTGATGGTTACGCGAGACCCGGTGCCCCCTACCAGGGGAAAGCCGACAAAGCCCAGGTTCTCTCCCACCCGGAGCCTCTCGTGGTCGCCGATCGGGACGAATGGAAACCGGTACCCCGGCGGCAGCGCCTGACCGTGGAGGCCCGCGGACACGCGTAGGAGGGCCAGGTCCCGCTCGGGTGCCGCATCGACCAGCTCCGCGCGAAAAAGTTCCTGGCTCGGTTTTCGGTGGTCCAGGCTCATCCCGACGTAGATGTTCTCCGAGTTAACCCCCGCGGGCCCCCGGATAACGTGCCAGTTGGTCAGAATATGCCCCTCGGGACTCACGAGGACCCCGGATCCCCCGGAGTCGTCCCCGGTAACCAGCTCGACGGTCGCCAGGAGCGCCCGATCCAGAGGGTCCCGGGGTATCTCGAGGGTGGGAAGGGTAAGCAGCAGGGCAGGGGGCGAGGCGTCTAAGGTCGCCAAGACAGAGAAGCCGACCGGCCGGTCCCTGCTCAGCTGGTCGATTACCGAGACGTAGTAGGTGCCGCTCTGCAAGGGGGGCACAGACCGGCGGGTTATGACGATGCTCTCCCGGGAGAGAAAGCTCTCCGAGCGGTGCTCCGAGAGAAAGGGATTCGCGTAGGCGTTTCCCTGGGCCACAAAGAGATCGATGTCGCCGGCGCTCTCGACGATGTCCAACCGGAGGGCCTCGGCGTCTTCTGGAATCTTTATCGAGTAGGTTAGCCGCATCCCCTCTTCCGGGCTCAGGATACCGCTTCGAGGCTCCCCGGGGACCAGGCGACCCTCGGGGCGGGTGCTCACCGACCGTACGGTGAGTTTGTAGGGAATCTCGACGACAATCTGGTTTCCCAGGCGCGGCGGCTCCGGGAGTTGATAGGACACCTCCACGGTGTAGGTGCCGGTTTCGAGAGCCGGCTCCGAAAGCCGGGTCAGGAGTACCCTTTCGTTGTAGTCGGTGCTCTCGCTTACGGAGAAGAGGGAGCCGTCTGTCCGGCGGATCAGGAGGTCGAGGTCCGCGGTCGCGTCGGAGAGCGCGAGCTCGACGGCGTAGGTGTCTTCGGTAACCTGAAGTCGGTATTCTTGGGTCGGCTGAGCTGTCCGAAGATCGATGCGGCCCCGAACGTCTCCGGAGGCCGGAAGCGGCGCCGCGCCCTTTTGGGCAAAGGCGGTCGGGGACAGAACTAGGAGAAAAATGATAGCGAACAGAGGCCCGACGATCGGCCCGGCGCGTTGAGAAGTCAGGTGCATACCGCTACAATGCCTCCGTGGAAACGATGACCCTAGGGATTATCGGCGGTGGGCAACTCGGCCTGATGATGCTGGAACCGGCTCGTCGCCTCGGAATCCGGACCTGCGTCATCGATCCTGCCGCCGACGCTCCGTGTGCCCAGAGAGCCGATATCTTTATTCTCGGCTCGCTTTCGGATCCGGAAAAGCTCCGGGATGTCGTCAGCCGATCCGACGTCACTAGCTACGAGATCGAGCATATCGAGACATCGACCCTTCAGTCACTAGCCGAGGCCGGGGCGGTAATCCTTCCGTCTCCCGCCTCCCTCTCCCTTATCCAGGACAAGCTGGTCCAGCGCCGACTCCTCGCCGACCGGAGCCTCCCGGTTCCCGATTTTGAGGCGGTGGCCACCGACGACGGCGCCGACGAGGCCGACGAGGCCGCCGGCGGCCGGGGCACGGTATCCCCCTTCGGCTACCCGGTCGTCCAGAAGGCCCGCCGGGGCGGCTACGACGGTAAGGGCGTTTTCGTCCTCCGGGGCCCCGAGGATCCCTTGGCGCCGGTCGAGAGCTTTTGGGAGCGCTTCGTCGAGGTCGAGTTAGAGCTCTCCGTTCTGGTCGTCCGCTCCCGGACGGGAGAGATTCGCTGCTACGACCCCGTCGAGATGCAGGTCGACGCCGACGGGAGCCTTCTGAGGCGAGCGATAGCCCCGGCCCGGATTCCCCCGGAGACCGCGGATTACGCCCGGCGCTTGGCGGAAGCCACGGTCGAGGTCTTTGACAGCGTCGGCGTCTTCGCCGTGGAGTTGTTTCTCGCCGGCGACGGCAGGCTGATGGTAAACGAAGTCGCCCCCCGGCCCCACAACTCCGGGCACCACACCATCGAAGCGGCGGTAACGAGCCAGTTCGAAGAGCACATCCGGGCCGTCTGCGGGCTGCCCCTGGGATCGACCCGGACTCTGTGTCCGGCGGTTACGGTTAACATCGTCGGTCCCCCGGGCCTGCCTGCCGGGCCCCCGAGCTATCCGGGGCTTAAGACGGTTCTCGAAGAAGAGGGGGCGGCGGTGCACATCTACGGAAAGAGCGAAATCCGGCCCTGGCGCAAGATGGGGCATATCACCCTTTTTGGGGACGATCTCGAGACCCTCTTGGCCCGGGCGGACCGGGTCGAGGCGGCCATCCTAAGGAGCGAAAGATGAGCGCAGCTAAAGAGCCCCGGGTCGGCATCATCATGGGGAGTAGCTCCGACCTCCCGGTGATGGCCCCTGCGGCGGAGATTCTCGAAGAGCTCGGCGTCGCGACCGAGACGACCATCGTCTCGGCCCATCGGACACCGAAGCGCATGGTCGCCTACGCCGAAGAGGCCCGGGGCCGGGGAATAGGGGTCATTATCGCCGGCGCCGGGGGCGCGGCCCACCTGCCGGGGATGGTCGCCGCATTGACGACCCTCCCGGTGGTCGGTGTCCCGGTTCGCACCAGCACCCTCTCCGGCGTCGACTCGCTTCTGTCCATCGTGCAGATGCCCCGGGGCGTCCCGGTAGCGACGGTGGCCATCAACAACGGCAAGAACGCCGGGCTTCTCGCGGCGCGCATCTTGAGCCTCGCCGACCCCGAGCTTGCCCGGCTCCTGGCCGACTACCAAGCCGCCGAAGAGGCCCGGGTCCTCGAAGAGGCCCGGGA
>CAZTRQ010000094.1:0-9861 GCA_964616245.1 uncultured Spirochaetaceae bacterium | reverse complement strand
GGCTCGGGATCTGCATCGCCTTTCGGGCCAGCTGTATCAATATCGGCGGTCGGGGACAGATGATCTCCGGGGCGCTTTTGGCAGCATGGTTCTCCCTGAGCGCCACCAACTGGCCCGGGTGGTTGCTTATCCCAACCCTGATAGCCATCGGTTTTGTCGGTGGAGCGATCTGGGGCTTTGTCCCCGGCATTCTCAAGGCCCGCTTTAACGTCAACGAGATTCTCACCACCATCATGATGAACTCGATTGCTCTGCAGCTGATGAACCTCCTCCTCCAAGGGCCCCTGATGGATCCGGCGGGAATCGAGGCGGGAACCTTCCTCATGCAGTCCGCGAGGCTTCCGGAACAGTCACGCCTTGCCCGGATCGTCCCCCGGACCCTGCTGCATTCGGGAATCTTCTTGGCCCTGGCCATGGCGGTGGTCGTTTTCTTTCTTCTGTGGCGCACCACCGTGGGCTACCGGATCCGGGCCACGGGGCTCAACCCCAACGCCTCCCGGTACTCCGGTATCGGAGTCTCCTTTAACCAGGCCCTCTCCCTGACCTTGGCCGGCGGATTTGCCGGTATGGCGGGCGCCGTCGAGGTAATGGGTGTCCACTACCGGCTCATCGAGGGCTTTACCAGCGGATACGGCTTTACGGGTATCGTCGCCGCCCTCCTCGGCTGGCTCCATCCTCTGGGGCTTATACCGGCATCGATCTTTTTCGGTGCCCTGCTGGTGGGGGCCGACACGATGCAGCGGGCGGTGCAGGTACCGTCGGCTTTGGTGAACGCCATCCTCGGATTGGTGGTGCTCTTTGTATCCGGGTCCGCTGTGTGGACCCGCCGCTGGATCCAGAAGACGCGCTCCCGGGCGAGCCTGGAGGTGCTGAGCCTGGAGGTAAACGAGTGAACCAAGTCCTCAACCTCCAGGTACTCACCGGCATCCTCACCACCATGCTCACCCTGGCTACGCCCCTCCTTTTCGCAGCCCTCGGGGAGACCTTCTCCCAGAACTCCGGCGTCCTCAACCTCGGGGTCGACGGCATTATGCTCCTCGGTGCCTTTGGCGCATTCTACGCCGTCCTGATCACGGGGAACCTCTTGCTCGGTGTCGTTGTCGCCATGCTCATAGGACTGGTGATGGGACTGATCATGTCCTTCGTCAGCGTAACCCTGAAGGCAGAACAGGGGGTAAGCGGCATCGGCCTGCAGATGTTCGGCCTCGGAATGTCGAGCCTTCTCTTCAAGCAGCTGGTTGGCACCGTCCGGACCATCCGGGGGTTCCCCCGGCAGCCTATTCCCATCCTCGCCGACATCCCCATCCTGGGCCCGATACTCTTCAACAACACTGTCCTCGTCTACATAGCCTTCGCCCTCGTCCCGATATCCTGGTGGGTTCTCGAGCGGACAACGATCGGTCTGACCATCAAGTCGGTGGGCCAGAACCCCGCAGCCGCGGACTCTCGGGGCGTCCAGGTAAACCTGGTGCGCTACGCGAGCGTGTGCTTCGGGGCTGTCCTCGCCGGCCTCGCCGGAGCGTCGCTTTCCATTTCCGTTACCAATCTTTTTCAGGACAACCTGACTGCCGGCCAGGGGTTTATCGCCGTGGCGCTGGTCTATTTCGGGGGCTGGACCCCCTTAGGCGTCATGCTCGGGGCGTTGCTCTTTAGCGTCGCCAACTCGATTCAGCTCTGGCTCCAGGTTTTGGGGGTCAATATGTCGGCGAGTTTCGCGAACATGTTGCCCTACATCCTGACCATTGTCGCTCTTACGGCGACGGTACACCGGGGGCGGCGACCGGCGGCGCTGAACAAACCGTTTCTCCGGGGGGAGAACTAACGCACACATCCAATGCCCTCGAGGCAAATATTTTGGAAAAAAGGAGTAGGTAGATGAACAAACGATTGCTCGTTACCTCGTTGATTCTGGTGTTGAGCGCCGCGACGCTGTTCGCAGGCGGAGGCGCCGAGGCGGATGGCGCCGAAGGGGAGGCACCCTTTCGCGTGGCCGTCGTCATGCCGAGCGCCACCACCGATACGGCCTTCAGCCAGTCGATGTGGTCCGCGCTGACCACGGTACAGGAACAAATGGGGGGAGAGAGCGCCTTAGGGCTGGTGTACTCGGAGAACATGTTCAACGTTCCCGACGCCTCGGCCGCGGTGCGCGACTACGCCTCCCAGGGCTACGACTTGGTCATTGCCCACGGCTCGCAGTACGGCACCTTTATTGAAGACCTGGCGCCGGAGTTTCCCGAAACCGCCTTCGCCTGGGGTACCGATGTAAACACCTTCGGTCTGGACAACGTCTACGCCTACACCGCCGCGGCGGAAGAGGGCGGCTACGTCAACGGTGTGATGGCGGGGCTGATGAGCCAGAGCGGGCGCATCGGTGTTACCGGACCCGTAGAGGTCGGAGACGCCAGGACCTACATCAGCGGCTTCGTCCAGGGCGTCGAGTCCGTCCGTCCGGATGCGCAGGTCTCCCAGACCTGGACCGGATCCTTCTCCGACGTGGCTCTGATGACCGCCGCGGCCCAGACCCACATCTCCAGCGGCGCCGACGTCCTTACCGGGTCTTCCCAATCGGTGGTCGGCTCCATCGGCGCGGCCCAGGAAGCCGGTGACGTCCTCTGGTTCGGTACCCAGGCGGAGCAGACCTCTCTCGCTCCGGAACTGGTAGTCGCCTCCCAGGTCTACGACTGGACGATGATGTTGGAAGAGATGATCATGAACGCCCAAAACGGCGTCTACGGTGGCGAGACCTACATCCTGACCCTGGAAAACGAGGGCCTGAAGATGGCCTACAACGACGGGTATGACATTCCCGACGAGGTCATCGAGGCTGCCGAGTCCGCCATTCAGGGTATCGTCGACGGCTCGATTGCCGTGGAGCCCTAGCCCGGGACGGGAGTCATGAAGAACCGAAGCCGAGATAGCGAGCCACCGAAAATCGATCACATGGAGATGGTCGATATCGTAAAGCAGTTTCCCGGGGTCCGCGCCAATGACGGCGTTTCCCTGGACGTGCGATCGGGCGAAGTGCACGCGATTCTCGGCGAGAACGGGGCGGGCAAGAGTACGTTGATGCGCCAACTCTTCGGGATGTATCAACCCGACGAGGGGGAGATCCGCATCAACGGCGAGCCCGTTCTGTTTCGTTCCCCCGCGGATGCCATACGGACCGGCATCGGAATGATCCACCAGCACTTTATGCTGGTCCCGACCATGACGGTGGCGGAGAACGTGGCCCTCGGGCGTCGGTCCACCCGGGGCATTCTTCTGGACCTCGACCGCGTCAGCGAGCGCATCCGGCACCTGGCCAAAGATTACGGTCTCCAGGTCGATCCGGAGGCCCGGATCTGGCAGCTATCGGTCGGAGAGCAGCAACGTGTCGAGATTCTCAAGGCCCTTGATCTCGGGGCGAGCCTCATCATCCTCGATGAGCCCACGGCGGTTCTTACCCCCCAGGAAGTGAGCGATCTCTTTGCCACGCTGAAGCGAATGGTTGCCGAGGGCCACTCTCTCCTCTTTATCTCCCACAAGCTCCACGAGGTCCTCGAGGTAAGCGACCGTGTAACCGTGCTCCGGGACGGCGTTACCGTCGGTACCCGGCAAACGGCGGAGGTTACCCGGAAGGAGCTCATCAACCTCATGGTGGGACGAGAGCTCAAGCCCCAAACCCATCGGGAAGCGACCCCGGGACGGGCGGGCCTCGTGGTCCGGGATCTTCACGTCCAGGGAGACCAGGGGGAGGAGATCGTCCGGGGCGCGGATTTGCGGGTCGATACCGGGGAGATCCTCGGGCTCGCAGGGGTCTCGGGAAACGGCCAGCGGGAGCTTGCCGAGGCGCTGGCCGGCGTCCGGGAGGTTTCCTCCGGGAGCGTCGAGGTGCTCGGGACCGACCTTACCCATGCCCACCTAAACGTCCGGGTCCGGGCGGGTGTTTCGTTTATCCCGGAGGAGCGGATGCGCGACGGCGCCATTCGGGAGTTTAGCGTGGAGGAGAATCTCTTCCTCCGGGACCACGAGTCGGTGCAGTTTCGCCGCTGGCTCTTCCTGCGCTTTGGGGAGATGCAGCGCCATGCCACTCGCCTCGTCGAGGAGTACGCGGTCAAGACGCCGAGCCTCGATACGCCGCTGAGAAACCTCTCCGGGGGAAACATCCAAAAACTGATCCTCGCCCGAGAGCTTTTCCGGAAGCCCACGGTCCTTATTGCCTCTCAGCCGACCCGGGGTGTGGATATCGGAGCATCGGAGTACATCCACCAGCGGCTCTTGGCTCAGCGGGATGCCGGAACCGCGATTCTTCTAATCTCTGAGGACTTGGACGAGATTCGGGAGCTCTCCGACCGGGTGGCCGTAATCTACGCAGGCCGCATCGTCGGGGTCTTGGACCGTGACGAGGCCGAGGTAGAGCGGGTGGGCTCCCTTATGGCCGGCGTAGAGGCCTAGCCGACCACCTCCTCGTTAAAGGCTTCGATAAGCTCGTCGATTGCTCCGACGCTCTGCTGAACCCGGTGCCAATAGTCGGAGTCGTACCACTGGCTTTTGAGCTCCTCGGCGTCCTTTCCCTGCTGTTCGATCCAGGTGTAGTACTTCAGATTGTGGATTCGCATTCGCTCGTAGTAGCTAAGCTCCAGAGCGTTGTCGATGGACTGGCCTTCGATGGCTCGGGCGACCCCTCGAGCGGCGCCGATCTCATCGAGGTCTCCGTGACGCTCCCGCTCTTCCGCGACCCGGGAGTTGTACAGCTGCATCGAGTCGGTGAACACCGTCACCAGGACATCCTCCGAGCCGAGCTCCCAATAACGAGCGGCCTTGATGGCGGCGATCATATTGCCGATTCCGGAGATGCCGATCATCGGTAGGGCGGCGATGGTTTCCGCGTCGACCCCCATGCGCTCGAGGTAGCGGTGCCCCGCGGGCTCGTTGAAGACCCGCATAAGGTCGATGCAGTGGTTGTCGTCGACGCCGACCACCATATCGGTGTTTCGGACGTTGTGAATCCAGGGAATATGCTTGTCGCCGATTCCCTCGATGCGGTGCTCCCCGAAGCCGTTTCGAAGGAGTGTCGGGCATTGCAGCGCCTCGGCGGCAACGTTGACGCTTGTCGGATAGAGCTGCTTTAGTCGGTCCCCGGCAGCCAGCGTTCCGCCCGACCCGGTAGATGATATGTAGCCGGCGAAGCGGGCCCCCTCGGAGAGTATCGGCGCCAGGACCTCGGCAATGGCCGACCCGGTTACCTCGTAGTGCCAGAGGTAGTTGCCCAGCTCCGAGAATTGGTTAAATATCACGACCTCATCCCCTCTGGTGCGGTCGATCTCGTTGCACTTGTCGAATATCTCTTTGACGTTGCTCTCGGTACCGGGGGTGGAGATAACCTCCCCGGCGATATTCCGGAGCCAGGCAAAGCGCTCGCTACTCATGCCCTCCGGGAGGATGGCCACCGAATCGCAGCCCAGGAGGGCCGAATTATAGGCACCACCGCGACAGTAGTTTCCCGTCGAGGGCCAGACCGCCTTCTGTTTCTGGGCGTCGAAGCCACCCCGTGCCAGCTCTGGAGCAAGGCAGCCGTAGGTGGCGCCGACCTTGTGGGCTCCGGTGGGAAACCAGTGCCCCACCAAGGCGACGATGCGGGCCGGTACCCCGGTGAGGGACGAGGGAAGCTCCATGACGTTTACCGGACCGAAGGTGCCGCCGCTTTCAACCGGCTCGTTTTTCCAGGTGATGCGAAAGAGATTGAGGGGATCGACGTCCCACAAGCCCACATGCCTCAACTGTTCCCGAGCCTTCTGGGGCACGAGGGCCGGGTCGCGCATCTGGGCAAAGGTCGGAAGAAGGATCGAACGCTCGCGACAACGCTCGATATTGCTACGTCTAACTTCAGGCTGAACCGTTATATTGATCACAGAAAACCCCGCGGTAGAGAATCAAGTCTTGGTGCAAATATACGTTAGATGGCGTCCGGGCATCTACCGTGTACTCTTTGCTTCTCCGTGACACAGCGGCTATAATCCCTGGCCATGAGCACACCCTATTCCGCCCCTTTGCGAGAGCTCGAGTCCCTCTCCTTTGATTCGATGCGCGACTCGGATTTCCTCCTAACCTGGAACCACAGCACCGACGAGCTTCGGGCGGTACTGGCCGTCTCCGAAGCGTTGCGCCTATTGCGCTCCGGCGGGATATCTCCCCGGGTCTTTGATTCCGGCCTCGCCGTATCCCTCTTCCGGGATAACTCGACCCGGACCCGTTTTAGCTTTGCGTCGGCCGCCAACCTTCTCGGCCTTGCGGTCCAGGACCTCGACGAACAGAAGAGCCAGATAGCTCACGGCGAGACAGTCCGGGAGACCGCAGTGATGATTTCTTTTTTGACCGAGCTTATCGGGATCCGGGACGATATCTACATTGGTCAGGGGCACGAGTACATGGTCGAGGTCGGGCAGTCTCTCACCGACGCTCATCAGGCGGGACTCTTGGAGCGGCGTCCGACTATCGTAAACCTGCAGTGCGACCGGGACCATCCCACTCAAGCGATGGCCGATCTGCAGCACCTGGCGCAGGAATTCGGCGGCCTCGATAAGCTAAAGGGCAAGAAGATCGCCATGACCTGGGCCTACTCCCCCTCGTACGGAAAGCCGCTGTCGGTGCCCCAGGGCATCATCTCGCTGATGACCCGCTTTGGCATGGACGTGCGCTGTGCCTACCCCGAGGGCTACAATCTTCTCCCGGATCTCGAGGCGCAGGCGGGCGAGTTCGCGCGGAGCTCCGGCGGCCGGTTCTCCATTAGCCACTCGATGGACGAGGCCTTCGCCGATGCCGACATCGTCTACCCCAAGAGCTGGGCTCCCTTTAGCGTGATGGAGAAGCGCACCGAGCTTCTGAGAGCCGGCGATACCAAAGCACTTACGGAGTTGGAGCAGCAGGCCCTAAAGGAGAATGCCAAGCACGTCGACTGGGAATGCGACGCCGACCGCATGGGCCGGACGAACGACGCCTTGTACATGCACTGCCTGCCGGCAGATATCTCCGGCGTCAGCTGCGAGCGAGGCGAAGTCTCGGCGGATGTCTTCGAAAGGCACCGGGAGGCGACCTACCGGCAAGCCGGCTACAAGCCCTACATCATCGCCGCCATGGTTCTGCTTTCAAAGATATCCGACGTCCCGGGTACCTTGGGCAAGCTAGCCAAGGAAGGGGCCAAGCGCGTTCGCTAAGCCCCCCTGGCCCGGTCCAACAACCCTCCCGATAAACATTAAGCTACTCAACCGGCAACTTAGGGTGTAAGCTGGTCGCATGCAGGTACTCATCGCCGATTCCCTTGCCCCCGCGGCCATAGAAGAGCTCGAGTCGATGGGGTTCGCCGTCCGAAACGAACCCTCCCTAACCGCCGACGATCTTTCCGGCGCCATCGCCGGCGTCAACGTGCTGATCGTCCGGTCCACCAAAGTAACCGCGGCCGTTTTTGAAGCTGCCGACAGCCTTGCGCTGGTGGTTCGCGCCGGCGCCGGTGTCAACACGATCGATCTGGAGGCCGCGGATCGCAGCGGTGTCTTTGTCGCTAACTGTCCCGGTAAGAACGCCCACGCCGTCGCGGAGCTGGCCCTCGGTCTCATAATCGCCGCCGACCGGGGCATTGCCGGAGCCACCGCGGACCTCGGCGCCGGCCGCTGGCGTAAGAAACACTACGGTGATGCCCAAGGCCTCCATGGCCGTACCCTGGGCATCCTCGGCTTCGGCACCATCGGTCGAATTGTCGCCGGCTACGCCGGGGCCCTCGGGATGAAGCCCATGGTATGGAGCCGGAGCCTTACCGCCGAGCGCGCCGAGAAGGAGGGCGTCCACTTTGCCGCCGCTCCCCTCGAGGTGGCACGGAAAGCGGACGTGGTGACCGTGCATCTGGCAGCCACCGCCGAGACCCGGGGGCTCGTAAATGCAGAGTTTCTCGACGCGATGAGGGAAGGGGCGATTCTGGTGAATACCTCCCGGGGAGAGATTGTCGATCAGGAGGCCCTGGCCGCCGCCATCCCGCCCAAGAAGCTCCGGGTCGCCTTGGACGTCTACTCGGCAGAGCCCGGCGGTGGTAAGGCTGAGTGGACCCCGGCGGGTCTGTCGTGTCCCGGGGGGCCGGCGGCAACCGCCGACGGGAAAGAGACCCCAGCCCTCCGGGCGGCGACCCCCCATATCGGTGCCTCCACCGCCCAGGCATCCGACGCCATCGCCGCCGAGGCGGTCCGGATTGTTCGCGCCTTTAAGGAGACCGGTGTCCCCGTCAACGCTGTCAACGTCGGCGAGTCCGGCAGGGCGCAGTACACCCTCGTAGTACGCCACCGGAACCGGGTGGGGGTCCTTGCCGGCGTTCTCGACTCTCTCCGTGGCAACAACGTCAACGTAGAGGAGATGACCAACATCATCTTCCAGCGGGGCGAAACCGCCAGCTGCAGCCTCCGTCTCGCCGGGGAGCCGGATTCCGCCACCCTCGACAGGATTCGGAAGCAGGAGCACGTGCTCGCTGCTCGGGTGGAGAGTGCCTAGGAGTGCTCCCACAATTGTGTTTCTGTGGGGCTCCGACGCAGGCAATCATCTTCATTCATGCCATAACGTAGGCCGGGACCTTCGGAGCCATCAGTTTCTCTGGGGTGACCCACCCCCGAACCCAGGTGCGCCACATCGAATCGGAGAAGCTTAGATGGGAGAAGAAGTAGCGCCGGATAAAGAAGCTGCGTTTGCCTCTCTCGAGCGTCCCCATCGGGGCTCCCGCGTGCTCGGCGTGGGTCCGTTGCTCGGGATCCCGGATCCGGCGGGCCTTGAAGCAGTTGTGCCACACGCCGTAGAGCCAGATCCGGTCCATCGCGTGGTTAACGTCTCGACTCCACTGGACCGTCTCGCGCACGTGGCAGGCTTGGTCTTTCCGGATTTCCCGGTCGAAATAGTTCACACTGAACAAGGGGTTTGCCCGGGTCCTTGGAGATCGCGAGTCGATCCGGAGGTGGATGAAGCGCCCGGATGCGGTGCGTTCGCTAAGCTCTCGGTCACCGGTAATAACGCGATGGTAGCTGCGGTGGCGGTCGGTGGATAGGGTCATCACGGGTTTGTGGCTGCCGTCTCCCCAGAGATACCCCATCTCGGAGACTATCCGGGCAAAGGATCGCTCGGTTTGACCCGAGGCGAGGGCGACCGTGCGGTTGAGCTCGTCTCTCCGGCGTCGCTGGGCATCTGTCATTCGGCCCTTGCGTCGTAGCTGGGCGTAATCGACCGAGTACAGGTACTGACTCTCGGCGCCGACTAAGAGGGTGAAGTTGTTCGGCCAGTACTGAGACCCGACAAAGCTCTCAAAGCCATCGGCGGCGAGGTCTTCCGTCGGGACCATCTCCCGACGCAGCTCGGCGTGGAGCCCGAGAGCCTGCCGGGCCATCCGGGAAAGGCGGTTGAGAATCACTTTCTCGGTCACGCCGAACTCCCGGGCCATGTCCCTGATACCGGACGCGGAATTGACCGACCGCACGAGCCTCATGAGGTCTATGGGCACCTGGGTCGCAAAATGGACGCTGAAGGTTCGGCTGCTGAAGGTCTTCCCGCAGGCCGTGCACCGAAAGCGCTGTACCGGCCCGACCTGTCGGTTGGGGTGGGTGCCTCTCCTTATCCACCACCGCTCGCGGCGCTCCTCGACTAAGTCGTGAAAGTCACAATCGATATTTGGGCAGAAGGGTGGGAATGCGGCCATTGGGTGTCTCTCCTCCGTATCGGCGATGGATTCACCCTATATAACGGACTTATCTGCTCTGCTGCTTCAAGATCCGTGACAAAAACACAATTTTGGGAGCACTCAAGTACAAATAAGGCGGCCCACGGTGCTTTCGGTCGTGGTACAATTTGTCGGTCTAT
>CAZTRQ010000093.1:0-10028 GCA_964616245.1 uncultured Spirochaetaceae bacterium | reverse complement strand
CGGAGCTTGAGCTCGAAGGAGTATTTGTCCCGTTGTTTGAAGACTAGGTTTTCCAAATCGGTCTCTTCCTCTCGAGGAGCACCTATTCGACTGTAGATCCGGGTACCATGCCGTCCCGGAGCCGCTCGTAATGTTCCGGCCGACAAACGATGACGGGCTCCTTAAGCATCAGGGTGTCGGGATCGTAGTCTTCGGGTCTGTAGCAGTCCATCACCGCCCCGGATTTTGCGCCCCGGAGCTCAAATCTCAACTTCTCCAAAATAGGCCAGCTTCCCGCAAAGTCCCAGATATGGTCCAGGAGAACTGTCCCTACACCTCGGTTCAGCAGGGGCCAACAGGCGTTTAGAGCAACGCAGGCGGTAACCAGTGACGTACAAACGCGATAGCTCCAACGGTATTCTCTCACATAGCTGTTGGCAAGGAGAATCACCGAATTTTCGTTTAAGTCCGCGGCTTCCGGCTCGAGACGCATTATCGAAGAATCGCTTCCGAAGGCATTCTGCTCAAGGTAGGCCCCGGTCTCGTCGGAATAAATCAGTTCGCCCAGCCCCGGGAAGGCGACGACACCCAGCCAGGGCTTACGGTCCTTGAATACCCCGACGGATATTCCGTAGAGGGGAATGTTGTGGAAGTAGTTTCGCGTCCCGTCTATAGGATCGACGAACACAAGAATCTCCGGCGTATCCCCGCCCTGGGTCGCCTCATCACAATGGAGATGCTCGAGATGCTCCTCGGTAACGATCGATTCCGGGGGGACGACCTCGGAAAGCATGCTGACCGCTAGGCGCGAGAGCCTCAGGTCCACTTCGGTTACGTAGGTATCGTCCGGCTTCACAGTCGCCGAGAGCCCGGATTGTTCCGCGAGGGCGATGCGTCCTGCCTCTTCGGCGTAGCGCAACAGTGCGCCGAGAATCGCTTCTGCAGTCATCTGGCCCCTTCTAAGGAACCGTCGACCCGGGCGCCGCAGGGATGGAGGGTCCGAGACACCCTGCCGTCGGGATAAACCGCCACCTCGGTGTAAGCCGGCGGCTCATGCCCTACCGAGAGGAATGCCCCGAAAGGATCGAATTGCGAAGTAAGCGCCGGGGCAGAAAACACGGGAAATCCCAGAAAGCTCATTCGGGAATAGTAGTGGATATGGCCGTGAAAAATCCCGAGAATCCGGGAGGTCGCCGACCGTAACACGGCCCCGAGCTCCTCGGGATTTTGCAGGGCAAAGGGGTTGAGCCAGGAGTCCTCTATGGGCCCAAGGTGATGGTGTAAAAAGAGCAACACATCGCCCCCTTCTGCGAGCAGCGTCGCCAGACGTCCAAGCTCCTCTTCCGCTACGCTACCTTCCGAGCTGTTCAGCCCGATAAACCGGATGCCCCCGGAGGAAAAGCTCCAGGGAAAGTCCGGAACCGTCGCCCCGAGCTCCCGGCGCATCAAGGTTACCTCGTCGTGGTTCCCCGGTAGATGCCATATCGGGCATTCGAGCCCCTGGGCGATTTTCCGGTAGAGCCGGTAGGACTCCACGTCCGCCGGCCGGGAGACGAGGTCCCCCGTGTGGACTACGAACTCGACCGCGGAGCCGAGACTCCGGACCGCGGTCTCGAGAGCGGAGACGGCGTCGACGCCCTGGTGCTTTCTCCGGTCCGCCCGGAGATGAGAGTCCGAGAACTGGGCGAATGTCACGATCGGGCCACACGCGCTCACTCACGCTCCTGGGGAGTCTCGGCGTGGAAGAGCTGAGCCTTGCCCAGCTGCAGGTGGGCAGTATCGCCGTCGGCAAGATCCACCGAGTCGTTGGTTTCGGCAAAGATCATCCCCGCCTCTGTCTCGAACTCGAACAGGACCGAACCGCCGAGGTAGGTCGAGGCGACCACCCTTCCCTCAAGGGCGTCCCCCGCGGGAGCATCGAGGACCGTCACATTTTCGTAGCGGACCGCGGCCTCCACCTCGGAGCCCGGGTCAAGGGCGGCTTCGGTTCCCGCCACCACGGCGAGTCTAGCGGGGGCGTCGGCCAAGTCGATGAGGCATTGCCTGCCGTTCCGGGACGCAAGACGACCGGAAAAGAAGTTCGAGCGGCCGATAAAGCGGGCGCTAAAGAGATTCGCCGGCTTGTGGTAGATGTCCCGGGGGGCGCCGATCTGACGTATGAGTCCCCGGTCCATCAAGACGATACGATCCGAGACGGCCATCGCCTCGTCCTGGTCGTGGGTCACGTAAACAATGGTTTGGTTCAGACGCCGCTGAACCTCCTTTAGCTCGAAGCGCATCCGGTCCCGGAGCTTTGCGTCCAAATTCGACAACGGCTCGTCCAAGAGGAGGACATCGGGACTCATCACTAAGGCCCGTCCGAGGGCCACCCGTTGCTGTTGGCCCCCGGAGAGCTCCGAAGGATTCTTCTTCTCTTGGCCCTTCAAGTTCAATAGCGAAACCACCCGGTTCACCTCTCCGGCGATCTCTTCTGCCGGAAGTTTTCGCACCTTCAAGGGATAGGCGATATTGTCGAAAACGTTCATGTGAGGCCAGACGGCGTAGCTCTGAAACACCATACCGAGGTTGCGGCGCTCGGGAGGTAGGTAGATGTTCTTCTCCGGAGCCGAGAGAACCCGCCCGCCAACCGCAATTTCCCCCGACTGAATCGGGAAGAAACCGGCCACGCTCCGAAGGAGGGTCGTCTTGCCGCAACCCGAGGGCCCAAGAAGGCTCAAGAATTCTCCGTCGGCGACGGTCAGACTAAAGTCGCTTACCGCTACAAAATCGCTGTATTTCTTCGTCAAGTTTTGAATTACAAGCTCTGCCATCTATTCAGATTCCCTTTCCTGCCGTCGAAGGGGCGAGGCGCTTCTCTCGCCGATCCGAGAAAACCCTGAGGACAATATTCAAGCCTACAACTACTAGGGTGATGATTATCGCGTAGGCCCCGGCCACGGTGACCAACCCCTCCTGCATCACGTTAAACGCCGTGACCCCGATCGTCTCGTTGCCAGGCGAATAGAGCAGAATCGAGAGAGTCAGCTCGGTAAGAGCGGGCATAAACGCAAGGAGCCACCCGGACACGATTCCGGTGGAAATGAGCGGTACGGTTACATCCTTCAACGCCCGCATCTCCCGGGCGCCGGAAACCCGGGCGGCCTCTTCGAGGGAGTCGTCGAGCTGCTTCCAAGAGGCGCTCACGGTGCGCATAGGGAAGATCATAAAGCGGACAATGTAGGCAAGAAAGAGGATCCAAATGGTGTTATAGATCTGGAGACCCAGGACGGGGCGAATCCAGGCGAGGATCATCGCCACACCGATTACGATCCCGGGGATCGCGTAGGGTAGACTAACAATGTAGTCGACGGCGTTTCGCCCGGGCATTCGCCCTTTGCGCTTAAGAAAGGTCAGCATTACCGCGGCAACAACCCCGAGCGTCGGAACGGCAAAAGCGAGAAGAAAACTGTTCCGCAAGGACCGGGAAACCAGGGGCATCTGCAGTAATCGGAGGTAGTGGGACAGCGTAAGGTTCTCCGGCGAGAACGTCAGTCCCAGGGCCCGCATCACCGAGGTCGCGGCAATAGCCAGCACGGGGGCGGCCAAGACCACCAGAACGAAGAGGGAGACAACAACCGTCATTGGAAGGCGCCAACCCCGGAGATCCGTCACTTCGATGGCGGCGGACTTTCCGGTTATTACCGTGTAGTGCTGCTTTCGGGTAAAGTAGTTCTGGAGCAGAAGTCCCACCAAGGCGAACCCCAGGAGGGCCATGGAGAGGCCCGTCGCGATGCCCATACCGTGAGGGTCCCGGAACCCGCCGACGTAACCGTAAATACGCGTAGTGGTAACGATAAACTGCCCCGGGGTACCCATAATCGCCGGAATGCCGAACATCGAAACCGTCGTCACAAAGACGATAACCGCCGCGGACCCGACTGAGGGCAACAGCACCGGAAGGACGATGTCCTTAACAACCTGTAGCTTCGAGGCGCCGGAAATCTGTGCCGCCTCCTCGAGGTGTGCCCCGAGGCTTTCCATGCTCTTCGAAATAACGATAAAGGCGTAAGGATATGTGTAGATAACCGAGACCAGTATTACGCCGAAGGCACCGAAGACGCTAATCGGAGGGGCATCGAGGCCGAGGACCCTCTGCAGAAAAGCGTTTATGTATCCCGCCCTCCCGAGTAGCCTGGTCCAGGCAAAGGCCATAATAAACGGCGGAATAAAGAAGGGCATAACCAAAAAAAACTGGAGCGCCCGTTTAAGGTAGAGGTTGGTACGAACGACCAACCACGACAGAGTAAAACCGACGAGGGTCGAAATAGCGGTTACCACGACACCGATATACAGGCTGTTGGCAAGGGCCGAGACGTTGGAATCATTCCCAGCTATCTCGGCGAAATTCCCGAGGCTAAAGCTTCCGTCCCTCATAAAGGCCGCGAGCAGAAGCCGCGAGAGGGGATAGAGAAAGAGAATCCCCAGAAATGAATAGACGACCGCCGATAGCAGGAGCGGCCGGAGCTTCTTTGACGACAAAGCTCTCCCCTCTAAACCAGCACCAAGGGGAGGCGTCGAACGCCTCTCCCGTCGGTGCGGTTACTTAGTCGATTATACTTAGTTATACTTAGTCGATGCCGAAGATGTCCGCGTAGCGGTCCAGGAGCATCTCTCGGTTCTCTTCGAGGAATGTCCAATCAGTGCTCAGGACGGGGATATCCTCCGCGGAAGGAACACCCTCCGGGAGCGCGATATTCCGGTTGACCGGCATGTAGCCGTTCGCCTGAAGCTGCAATTGCCCCTCGACGCTCATCAGATAGTTTACGAAGGCCGCCGCCAGCTCGGGGTTGTCGGTCCCGGAGATGACGCCGATTGGGGTCGGAACGTACACGGCGCCTTCCTCCTGGTAGACGTAGCCTACCGGAGCCCCCTGCTCTATCTGCGACCGCGCCATAAAATCGATGGTAAGTCCGATCGCGTATTCCCCCGAGGCGATACCCTGGGCGATACCACCGTTGCCTCCGGCCACGACTGCCTCATTTTCGGCCAGGGCCTCGTAGAAGTCCCACCCGAGCTCCGAATCCTCGACGACGCTTGCCACCTGGGTGACTGTTGCCCCGGAAACGAAGGGGCTCGCGGAGCCTACGGCTCCCCGGTACTCCGGGTCGGTCAGGTCCCACCAGCCCGTCGGGGCGTCGCCGACTAAGTTGGTGTTGTAGGCGATTATCTGATAGATAAGTCGCACTTCGTAGGCCATTCCGTCGAAGTAGACGTACTGTTCCGGAATATTAGCCGCCTGCGGCGGGTCGATTCCGAGTAACTCGCCTTCTTCGGCCAACCGCTCGAAGAGCGCCATGTCCGCAAACCAGATGACGTCCGCCGGAGTTTCTCCCGCCTCAAGCTCGGTCAAGAGCCGTGCAACGAGCTCGGTGGTCCCAAGGCGAAACACTTCCACCGTGGTCCCCGGATTGGACTTCTCGAACTGACGAACGTAGCCCTCGACATCCGAAGACGTTTCGGAGGTGTACAGGGTAATAGTCCCAGACATCCCCCCGGCCGAATCGGCCTCCTGCCCACCGCCAGCAAACACCAGGGTAACACCGAAGACGGCGATCAGGAACAGAATCACTATTTTCTTCATCTCTTGCCTCCTTACGCAATTGATAAGATGGGTTGCATGCTCGGTGGTACGTGTTAGAACTATATTAGCAGGACATTAGAATGTCATTACATTGTTACATCTATACTCGTCTATTCCCGGTAGTAATGACATTACACCATTTTCCCCGTTAGAATCGGGTCAAGGGAGAGTGGGAATGTGAGCCTAGACGGCAAGGCGGTGGACAAGAGTATTCCGATCCCTCTGTACTACCAGGTTAAGACACATCTCCGGGAGCTCATTACCCAGCGCGCCGACGGAGAATCGATACCCACGGAGGTAGAGCTCTGCGAGCATTTCGGCGTCAGCCGGCCGACGGTTCGGCAAGCGATAAACGAATTGGTAAACGAGGGAATGCTTGTTCGGAGCAAGGGTAAGGGAACCTTTGTCGTCAAGCAAAAACTTCAGCGGGACTTTCTGCTGACTTTCGAAACCTTCGATCAAGAGATTATCGCCCGAGGCCGGACTCCGGAAACGAGAGTTCTCTCGGTTACCCAGGTCTACGCCGGGGAACAGGTCGCGAGGGGCCTTTCGCTTTCTCCGGGGACTTCCGTATACGCCTTGAGGCGACTCCGGTTAACCAACGGCACGCCGTTGAGTTACGTAACCAGCTATCTTCCAGCGGATCTCGTCCCGCGGTTCGACGAGGAACCCCAGGAACTCCTTGCCCTCCATAAGAGGCTCGAGGAGCATTACGGGTACAGACTGTCTCGGGCCACCCGAACCATCGAAGCCATAGGGGCGAGCGCCGAAGTCGCAGAGCACCTCGATACTGAGGCCGGCAGGCCGATTCAGTACATCGAGACCACCGTGTACCTCGAGACCGGGCGCTGCATCGAGCACTCCAACGCCTTCTACCGCGGGGACCAGAGCAAGTTTTCAATTGAGCTCCACCGGTCCCACCTGGACACCGGAGCTAGAGACACCGGTGTCACCCCTTGACAGGCCGGACTATTCGTAGAAACCTCATATCTATACAAAAAGGAGGCCGAACGTGAGAAGAGTTTTCGCCCTACTCGGGGTCATCTTACTTGCACAATCCATTTCCGCTCAAACGGACGTGGCTCTCAAGAGTGCCCGGGAGACATCCACCTACTACGCCTTTTCGGTAGGCATCGCCGAGGCTCTGATGGACGAGCTGTCCGGTTACAACATTACCGTAGAAACGAGCGCCGGCTCGGTAGAAAACGTAAAGATGGCGCGTATCCGCCAGGATTACCTCTTTACCGCCCCGCCGTCTTTAGTGCAATCGGCCCTCGGCGGAAGCGGCCAGTTCGACGAAGGTGGTTACGAGAACGTCCGTTCCCTCTGGCCCCTTCCGGGCCTGGTCATGCACTGGGTCGTCCGGGAGGACAGCGGCGTCCGGAGTTTGCGGGATTTAGTGGGAGAGCGCTTTATCCCCGGCGGTGCCGGCTCTTCCGGGGCCCGGATTACCCAGGCGGTTCTCGAGTCGATGGGTATCGCCGAGGACATCAACCTCTTGACCCTCGACCTGAGCGAAGGCGTCGGTGCGGTGCGCAATCGCCGGGCCGTCGGCTTTAGCACGTCGAGCACACCGCCGGCGTCGATGGTCACCGAGATCGCCGCGACCATGCCGATTCGGCTTCTCGAGCTCAGCGACGCGGATTACCGGGGTGTCTCCGATGAGTACACCCGGGCGGTTATCCCGGCGGGGATGTACAACGGGGTGAACCGGGACATCAACACCATCAGCCTTCCGGTTGCAACCTACACCACCACCGACCTCTCTAACGAGACGGCTTACCGGCTGACCAAGGCCTTCTGGGAAAGCCGGGGCGATTGGGAAGGGGTCCACCCGGCGATGCGGCTGATCAACATGGACGACGTAAACGCGATGAAGGCCCGGCTCCACCCCGGCGCCCTGCGGTACTACCGGGAGATCGGCTTCGACGTAGCCCCGGCCCTCCGATAGGGGCGCTGCTACCGACTTGAAACACGCGATATGGCGACACGTCCTCTTGGGCGTGTCGCTCGTTTTTGCGATCTTCCATCTGGTGCTCCCGGTCTACGGCTTTCTCCCGGCGCTTCAGGCCCGGGCGGTCCACATCGGGTTGGCCTTCGTCATCATCTTCTTCGGGGGCCTGGTCAACGCGAAAGCCGCCGTCTCGCCTTGGCGCCGAGCCGCGGACCTGGCACTTACCGCCGTCGGCGTCGGCATAACCGCCTACGTTATTCTGCAGTACGACCAGATTTCGAATCAGTACGGTGTCCCGACGGGGTCCGGTCAGGTGATTATGGCCTTCGTCTTGATGCTCCTAATTCTCGAAGCCGCACGGCGGATGATTCGGCCCACACTCCCGATTATAGCCTCGGTGTTTCTGCTCTACGCCGTCTTCGGACATCTAATCCCCGGCCCCTTCGGACATCCGAAGTACACCTTCGAGACCATCGCCGGACAGATGTTTCTGACCACCGGCGGTATCTGGGGCCTCTTGGTCGGCGTCAGTACCAACGTAATCGCCATCTTCGTTTTCTTCGGCGCCTTTATCTTCGCTACCGGCGGCGGAAGCGGCTTTATGAAGCTGAGCATCAAGCTCGCCGGCCGGTTTACCGGGGGGCCGGCGAAGGTAGCCACCATCTCGAGCGCCCTCTTCGGGTCGGTTTCCGGGAGTGCGAGCGCGAACGTCGCGACAACCGGCTCCTTCTCCATCCCGATGATGAAGCGGCTAAAGTACAAGCCGGAGATGGCCGCCGCCGTCGAAGCCGTGGCGAGCACCGGCGGGCAGATAATGCCCCCGATTATGGGCGCCGGCGCCTTCGTCATGGCCGAGCTCACAGAGACACCGTACCTAAAGGTTGCCTACCACGCCCTAATTCCGGCGGCACTCTACTTTCTGGCCGCGGGAATCGGCGTTCACCTCTACTCCCGGCGGGAGGGCTACGTCGGATTGAGCCGGGCGGAGATTCCCTCGTGGAACAGCACATTGACGGCGGCGGGTTTCTTCCTGATCCCCTTCGCGGTGCTCCTCGGATGGATGATATCGGGGTACACACCGCAGTACTCCGCCTTCTGGGCCACCATGGCGACCATACCTTTGGGCTTACTTAACGAGGACTGGCGCTTCGACTTCTCCGGAGCCCTCGGACGCTTCAAAGAGGCGGTATCCACCGGTGCCCGGCAGGGGGCACTTATCGCGAGCATCACCGCGAGCGCTCAGATTATTATCGCGATCGTAGGACTCACCGGGCTCGGGGTAAAGGTTAGCTCCGGAATCCTCTCCTTCGGAGAGGGACGGCTCTTGCTGACGCTCATCCTTATCGCATTCACAAGCGTCTTTCTCGGAATGGGGGTGCCGACGACGGCTGCCTACATCATGGCGGTGGTTATCGGGGGCCCGGTGCTTATCGAATTCGGGATCCCGCCGATCGCGGTGCACCTCTTTGTCTTCTACTTCGCAATTCTCTCGGCGGTCACCCCGCCGATCTGCGGGGCGGTGTTTATTGCCGCGGGGATGGCGGAAGCGGACTGGATAAAGACCGCGAAGGTGGCGCTAAAGCTCAGCTTCGCCGCCTTCTTGGTACCCTTTCTCTTCGTCTACGACGGAGGCCTCTTACTTCTCGAAAGCGGCATGGAGAATGCGATAAGCATAGCCCGGGCGGGCGTTGGCGTGGTTCTTCTCTCGGGGGCCTTTATGAACTACTGGGGCAAGCGCCTCGGGCTCCCGCGGCGAACCCTCTTGGCCCTCGCCGGGGCCCTGGCGCTTGTGCCCCTGCCGATCGCGAACCTGGGGGGCATTCTTCTGGCGGCGGTCGTCTTTGTAATCTAGGCTACCTTAAAGAGAAGGAGGTCACTATATGGCATTCAAAACACCGAAGGTTCTCGCCCCGACGGGCACGCGAATTCGGGCCTTTGTCGGCGACGCGGCCGTTGTAGACAGCAGAGAGGCCGTAATCCTCAGGGAGTCTCCCTTCAAGCTTCTCTACGGATTTCCGCAAAGCCACATAGACACCGATGCCTTGGGCGGTAAGGCCCAGGTAAAGGAAGACGACGAGCTGGGAGAGCAGCTATCGGATTTCCGGTTTATCGACTTCGGTGACGTCGACCGTTGGATGGAGGAAGAAGAGGAGCTAATCGGGCATCCCCGGGATCCCTACACCCGCATCGACGTGCGGCAAAGCTCCCTGCACGTCCGCATAGAGAAGGACGGCGTCCTTATTGCGGAGACGAAGCGGCCGAGAATCCTCGTGGAAACCGGACTACCCATCCGGTACTACATCCCAAAGGAGGACGTTCATTGGGAGGTGCTCGAAGAAACGGATCACAAGACGGTCTGTCCCTACAAGGGACAGGCGGGCTACTGGTCGATAAAGACCGGTAACGATACTTACGAGAACATGGTCTGGCACTACCCGAACCCCTTCGACGATTCCAAGCCCGTCGGCGACTGCG
>CAZTRQ010000092.1:0-10331 GCA_964616245.1 uncultured Spirochaetaceae bacterium | reverse complement strand
GACTGGACTAGTTTTCTAATACCAAGCTCCTTCGCTTTCTCGATGCCGATACCGGAAGCTCGATCCGGACCGTCGTCCCGACCTGCGGGGCGCTGTCGATAAAAAAGTGTCCGCCGTGGCGTCCGGTCGTCAGATAGGCCTTTGTCAGCCCGAAGCCCCCGCCGAAGGTTCGGCGATTCTGCACATTAGTCCCTCGATACCCGAAATTGACCGTCTCTTCTACTTCGTCCGCCGGAATGCCCAGGCCGTCGTCGGTAACCGTAATAGAGATCCGGGCCTCGTCCTCGCAGATATCGACGGCGTAGCTTCCACCGGCTGGGGTGTATTTTCGGGCGTTTGCCACCAGATCGCGGATAACATCCTGGAATACCGCGGGAAGCGTTATCCGGTCGAGGTCGTCCCGGCAGGATCGAAAGAGGAACAGATGGTTCTCCGGCGTCTGCTCCGCCTTCTCGTAGACGATTGCCGGGCTCGTCGTGTTTAAGCGCTGCATAACGTCGAGAACCTGTTGGAGGGACCGTTTGAGATAATCGACGGTAAACTCTTTCCACTGCTCTTCCGGGGAGCGCCGGGCAAGGAGCTCTGCCGCCCGGACCGCGAGGATATCCAAGACTGCCTCGATATTCTCCTCCTGAGCCTCGATCGTCTTACGGTCCGTTTGCTCCGGGAAGCGTCGAATTGCCTCTTCTTTAAACCCCTGGAGAGTCGACCGGAGGACTTCCGAAAACTCTCCTATTCTTTCCAGCGCTCGAGACGCGTCGGCTGGGTCCCGGAGTCGGCCGGCAAACTCGACTATCTGGTCCTCCATCGGCTTCGCCTCGGAGATACCGGATCCAAGGAGACCCGAGAAGACGGTGATCTCCGCCAACAGCGCGTTCAGGAGGTTCAACGCAGTGTGCATCTCGATGAGGCCGCGCTCCTTTTCAGTAACTAAAAATACGTTTTTTATCTCCATTAAATGCAACTATAGAACATCGGCCGAAGGTTGGTAAACCCTTCCGGTTACCCTCGGTTAGGTATGGTGGCGCCGAGGTTTGGGAATGAGCTACAATCCTAGGTATGAAAACGCTTCTCGTCACGCTCTTTCTTATGATACCGGTGGTCGCTGCCTTCCCGCAGACAAGCCTCGCGACCGAGACGGATATTCGCGACTTCGAGGAAGCCTTCCTCGAGGACTTCCTCGCCGAACGGTTCCAAGAAGCCTTCGACCGGTTTCGAGGGGATCAGAGCGGAATACCCTTGAGCGAAGTCGACACCCTGGAGGTGGGAACCGCCCGGCAGCTGACCTCTTTGCGGAATCGCTACGGTCCTGGTATCGACTTCGTCTTTCTCGGAAGCGAATCGATCGAGGATGTGATCATCCAACACCTCTATCTGGTTCGTTACCGTAATCATGCGCTTCGAGTACGCTTCGTCTATTACGACAACGGCACCTTCAGGCGTCTTAACTACTTCTCCTGGGACGACAGCGTAGACGCACTCTTTAGCTGGTAGCGCCGCCCGCCGGCCGACGCCCCGTCCAACCAGAACCAAGGGTTCCCGTGGACAGCTGTTGTCGGGGCGATTACCTTAGACGGGTGTCCCACCGCATCCTCGTCATCGGTGCCTCCTACGCCGGAATGTGCAGCGCCCTTGCTCTCTGCTGCCGAGGTTTCGACGTTCAGATTGCCGAACGCTCCGATACAGCCTACCGCCGCGGGAGTGGGGTCGTCGTGCAACCGCGAATGGAGGAGTACCTAAAGCGGAACGGGCTCGGAGCCCGCGGAGCGATCGGTGTTTCCCCCGTCGGACGGCGGCTCTTCGGAAAGGATGGTAGCATCAACGAGCTTCCGATGGATGGAACCTACTACACGGGGTGGGATACGCTCCTCAACCGCCTCGAGGCTTCCCTTCCAGAAGGCTCTGTTCAGCGAGGGCGCAACCTCGAGGAGCTCGAGGTCGAGGCCGATTCGGTCACAGCGCATTTTCGCACCGGGCCGTCGATAACCGCCGCTCTGCTTATCGGCGCCGATGGATTAGGGTCCCGGGCCCGTCAGATTCTCGACCCCGGGGCGACCCCGAATCTTGCCGGATACGTCGCCTACCGCGGAGTGGCGCCGGTAACCGCGCTGTCGCCGGGCTTCAGGAGCGGGATGGCGCAGTATTTCAACATCGTGGAGATGACCCACGGGCAGTTTCTCTGCTATCCCGTATCCGGATTCGAGGGGCAAACCGGGATCGAGGATCGCCGGATAAACTGGGTCTGGTACGTTCCCGACTCCCAGGATGCACCGGAGTCGCTCCGGGACCGAAGGGGTATCCTCCATCGATCGACTGTCGCCCCCGGCTTGGTGCGGGACGACGTCAGAGAGCACATCCTAAGGATTGCCGGCCGGGAGTTTCCGCCGCAGTTCCAACAGCTGGTGGAGAAGACCGAGGAACCCTTCGTCCAACGCGTTCTCGACATGGTGCCGAGAAGGATGGTTTTCGGTCGAGCCCTGCTTTTAGGAGACGCGGCGAGTATCGTAAGGCCGCACACGGGAAGCGGAACCGCTAAGGCCGTGGAGGACGCAATACGGTTGGCGGACTATCTCTCCGCACTGGGAGGGTTCGACGACTGCAGCGCCGTGGAGGCACATCTTGCGGCCTGGGAGGCCGAGCGCCTCGGGGCCAACCGAAGCTTGGTGGAGCGGGGCCGGACCTTGGCATCGGAGTTCGGGATCGATGAGTAAAAGGACTCGCAGGCCTCGCTAAAGAACCGCTAAAACACAAAGAGACCGCTTGCTGCGGCAAAGACGATAACCCGGAGAAACATGGTAATGCCGACCGTCGCACCGATGCTATTAAGCCAGAGCCCACCGGCGAGGCCACCGAGGACTCCGGTGGCGATAGACCAGACAACGAATCCCGCCGCATGGAAGACTCCGAAAGAGACGTAGAAGAGGAGCGAAAGTCCGAAGCCGGTAAGAACACCGATTACAAGATGGTAGAGGAGGTTTTGCTTCACGCCGGAGATGGTACCGCCTTGACCACCCGGGGGCAAGCGGCAGGATCGCTGGGGCTGATCGCCCTAAGTTAGGACCGACCTGAACTGTTCTCAGGGGCCGAAAGTCTCCAGAAGTAGTTCCAGAGCGTCTCCTTTGGCGGCGGAGCAACAACTTCGACCCGGTCCCCGGATACCGGGTGGGTCACCTCGAGGCTCAGGGCGTGGAGGTGGATGCCTCCCCCGGGATTCGACCGCCGGGCGCCGTACTTTAGGTCCCCCTTGATGTGAACGCCGATCGCCGCGAGCTGGGCCCGAATCTGATGATGCCGGCCGGTAAAGAGATCGATCTCTAGGAGGGCGTAGCGGTCCGACTCCGCCACCAGGCGGTAGGCCAGGCGCGCCTCCTTGGTATCGCTTCCTTTTCGGGCGAGGGCCCTCGACTTGTTGGCCGCGACGTCGTGGAGCATGTGGTGCTCCAAGACAGCTTCGGGGAGCGCCGGAGGCGATTCGACGACCGCCCAGTACACTTTTACGGTCTCTCGGTCGCGAAACTGCCGCTGGAGCTCCCGCTGGACCGGAAGGCTTCCGGCGTAGAGAAGGCAACCGCTGGTGGGACGGTCGAGACGATGCACGATCCCGAGAAAGGGCCGGAGGTTCTGCCCCGATCGCTGCGCCCGGTAGAGTGCCACATGGTCCGAGAGGGCGGGGTTGCCGGTATCGTTCGACTCCGAGAGGACCCCTGAAGGCTTGTTCACCCAGACCAGCGCATTATCCTCGGCGAGGATCGGAGGCACGGCTATCCCCGTGCTCATCGGCATAGCGTCTTCTCCGCGATGTAGGGGAGCTTTTCGAAGATCGAACGCACCTTCCGGTATTCGGTAACGCTCAAGCCGGCTCGGAGCCAGATATCGCGAAAGAGGCGCCGCGTAACCTCGGGTTGGTGATGCCTAAAGTAGCCGAGGCCCCGGAGGCAAGTAACGACAGCCTCGGAGAGCTCCTCGGCGTCCTCGGTTGGAATCGGCGTATGCCCAATATCCCTGGACTCCAACTCGGAGTAGATGGAGTAGGTTAGGATCTGGACGGCGTGGGAGAGGTTGAGTGAGGGAAAATCCGGGGAGGTCGGGATCGAGACGACGACGTTACAGAGGTTTAGCTCTTCGGTCGAAAGACCGCTTTCCTCGTTGCCGAAGACGACGGCCACCCGTCCCTCGGGGCGGTCGGCGAGAAAGGCGCCGAACTCTTCCGGACTGAAGCGTCGTTGGCTCCGTTTCGTACCGATTCGGCGGGTAGTCCCCGCGACCAGCTGCGCGCCGGTGACCGCCTCCTCGAGGGTCGGCACAAAGCGAGCCTCATCCCAGAGATCGCGAGCGTGGACCGCCGTGTAGCCGACTTCGTGGGCGTCGTAGTCTTCTCGGTTTCCGACGATTGCCAAACGGCGGATTCCCATCGTCTTAGCCGCACGACAGGTAGCGCCGATATTTCCGCTGGTTTTCGGGTGCGAAAGTACTATTTCGATCTGCGAGAGCTTCACCACTGCAGTATAATAGAGGAGTGGCAGATTACGTCTACGAAGAGATGCGTCCCGACGAGGAAGACCTCGATTGGTCGGTAACCCGGCAGGTAATGAAGGACCAACAGCTCCTGTCGACCCTTCTCGACGCGGAGCAGGGCGGAGAAAAGCACGCGATTGTCGCTCTCGTCTCCCAGGGGGAGGTCAAAGAAACCTACGTCAGTCCCGAGTCGGCGGTAAAGGAGAAATTTGCGTTCCACGCCCTCGAGGACGCCTTCGAGTTCTACGTCCCCGGGCATTCGGTGTGCCTGGTCATCGTCCGGGACAACAGGGTCGTCGTCTCGGTGAACGGGCTGCTTCCCCGCTTCTGATGTAAACCTATCGGGAACGTGGTATACTCCTTCTCAAAATGAACTCGAGGACAGAAAACATGCAAAGTGCTTCGTTCTACGTAAAGATTAAAAAGGACCTCAAGAAGGCGTTCGAGGACTTCTTTCCCTACATGTCCTCCCACTACATAAGCATGAGCAAGCTCTTCGACAAGAACAAACGCTACCCGGTTCTTGCCGTCGAAAAAGTTGCGGTCTTTACCAAAGACGGCGCGGAAACCGAGTCCGCACGGTTTCTCGTACCTTCGGAGAACGGAAACTTTATCTGGATCCAAGCCGAGCTCTTTACCTTCGCCGGCTTCGATCCCCAGCCGCCGGTAGACGAATAAGCCCGGGCTGTCTGTGGCAGCGATTCCCGTTTTTCTCGATACAGACATCGGAACCAGCCTCGACGACACGGTCTGTCTTGCCTATCTCGCCAACTCTCCCGGCTTCGACATCGTCGGTGTTTCGACGGTTACCGACAAGAGCTCTATCCGGGGGGACTACGCCCGGAGCATACTCCGCCACTACGGAGTGGAAGCTCCTATCGTTGCGGGTGCGGAGCGCTCCCTGGCCGGGCAGACAATGCAGCCGAAACTTGCCCCCGATCTCCCGACCGCTCCCCGGGCCTCCTTCGCCGAGGTCTACGCCGATGCGCTCGCACACTACGGCGAAGAGCTGGTCGTTCTGTCTATCGGGCCTTTTACCAACCTGTCGGCGGCCGGCCTCGGTGTATCGGGGTCCGGGAGCTCGGAGCCCCGGTCCGAACCCCGGTTCCGGTCCGGGCCCCTGCCTCGGCTGGTATCGATGGCTACCTCGATAGCCGGGGAGGCGGAATGGAACGTCCTCCTCGACCCCGAGGCGGCGGCGGATATTCTGTCGACCTTGCCGGATAGCCCCCAAGCGTTCCGGGAGCGGACCGTCGTCCCGATCGAGACGACCCGCCGTCTTACCATGACCTCCGAGGAAGCGATGGACCGCCTCCCGCGTCACCTTACCGCGCCCTTCGGCGACCTGTCGCATCATCCTCGACACCCGGGAACCGTCGTCCTCCACGATCCTCTGGCCGCTCTCATCCTCCTCGAACCGGGACACTGCAGCTATCGCGTCGGGAGTATCGAGTTTTCTCACGGGAGCACCCGTTTTCGCCAGGCCGGAGAGCAGGAACCCGGGGAGCCTGACGCCCGGAGAGACCACCTCGTGGTGGCCGTCGACGTCGAACGGGACGCCGCCCTCGACGCTATTCTCTCGGGGCTGGCGTAAGCCGCTCAGCGCCCCGCCTACCGGCCCCTTCGCCTTGCTACTTGCCGTCCTCTGTGGCAGAGTGCTCGCCATGATTACTCTAGCTATTGCCGGCGAAGAGGCCACCTACACCGTACGCCCTGGAAAGATCCTCGCCCTCGGACTGAACTATCTCGAGCATATTGCCGAAAGCCCATCGGTAAAGGTACAGGGCTTCGATAAGACGACCCCGGAGGAACCGGTCGTCTTTACCAAGACGATAAACACCATCTGCGCCTCAGGAGACCCGATCGTTATTCCGGCGATCCTCGAAAGCTACCGCTTCGAGGAGCCCCGAACGGACTACGAGGGGGAGCTGGCGCTCTTCGTGGGAAAGGGCGGTAAGAACATTTCCGAGGAGAAGGCCCTCGACCACGTCTACGGCTACACCTGCGCCAACGACGTCAGCCAGCGCAACATCCAAAACGGCGACCGGTCGGGGTGGTTCCGGGGCAAGTCCTTCGACACCTTCCTTCCCCTTGGGCCGGTAGTCGTTCCGGCGAAGGGGCTCGCAGATCCGCAGAAGCTTTCCATCCGGACCCGGCTGAACGGCAGGGTCGTGCAGGATTCGAACACCGAGCAGATGATCTTCAAGATCCCCGAAATTATCAGCTTTCTCTCCCGAAACTTTACCCTCGAGGAGGGTGACCTAATACTGACGGGAACCCCGAGCGGCGTCGGCCCCATAGCCGAGGGCGACAGTGTCGAGGTAGAGATCGAGCGTATCGGCATTCTCGAAAATCCGGTCCGAAAGGAGTAGACGCAGGCTATAGGCCCGTCGCTATGTCCGTTCGCTGAGCTCCCGGACCAGGCCCCGGACATCCTGTACCGAATCGAGAAAGTACTTCGCGCTGGAAATATCCACGCCGACTTTTACCGAGTACGCGTTTTCGTCGAGCATCGAGAAGATGTCCTCGTCGGTCCAGTCGTCCCCCAAGGCCATGACGAAGTCCCACTTTTTTAGGTGATACCAATGGCTCGCGGCGCGGCCCTTACTCGCGGTGGCGCTCTTTATCTCGAGGTACCGGGAGCTTTCGAGGATCGAGATTTCGTGGTTCGCCGTCAGGTCCAAGAGGGCGTCCCGGAGCTCGTTTAGGCGGATGGCCGCGAGCTCCGGCTGCGCCTTGTCGAAGTACCACAAGAGGGAGAACTCGTGTTCTTCGACCCGGGACCCGGGCGTCCGGTCCTGAAAGAGGTCGAGCATCGGCCGGATAACGTCCTTCCACTCCTTCGAGACCGCCTCTTCGAGGTGCCACTGCCCCTCCCGATCCCTCCTCCAGATTCCGTGGCCGGCTATAATGTTTACCTTCATCCTCTCGAAGCGTGGTTCTAAATCTTCCCGTTGGCGTCCGCTGACGATTACCACCTCCGTGTTCGGGTGCTCCGCGAGCTTGCCGAGCGCTTTCCTGGTGTCGTCGTCCAAGAGGCCGCCGGCCTCTCCCCGGCTGGTTAGGGTGCCGTCGAAGTCGATAAAGAGCAGACGCGAAGATGCAGCGGCGAAGTGCTCGGCAATCTCCCTCTTTAGCGAGGCCGTTAGTTTTTTCATTCTAAGGCCTTCGAGAGACGCGGCCACATTGTGGAGCTTGTCGATGAAGTCCCGGGCCCAGTAGTGGATATCGTACCGGGCGAGGCGCTTGTGGAGTCGCTCGTTGCGTTCCCGCTGCGTGTCTTCGGAAAGATTGAGTGCCTCGTAGATGGCGTTCGCGATGCTTTCGATGTCGTTCGGATTGACGATAAGCGTCTCGGCGAGCTCCCGGGAAGAGCCGGCGGTTTCGCTCAACACGACGACTCCCAACCGGTCCCTTCGGGCCGCGATGTATTCCTTGGAGATAAGGTTCATCCCGTCCCGAAGTGGCGTCACCAAGAGGACTTCCGCCTTCGCGTACAAGGCCGAGAGGTGCTCGAAGGGGGCGGGGCGGAAGTAGTACCAGATGGGGCTCCACCCAAGGGTGCCAAAGGCGCCGTTGGTCGTGCTGACCAACTCGTCGATTTCGCGTTTTAGCTCGGCGTACTGGGGAACCTGGGTTCGCGATGGAGCCGCAATCAGCACCAGGACCACCTTCTCGTGGTACTCGGGATGCTCTTCGAGAAACTGGTGGTAGGCCCGGATCCGAAGGGGAATACCCTTCGTGTAGTCCAAGCGATCGACGGAGAGCATCAGGCGCCGGTCCCCGACCTCTTCGTTTACCTTCTCCATGTAGCTCTGGACCTCCGGGAGATCGGTGGACTCGGCGAACTTCTGGTAGTCTATTCCCATCGGAAAGGCGTCGACCCGTATAATTCGGTTATCGTGCTTTATGTTCCCCAAGTCGTGCTCTGCACCGACTATTCGCCGGGTGGCGCTCAAGAAGTGCCGGGCGTAGTCGTAGGTATGGAACCCGATAAGATCGGAGCCCAGCATCCCCTCCAAAAGCGCGTGGCGCCAGGGCAGGAGGCGAAATATCTCGTAGGACGGGAAGGGAATGTGCAAGAAAAAGCCGATCCGGGCCTGGGGCAGACTCTTCCGGAGCATCGCCGGAAGCATCATCAAATGGTAGTCGTGGACCCAGATAGTGTCGTCCTCTTCGGCCACGGCGACTACCGCTTCGTGGAATCGCTCGTTTATTCGGCGGTAGGTATCCCAGGTATAGTTGTCGTACTCGGTGTAGGTCGGGAAGTAGTGGAAGAGGGGCCATACGGTGTTGTTACAAAACCGAAGATAAAAGGCTTCGATTTCCTCGCCGGAAAGATGGATCGCGACGCTCTTGTACTCCGTTCGCAGTGTGGTCTCGATCTCCTTGGCTCCCGCGTCGCTGAGTTCCTCCCGGGGGATTCCGCTCCACCCTACCCAGAGGCTATCTTCCTGTTGGTGGAGAGAGCTCAAGCCCGTAGCGAGGCCCCCCATACTCTGGGAATAGGAGAATCCGTCCTCTGTGGGGGTGACGGAGGTAGACAGCCGGTTGGAAACGAGAATTATTTTGCCCATATGTCCTCACTATAGTTCCTGGTGCCCCGGGAGTAAACGACTGTTTGGTCTACCTGCCGCACAAGCGGATGCGGCAACCGGGTTGAAACGCCGTCCCAGAAGATCGTATAAAGGCGTTCCATGTCCGAATTGACGCCCGACGGAACGACCCTCGGATTTCTCAAGAGCCTCGGTTTCCCCCGGCTTCGTTTTCATCAGCCCTTTAACCACTTCGATTTTACCCGGGGGTCCCGGCGGATCCTCGTTATTGGCCCCATGGGCTCCGGCAAGACCGAATACTCCTCCCGGGTCTGGCGAGACAGCCAGGTGGCGTTGAAAAAGAGTGATGTCCTATCGGAGGAGACCTCCGCCGACGGCGCGGACCGCAGGCGCGTCTTCTTTATCCGGTCGGCCTTGGACCGGGTCCGCTTTAAAGACGCACCGGAAGACGCCTTGGCGTATCGCGGGGGACACGTCCGTTGTGGCGGCTCGATTACCCACATCCACGACTCCTTCGAGCTGGAAGAAACCATCGCCGAGCATCCCGAGGTCGGCACCTGGATTATCGACGAGGCCTCCTTCTACGACGAACGGCTGGCCTACGTCGTTCTCCGGGAGTCGGAGCGGCGGAATCTGGTTTTTATCTTTCCGACCCTCATCTTGAACTTCCGCCGGGCCCTCTTTAACGCTACCGCGAGCCTCCTCTTGGAGCTTGCCACCGATGTCTTTCCCTTGAGCGCCTACTGCGAGCACGAAGAGTGCCTAAAGGACTCCTTCTACACCTACCGCTACTACCTCGTCGACGGAGCCGAGTGTCCGGCCCTCTACTTCGATCCCTTGATTATCGTCGGTGGGGATGAACAGAAGGCCGGTTCGGAGGAGCCCAACTACTGCAGCCGGTGCGACGAGCACCACGTGCTTCCCGGAAAAGAGTACACATACCTAACCCTGAAGCCCCTCGGCCTTGCCGCATCCCGCGGCGATCTCCACCCGCTGACCGAGGAGCTGCGCCGAATCAAAGAGCAGGACCCGTCGTCGAAACTTTTCCGGAGCTTCGAGGAGCAGTACGCCGGAAAACCGGCGTATCAACTCTCCCTAAACGCTCTAAAGGTCGACCACATCCCGGAGCGTGCCCTCGTCTTTCTCTACGCCGAGGAAAACCTCCTTTCGGAGCTTCAGCTCCGCAGTATCGTCGAGGACCTCGATCTAAACCGCGGCTACCTCTCCAGACGGCTTCGGGACAACCACCGGCCGGTAGAG